>CANQBJ010000001.1 GCA_947589665.1 uncultured Clostridia bacterium
CGCAAGGGGAAGTGGCAGCCCAACCACTTCGTTGAATTTAAAATACATTTGCGTTGGGCTGTCGATAGGGTCGAGTTTCTAACATAACCAAAGCTTTAACACGACAGATTCTTAAGTAACCGTTATATTACCATTATTACCTTTTCTTTCGTATATTTTATTCTAAGCTTCTTATTGCCTTACGGAGAGGAAGAATAAAGTTAGGTGATACGGAAAGCTCGTCAATACCCATTTTCACAAAGGTTTCCGTAAGCTCAGGGTCTGCTCCAAGCTCACCGCATATGCCCACCCATGTATTGTGCTTATGACCGTTTTCAACAGCCATTTTTATCATCCTCAATATTGCAGGGTGATGGGTGTCATTTATGCTGTCTAGCTTTAAGTTCTGCCTGTCTATTGCAAGAGTGTACTGGGTAAGGTCATTGGTGCCTATGCTGAAAAAATCCACCTCTTTAGCAAGCTCCTCGCTTATCATTACCGATGCGGGAGTTTCTATCATGACTCCTATTTCGGGGTTTCCGCAGGCAATACCGCTTGCCTTAAGCTCTGAGCTTATTTCCTCTATGTATTTTTTGGAGCGCCTTACCTCGTCTACGGAAATTATCATAGGGAACATTATTCCTATATTTCCATAGGCGCTTGCTCTTAACAATGCCCGCAGCTGTGTTTTAAACACTTCGGGTCTGTCAAGACAAATCCTTATTGCCCTGTAGCCGAGAGCGGGATTATCCTCCTTATCAAGCCCGAAGTAGTCTATCTGCTTGTCTGCGCCTATATCCAGCGTTCTTATGACCACAAGCTTTCCCGCCATGGATTCCGCTACTGTCTTATATGCCGCAAACTGCTCCTCCTCTGTAGGATAGTCCTCCTTCTCAAGATAAAGAAATTCACTTCTGAAAAGTCCTATCCCCTCAGCGTCATTTTCAAGGACCGCAGGCAGGTCTCCCGTACCGCCTATATTTGAATACAGTCTTATTTTTCTGCCGCTCTTTGTTACGGTTTCCTTGCCCTTCATTTCCTTAAGGAGTTTTTTCTTTTCCTCTTCTTCCTTCTGCATTGTCCTGTATTTTGCAAGGGTCTCTGCGTCAGGCTCTATTATTATCTCTCCCTTTATGCCGTCTACTATAGCCGTAACGCCGTCTATCTCCTCACTGAAGTCCACACCTATAAGAGCGGGTATGCTCATAGTCCTTGCAAGTATGGCAGTATGTGAATTTGATGAGCCATATTTTGTTACAAAGGCAAGTATCCTGCTTTTGTCAAGCTGTACCGTTTCGCTGGGAGAAAGGTCCTCCGCCGCCAGTATAACAGACTCCTCGGAGCCTTCTGCAATGCCGCTTTCACCCTTGAGGACTGATATAAGTCTTTCCGAAATATCCTTTATATCCGCTGCTCTGGCTTTTAAGTATTCATCCTCCATAGCAGAAAACATTTCCGCAAAGTTATCCGACGTAACGGCAACGGCAAATTCCGAATTTACCTCCTGTCCTCTTATGATATTTTCTATGGAGTCGGTATAATCCTGATCCTGCAGCATCATACGGTGTACGTCAAATATCATTGCTCCCGACTCTCCTACCTCTTTAAGAGCCTTTTCATAAAGAGCCTCAAGCTCCCTGTCGGTCCTTTCCATAGCGGTCTTTAATCTTTCAAGCTCCTCCTCTGTGTTTTCAACTCTGTATCTTCTTACATTGCTTCTTTCCTTTTTGAGGACATTCACTCTGCCGATAGCAATTCCCGCAAATACTGTTTTTCCCTTTAAGACATACACATTATCTCCTCCTTATAAACAGAGCATTATATGTTTTCCGTAACAAATGCCTTAAAGCTTTCGGCATCCTGTGTCTCCGATTCTCCCTCTACCTCAACGGTAAGGACATCTCCGCCCTTGACTCCAAGAGCCATTACATTGAAAAGCCTTTTTGCATCTGCTGATTTGTCGCCGTTTTTAATAGTGACCTTGCTTTTGCATTTCATAGCTTCCTTTATAAGCTGACCTGCAGGTCTTGCGTGGAGACCATTGGGGTCCTGTACTGTAAATTCAAATGATACCATAATTATCCTCCTTATTGTATTATTTTCAAATCATAAAGGGCATATGCTATGCCTGCCTCATTATTGCTTATAGTTATATAATCAGCCTTATCCTTAAGCTCCTTGACTGCATTGCCCATGGCGATACCCATACCTGCCTTTTCTATAAGGGGTATATCAAGCTCTTCATCGCCGAAGGCCACAGTATTTTCAAGAGGTATGTCATATATTTCACAGAGCCTTTCAAGAGCGGTACCCTTGTCAACACCTTTCGGTATTACCTCCAGATATGTGTCGGAGGAAAAGCCAAGCTGTGCGTTGAACTCCATACTGCTCAGAATTTTGTGTATTTTTTTGACAATATCGGGAGAGCCTGTGACAAGAGCCTTGTTTATGACAGCATTTCTGTTAAGTATAATACTGTCAAGCTCATCTATTGTAACTACGTCGGGGCTTGCCGCCACATACAGCATTTCAGCCCGAACCCACTTGTTCATAGCTGTAACATACCAGTTTTCTCCCGAAAAGAACCAGCAGTCGCCGCCTTCCTTCTTTGCAATATCATATACCCGATAGGCTGTTTCCCTGCTTATGTATTGGGAATAAAGACATTTGTCCCCCTCGAATATATAAGCTCCCGCAATAGCGGCTTTAAGACACCTTATGCCAAGCTGCTCTTCTATATGTCTTACTCCGGCAGGATATCTGCCCGATACAAGGGCAAGCCTTATGCCCATATCCGACGCTTTCTTAAGGGCAGCTATATTTTTATCGGAAATGTTCTTATTATCGTTTACAAGTGTTCCGTCAATATCCATACATATAAGCGATATTTTCATATTTTCACACCTTTACATATTTTCCGCCGCCGCCAATATGTTTTTTACATTTTCTGCGCCTCTTTTAAGTCCCAGATTTATGAGTAAGGCTGCCACGGCAGATAAAACAAGAAGGACAATACCAATAATACCTATCAGCATATGTACGCTCTCTCCCATAAAGCCAAACACTATAAGAGCTACGCTTACAGTTGAGATTCCTATGGCAGCGGCAAGCCATTTTCTTATTGTATCAAGAGCCTTGCTCTGAGCTTTTGCCTCTGCCAGAAGCTCCTTTTTGCTCAGTTGTTTCATGATATTATCCTCCTTTTTTTATTTTAGTATGAAAGACCCGGATCAAAGAAGCCGAGAAGTACACCTACGAACGCTATTACTACCAGAATAAGCATTACTATAGTCGGTGATATTTTTTTCTTGCTCATAAGCCACCAGCATAAAATAACCGTTGCCGCTGACAAAAGCTTGGGACATATTCCGTCTAAGGTACTCTGAAGGTCTATAATAGTACCGCCGTCTGCGTTAAGCATCTTAAAAGATGTTGTAATATTTATCCAGCTTGCGGCAACGGCGCCAATAACTATAGTACCAAGCATAACTACTGCTTCTCTTATGGCATTTGCCTTTTCGCCGACTATTATCTCAACAGCCTTGCCGCCCAGCTCGTAGCCCTTGTAGTAGAGAAATCTCATACCTAATGTCACAACAAGGTTCCATACTACTATGTAGAATATTGCGCCAAGAGGTGAACCGCCGCCTGACAGGCCAAGAGCTATACCCAGAAGTATGGGGATAAGAGTACCTACTACAAGGGAATCGCCTATACCTGCTACGGGACCCATAAGTCCTGCTCTTATACCGTTTATCATTTCGCCGTCAATAGCCTCGCCGTTTGCCTTAGCCTCCTCAAGTCCTGCTGTAACGCCTACGATGACTGTACCAAGCTGAGGCTCCGTATTAAAGAAAGCCGTATATGTCTGAAGGGCTTCCTGCTGCTCCTCGGGTGTATCGTACAGCTCCTTTATGATAGGGAGCATTGAGCAAAGATAGCCGAAGGTCTGCATATGCTCCTGTGAAAAGCAGGTAAGATGTCCGTAATACCAGTTTCTGAATGATTTAGCCAATGTTTTCTTGGAAATTTTTTTCTCTGCCATATTAAATATCCTCCTCATCATCGTCATCATACACAGTACCATCTGATGCGGAAACATGAGCGGTCTTATACTGGAGTATTCTTATATTGTAAAGAATAACTGCAAAGAAACCGCCGATAACAGCTGCGCCTATAAGGTTCACACCCATAAGGGCTGCAAGTACAAAGCCGAAGAAAAACGTAAGAAGGTCTGTGGGCTTTGATGCAACCTGCTTTAAAAGTATTCCGACACCGACTGCCGGCAGCAGACTGCCTACGGTAAAGAGAGTTTTCATTGCTATGCCGTCCATAGGAAGATAATTCTTTATGATATCCACCATATCGGAACCCATCATTGTAATGATAACTGTAGGCAGGAAGCTGCATATAAAGTGGGATATCCAGGGAAGCACCATATCTACTGCATAAAGCTGATTGAACTTGCCTTTTTCCACTGCTCTCCAGCCTATGTGCTGCCATACAAGGTTGATAGTGGCTGTGCCGTAGAATAATACCGTACCCAATGTACCTACTGCTGAACCAAGGGCTACTGCCATTCCCGTACCCTCTGTAGATGCAGGATCAAGACCAAGACCCTTTATAGCTACCATTGCAAGAGGAATACCTATATAGCTTATGGCTCTGACGTCTGCCGATACTGTTCCGCCGGGGGTAACAAGGGCTATGTATACCACCTGTATTGCTGCGCCTATTATAATGCCTGTCTTGACATCGCCCATTATAAGACCTACTATAAGACCTGCAACAAGGGGTCTGCCCAGTGTATAGTTGCCTATGGTCGTGCCGCCCATACCGGGCACACTTGACAGGCAGGCAAATAAGCCGAATATTATCGCCTGTAATAAACTTATCTCCATTTTTCATACTCCTTTCAGAATAAAATTTAAGTTATCAGAAGCCGAACTGTCCTCTGAATTTCTTCCAGTTGCCTATGGCATCGCTCTTTGTAAGGGCAAATTCTACCTCGTAGCCCTTTTGCATTATGCTTTCAAGAGCCTCTGCCTCCTCCTGTGTAATAGACTGATTGTTGCCCAGCTTTACGGTGCCCGGTCTGTCGTTGCAGGGACCTATTATCACCGTCTTTACATCGCTTTGCTTAAAGTCTGCCTCCACAAGTATCTTTGCCATATCTACAGGATTTTTGGTAATAAGGAAATATCTGTCCTTGCTGTCAAGGACCTTTTGTGACTTTGCAAGAAACTCCTCAATAGTCCAGACAAATGTTTTCTTGCCGCTGGCGTTCTTGTAGGCTGCCTTTAATACGGGAGTTTTTGCCGCTGCATCGTTTACGGCAATAAGTCCGTCGCAGGGATATTCAAGAGCCCATCTTGTGCAGGTCTGACCGTGTATCATACGGTCATCTACTCTTACAAATGAAATTGACATAAAATTTTGCCTCCTTTTAAATGATTTTTATATTTCGTCTTCGGTATCCTCTGAGCCGAAGTCCATTTTCTTTAATTCGTCCCTGGCTGCCTCCAGTATATATGTATCCAGCTCCTCCGCTGTCATAACGTCCTTCATAAGTGAGGCATTGAGAACCAGCGGCAGGTTGCTCCCTCCATATATAAGCGCAGCCCCCATAAGTCCCATTTCGCTCAATACATTTGCCGCCATTGTAAGAGGTGAGCCGCCTCCTATATCGCCGAAAAGCAATATCTCGTCATCGGGTGTAATGCCGCTGAGCTTTTCCTTGAATTCCTTTGTATACACCTCGGACCCCATATCGGGAGTAAGACCCATGGCAATTATATCGTTGCGCTGACCACCATCAAGCATTTTAAGAGCGCTTTCCATACCATAGGCAAAGTCGCCGTGGCTTACAATGATAATGTACTTCATAAAATTCCTCCTCTCGGATATTTTCCGTGCTTATTTTAATGGAGGAAATGAATATCCGCTGTAGGTAATGGTTAAACGAAACGGCAGAGCTTCAAGGGGTGATATTCATTTCCTCTTATGGCTATATAATAATAAAAAAAAGACACATGAACAGCTGTCATGTGTCATTACTTTTAAGTTATTTTTGTCATATTCAATATGACATTTGTCATAGGGCATCAAGCGCCGTTGTGTATATAGTTATTTATATCCCTTTGCTTTTTAATAAGGGACATACTTATATTGAAATCTCCCGAAAGTATTTCATTTACTGCAGAATCTATCATTCTCACGGCAGAATCATAATTTCCGAAGGACGGTGTTACCGTAGCGTTTTCCATGGCGTAGTCCAGAAGGGAGGATTTTATGCTTTCCTCTTTTTCAAGCATATTTATAATATCCGGAGAATTCGTAACATTCCTTAAGGGAGATGCCCCTTCGGAATATTCAAATATAAGGGATTGTATTTCCTCGTCATAGGTAAGTATTTTCATAAGCTCCCAGGCATATTTTTCATTGTGGGTATCATTGTTCATAGCCATAAGAAGAGTGTACATATAGGATGTATTTTCTCCTTTCGGTCCCTTTGGCATTGTTATACAGTCCCATTCAAAGCTTGAAAACTTTTTTACTCTCAGGGGATAGGGCTTATAGGCTCTGTACTGTGAAAACATAAGAGGCTGAAAAGCAGCGTTTCCCAAATCAAAATCATTTGATGTAACTGTATAGCCGTCATTGAGCTTATTAAGCCTTTCAATAAAGGCAAGAGCCTCTGCCGAGCCTTCGCTGCTCAGGTTTACAATACTGCCGTCACTGCCAAAAAGCTCAACACCGTTTGATACCATAGCGTCCTCCCATGTATAATTACATACGCCGAATGTATCGTTTATACCGTCGTTGTTGCTGTCTTGGGTAATACTGCTGCATATGTTGTAAAAATCCTCCCATGTCCAGTCTGATGAAGGCATAGAAATACCTGCCTTTGAAAGTATGCTTTTATTTACAAACATAAGATTTACAGCACTTTCATAGGGCAGTGCATACTGTGTGTCCTTATAGCTGCCGCAGGAGAAAGCGGAAGAATAAAACTTGTCCGTGTCAAAGTCATTATCCTTTTCCATAATTTGCGAAAGATCCTTCATAGCTCCAAGCTCCGAAAGAGAATTGAAGTCCTTGTCAAACACAAAGAATACATCGGGAGCATTGCCCTCCAGAAGCCTTTCATAGAGCCATGAGGAATAATTTCCCTTCGTTATGCCGCTTATATACTCTACCCTTACATCGGGATATTTCTCATTGAATTTCTCTATGGCTCTGTCCAGTATTTTGTATGAATTTCCGTTCTGAACATCCCAGTAGCTGCCTGTAAAGGCGCCTACGGTTATTACATTTCTGCTGCCCAGACCATAAAAATCCGTATATATTGAAATAACTGCCAGTATATTTATAACTACAATTAAAAGCAATACTCTTTTTTTAGCTTTCTTAGACATATATATCCCTCGTTTATTCTGCGTCTGCCTCGTTTATTATGCCTGTCTGAACAGCCCATATAGCAAGCTGTGTTCTGTCCCTCAGGTCAAGCTTGCTCAATATAGAGCTAAGATAATTTCTTACGGTGCCCTCGGACAGATGAAGCTCATAGGCTATTTCCTTGTTGGAAAGACCCTTTCCTACCTGCTTTATAACTCTGAGCTCCGTCTTGCCCAGAGAATCATAAGCCTTCCTGTCTACATTAAGAGCAATATTGGTCTGCGCCATATGTCTGAACATTTTAAGCACCTTCAAGGCTATATCTTCGTTGAGAAGCTCCGTTCCGCTGTATACCTTTCTTATGGCGCCAAAAAGCTCCTTTGTTGAAACGCCCTTCAGAAGATATCCGCTGGCTCCGTATTTCAGAGCATTGAAAACATATTCATCATCGTCAAAGGTAGTCAGTATTATTATTTTTATATCGGGATAATTTTCCTTTATAAGCTTTGTACAGGTAACACCGTCTATTTCAGGCATTCTTATATCCATAAGTATTATATCGGGGCGTCTTTCCCTTACGGAGCGTATTACGTCCCTGCCTGTGGCAACGCTGTCTGTCACCTCAAAATCCTCTACAGAGCTTATTAATATTTCAAGACTTTGCCTCATAAGCTCTTGGTCGTCTGCTATAGTTATCTTTATCATAAGCTCCTTCTCCTTTATTTAAGCCTTACAGGCAATGCTGCCCTTACCCTGAAGCCTTGGCTTCCGTCAACACTGAGACTGCCGCCAAGCATATCCAGTCTTTCCTTCATATGGCTTAATCCAAAGCCGTTTTTTATTTTCTTACAGCCTATGCCGTTGTCTGATATATCTATTATAATATCTCCGTTTTCATTTGTTATCGAAATATTTATTTCAGTCGCTCTTCCGTGCCTCATGGAATTTGTAATACTTTCCTGTATTATCCTGTATATTACGTCCTCCTCATCATTACTGAGGTTCCCTAAATCGGCGGAATTTTCATAGTTTATATGCACTCTTGTGGAAAGCACCATTTCGGATATCATTTTTTCAAGAGCCTCGGCAAAAGGCAGTGTTTCCAGTACATCGGGACGCAGCGCCTTCACGGAGCGTCTTACATAAGTCATACCCTGTCTTGCTGCATTTGCTATATTCTCAAGCTGCTTTTGGGCAACCTCGGGAGCCACTGTTATAAGCTCATTGCAGGCATCTATGCCTGTAACAACCCCTGTCAGAACATGACCGAGGGTATCGTGTATCTCTCTTGCAAGACGGTTTCTCTCCTCTACCTTTGTCATATTCGCAATTTTCTCCGCATTTTCCTCAAGCTGTATGTTAGCGGCTTTAAGCTGCTTGTTCAGATCGTTAAGCTGCTTATTCATATTCTGCATATGCCTGTTTTCTATGGTCTGACGGTGTATTATAAATATCATATACACTATAAAAAGCAGTGAATTAAGGCTTGCGCACAGACTTATTGCTCCTGATATCAGCCATCTTACATATGTATTGTAGTAAGAAATGTATGCAGAAAGAGGTACAAGCCCCAAAAAGCCGTCAAGTATGTCTGAATTTGCTATTATATAAATAATAAAAGCAGTCGCAAGCATAAAATATGTATATTTCGTAGTCCTTATATATCTCATATAGTCGGCAAAAATAAGAAGTATAAGTCCCGTATAGCTGAAATTCACAATATATGTAAGCCAGCCTGCCAGTAATAACTCCGCTATACAGCAGTATACCACCGTTCTTGTATTTCTCTTTTCAATATTTATCATAAGCATAAGAGTACACAGACCCAAAAACGCCAAAATAGGTGTTTTCCATGGCGCGCCTTGAATATGGGGAAGCTGAGAAAGAAAATCCTTTGCACTGCCTTCTCCTATTATGCCATATGTACTCATACACATTAAAAGGGCAATAAAAAGAACGACCATGAAACTCATGTTTTTCATAAGTATCATAGCAAATTCGGGCAGGCTTTTTTCAGTTATGACTTTTTTGTTTTCTACTGCCATCTTTCAACACCATACTTATCTATATTTTCGCTGTTTATAAGCTCTACGGGAACGAGTATAAGGCTTTCACATTCCTTGCCTTCCAAAAGCCGATATATGACATCTCCTGTCCTTTTTCCTATTTCAGTGGGAAACTGGGCAGCCGTTCCCTTCATTATATTTTCTTTAATAAGACCCTTGGCGTCGGGAGCGCCGTCAACACCGTATACATCGGTATCCTTCAATATTCCGTTTTCCTCAAGGGCTGCCACTGCGCCTACCGCCGCCAGATCATTCAATGCAAATACAGCATCAAACCTCTCTCCCGTTTTAATAAATTCATTCATAACAGGCTCTGCCAGTTCAAGCTGACCCTCGCAGTCAAGCTCTGCCGCAATTTCTATATTTTCACTGCCTGCCACAGCGTCCTTGAAGCCCTGTATCCTGTCTATGCCCGATTTGGCAATATTGTGGGTAAGAAGTACGAAACGCTTTTTTTCGCCCTTGCTCACCACATATTTTCCTATAATCTCTCCGGCAGCATAATTATCCGACTTTATAGTGCAGTCCGCAAGAGAGTCGTCATATACCTCGGAATCCACAACGATTATTTTTATTCCGTCAGCCTTTGCTCTTTCAAGGGCAGGTGTCAGAGTTTTCCAGCTTACGGGAGTAACAACGAGTACATCAATTCCATCGTCTATCATTGAATTTATCTGTTCAAGCTGTTTTTCCTCATCAAGAGCGGGATCGTAGAGTATGAATGTATCTCCCTCTGATTCCACCCTTGCCGCGATTTCCTCATTCAGTATGGTATAGAATTCATTATTCATAGTCATATAGCTGACGCCTATTTTATGGCAATTTTCCTTTTGGTCAACAGAATAGTCATGACCTCCGCAGAAGAGATAAACAACCGCAAGAAAAATAAGAATATCGGCCACGGCTATAATTAACTTAAATGTTCTTTTGTAGTATCTCCGCATAAAAATCACCGACCATTCACAAATTCTTTTCCGAAAAACTAAACATCTCACACTATGCCTTTGATAGTGCTCATACTTCGATTATATCAAAACAAAACTTGTATTGCAATAATTATACGGTAAGCCGACCAACACTTTTATAATTAATTTATATATCTTTATCTGTATTGAAATTATAGTTAAACGCATAAAAATAAAAATTCCGGCAAAAGGGTAAATATTTAATTTATATATTAAAATAACCACCTGCTACACTAAAATAACAGGTGGTCATCTGCCCTTAATTTGGTGTTATCCCAACTATTGACAAAGAGCCTCTATACTTATATATTCCGAAAAGATATAAAGTAAGGCAGAACATTATGCTCTGCCTTTTTGTGCAAATCTATTTAAGCAATTCCTCATACTTGGCATAGTCAGACTTCGGAACCTTCAATGCCTCCAAAGCTTTTTCCAGAGATACGCCAAAGCTTTCCATAACACTCTTTATATTTTCCAGTAAGTTTTTTTCTATCCCTTGTGCTATACCCTTTTCTATCCCTTGTGCTATACCCTTTTCCACACCTTTATCAAATACACCTAAGCTATAATCACACATTTCATACACCTCCGTCTGCATTTCCTCACTCATCTTTATATCATATTCATTTTCAAGCACTTGTTTCTTTTTATCTATGCTTACATCTTCCGAGAACAGCACATCAAGCATTTTGAGAAGTCCCGAATAATTATCGTCATTCTCACCGCCGAGGCAGACAAGGACGATCTCATCCGTATCATAATACTTTTTGAGATCAGGTACCTTTCCCACTAAATTTGTTTCGGTAAGATGTATTCTCGTTATGGTATTTCTGACATTAGCATAGGGATTTGTCAGTACCCAAATGGAAATTACCTTTTTGATGTTTTCATACTCACTGTTTACAAATTCTCTGCCGTACTGGTGTGACAGCATACGAGCGCAATAATATCTTGCTCTCCTGAGCAGATTATCCCAGGACTTTATTCTGCTCTGTGCCTCTATATTAATTATAAGCTTTACTTGCTCATTTGATACGGGAATACAGACATCAAAGAGAATGTCATATCTTGCCACACCCTCATCTATGGAGACATCCTCGGTATTTTTGCCGTCTATTACGACTCTTTCATCCTGATGAACGGTCTCCTCTGATATAAGAGGCTTATTTTCTATGTATCTGTCTGCTATTTCATTTACATCAATGTCTTTAAATTCCTCAAGACATCCTTTCAGAATATGCGCCAGTATTATTTTAAAGGACAATACCTTTTTACAGGCCTCGTCAAGCTTGGGATTTCTTTGAGCAGCTTCTATTGTTCTTGAAACAGGTGTGTTGGTTTCCATATTTTAGACCTCATATAACTGTATTCCTCTGTGTTTTTATTTTATTATAAGAGCAATGAAATGTCAAGTGGACAAAATTCGCGCTGCTGACGTAGCCATGTTCGCGCTGCTGACGTAGCCACTCCGGGGTTTTATATTGTCAATTTTGGATAAAATTTTTGTTGATATGTAATAAGAAATGTGATATTATAATTAATAATAATTATTGACAAGGTGGTGATAACGTGACAGATACAAGAGTAGCTCTTATAGGCATTATTGTAAGCGACACCAATTCTGCAGGAGGAATAAACGATCTTCTCCATGAATACAGCGACTACATAGTATCGCGAATGGGTGTCCCCTACAGACAGAAAAATATATCTATAATAAGTATAGTGCTGGATGCGCCTAATGACATTATAAATGCTTTATCAGGAAAGCTGGGACAGCTTGAAGGAGTAAGCACAAAGACAATTTACAGCTAAATTGCTGACAGGAAAGGTAATACCTGACCTGAAAGGAAGGAGAATAAAAATGTATAACCCAAAATCTATGAAAGCAGAGGAATTTATATCTCACGAGGAGATAATGGAGACCCTTGAGTATGCCGAGGCTAATAAAAACAATATTGAGCTTATAGACTCTATTATTGAAAAGGCAAGGAAGAAAAAGGGCTTATCTCACAGGGATGCCTCTGTTCTTTTAGTTTGCGAGGACGAGGAAAAGAACAACGAGATATACGCTCTTGCAAAGGAGATAAAGCAGGAGTTTTACGGCAACAGAATAGTTATGTTTGCGCCTCTTTATCTTTCCAATTACTGTGTAAACGGCTGTGTATACTGTCCTTATCATATGAAGAACAAACACATTGCCAGAAAAAAGCTTACTCAGGAGGAAATAAAGCGAGAGGTAATAGCTCTCCAGGATATGGGACACAAGCGTCTTGCTCTTGAAACAGGCGAGGACCCTGTAAACAATCCTATAGAGTACGTTCTTGAGAGTATTAAGACAATATACGGCATAAAGCACAAGAACGGCGCTATAAGGCGAGTAAATGTAAATATTGCCGCAACTACAGTTGAGAATTACAAAAAGCTCAAGGACGCAGGCATAGGCACATATATACTCTTCCAGGAGACCTATCACAAAGAAAGCTATGAAAAGCTTCATCCGACAGGACCTAAGAGCAACTATGCTTACCATACCGAGGCTCACGACAGGGCTATGACAGCAGGTATTGACGATGTGGGCTTTGGTGTACTTTTCGGTCTTGAAAAGTATAAATACGAGTTTGCGGGACTTCTTATGCATGCCGAGCATATGGAGGCAGTATTCGGTGTTGGTCCCCATACCATAAGCGTGCCGAGAATAAGACATGCCGATGACATAGATGCAGACAGCTTTAAGGACGGAATAAACGATGATATATTTGCCAAGATAGTTGCCTGTATAAGAATAGCGGTGCCGTACACAGGTATGATAGTTTCCACAAGAGAGAGCAAGGCTTGCCGTGAAAGAGTGCTGGAGCTTGGCATATCCCAGATAAGCGGCGGCTCAAGAACAAGCGTAGGCGGTTATGCGGAGCCTGAGCCTGAGGACAGCAAGAGCGAGCAGTTCGACGTAGAGGACAAGAGAACTCTTGACGAGGTCGTAAACTGGCTTATGAGAAGAGGACATATACCGAGCTTTTGTACTGCCTGCTACAGAGAGGGCAGAACAGGAGACCGTTTCATGAGCCTTTGCAAGTCAGGACAGATATCCAACTGCTGTCTGCCCAACGCTCTTATGACTCTTGACGAGTATCTGGAGGACTATGCGTCAGAGGATACCAAGAGGATAGGCAAGGAGCTTATTGCAAGAGAGATAGAGAACATTCCCAAGGAAAAGGTAAGAGAAATAGTTAAACAGCATCTTTACGATATTGAAGGCGGACAGAGGGATTTCCGATTTTAGGGAGGCACAGGTATGAGCTTAAATTCCACACCTAAGTCAGACAGAATACACATAGGTATATTTGGCAGACGAAATGCGGGAAAATCCAGTATAATAAATGCTATTACAGGACAGAGCCTTGCCATAGTGTCAGCTATAAAGGGTACTACTACGGACCCCGTTTATAAGGCAATGGAGCTTTTGCCCCTTGGTCCCGTTATGATAATAGATACTCCGGGACTTGACGATATGGGAGAACTGGGAGCAAAAAGGATAGAAAAGGCTTACGATGTGCTTAACAAGACGGATATCGCTTTGCTTGTAGCTGACGGCACACAGGGTATATCCCAGGAGGACAGGGAGATAATATCTGCCTTTGAGGATAAAAAGCTGCCCTATATCATAATAATGAATAAGTGCGACGAGGTAACGGAAAAATACGCAGTTGAAAAGGGTATGTGGGTAAGCGCAAGGACAGGGGAGAATATACATCAGCTTAAGGAAACCATAGCGGGACTTGTGCCAAACGAGGATATGACTCTCAAAATAATAGGCGATAAGCTTGATGTAAACGATACGGTCGTGCTTGTGATACCCATAGACAAGGCTGCGCCAAAGGGCAGGCTTATACTTCCTCAGCAGCAGACTATAAGGGATATACTTGAGGCAGGAGCGACCGCTCTTGTCACCAGAGATACCGAGCTTAAGGCGACACTGGAGAATATGGCAAAGCCGCCTAAAATGGTAATCACCGATTCCCAGGCCTTCGGCTATGTGAAAACGGTTGTACCCCAAAGCGTACCTCTTACCTCCTTTTCAATACTCTTTGCCCGTTACAAGGGGGATATACAGGGGGCTATAAAGGCGGTAAAAGCCATAGAAAATCTTTGTGACGGCGATAAGGTACTTATTGCTGAGGGCTGCACACATCACAGACAGTGCGACGATATCGGCACAGTCAAGATACCGCGATGGCTCAAAGCCCATATAAACAAGGACATAACCTATGAGTTTTGCAGCGGTACCGAATTTCCGAAGGACTTAAAGCAGTACAAGGCAGTCATACACTGTGGCGGCTGTATGCTTAACGAAAAGGAAATGAAGCACAGGATATCCCTGTGCAACGAACAGGACGTTCCCGTTACCAACTACGGTATATTCATAGCCTATACACAGGGCATACTGGAAAGAAGCGTAGAGATTTTTCCTGAGCTTAAGATATGACAAAATTACTTTAAAAACGGTATCTGAGCCTCTATCACAATTCTCCGCAGTGTGAATTTTTAACTTCGATCTCACCAGTAGAAGGGTTGTTAAACAAAAATATTTCAAAAAATCCAAAAGAAGTTACCATAATGCGGTAACTTCTTTTTTATGCTTAAGGCAACAGTCCTTATGAATTTATAATATCAATAACTATCGCTTGCCTGCAAACTTCCTTTCAAGGTTATTAATTATGCGTTTGTAGTCCTCATCTTCGCTGCTCCTGAATTTACTTCTGGATATGCCATTAAGGGATAAATCCAGACTGTGTAGGTCTTTTTCAAGGTCGACTTTCCAATCGGGAGGAAGATAGACCGCCTTAGACTTCAGGCTGCGGGTATTTGTGGGAATAAGGGCAAAATTTCTATTGAGCCGTTGAAAGTATGGAAATTCGCCGTAAATGATATTGCCGCCTATAGCTACCATCTGTACGCTGTCATCCTGAGATGAATAAAACGCGTCCAAGGCAGTATTTATATTACCGTCAATATTTTTACTTCCCTTTATTATAAAGAAATCGGCAAAATTACCCTTTTTGATATTTCCCGTTTTTTTGGAGCCTATGAGCTTTGCCGCATTTACCGTTACCATTTTAAGTATATTGACGGCTATATTAGTGTCGTGGGGATATCTGTGCTTCAGATACTTATAGGCAAACTTGCACTCGTCCCAGACATGCTTTGAACCGCTTGGCGACCAGTCTGAACCAAGCGCCAGCGTAATGCCGCTTTCCTTTAATCTATCATAAAAATCAGGAGTATCCTCGTACAGAAGAAGATTAGATACGGGAGACCATATTATACCTATGCCGTGGTCGGATAAAAACTTAATTGTCGCCTTGTCGTTAAGGTCGGCGCCGCAGGCATGTATAAGATTGATATGAAGAGCCTTTACAGAGCCTTCGGATATATCTCCCGCCGCTATATGGCTGTTAAGCACTTTAATAAGTCGAGGCAGCTCCTTTGCGGAATACCCGTCACAGCCCAGACCGTCGGGCTTGAGAACACCTGCTCTGCCCTCTGCAAGATGAACTATGTAGCCGAGATATTTTTTCTCGCCGTGGGTTATGGAACGCAGATAGTATATAAGCGCATCCTCACCCTTTGGCACAGGCTCCCAGCCTGAGGTATCTATATGAGGCTGGATATTTCTGTATACCCCATCAGGCGCAAAAAGGTCCACTACCGAATTTATAACTGCGTCCTCCGATGACGTTATTCCAAGCTCCTTTGGTGACTGAGTGCCTCGCAGCAGCATATGAGGAGTTTTTATAAAGGTGCCGTTTTCCTCACCCGATACATACAGGTCTGTCTTTTCTGCAAAATAGTTGTATCTGAATATAGGCTCATCCTCGTAAATAGCATCCTCGTAAATAGTATCCTCGACAGTCAGCACTTCTCTGTCGGGCACATTTATTTTAGCAGGCTCCTGTAGTATAGTAGTGCCTCCCGCTACAGCCTGTATCTCGGCAAAATACAAAAGCAAGTCTCCCGCAGTCAGACCACGGTCGTTTATAGTCTTGTTCCAGTTTTCGCTGAGAGCATTCATGGGCTGCTTTATAGCCTTGTCGTAAGCGTCGCATTTTCTCCACTCAAATCTGTTATCCCATGGATGGAGAACACTTTTCGGCCTTTCCCATATGGGGAGCATATTGTATTCATGATGGGAATGCAGGTCTGCAAGCCCGGGGAATATCACTTCATTCTCAGGCAAATCTATTTTTGGCATTTCCGTTTTGTGCTCATATGGTAAAATATCATATATGGTATCGTTTATAACAACAATGGTTGCTTTTTTGCAGAAAGCCTTTCCCTCTGAAAAATAAACATAATTTCCTCTTATGGCATAAGCATCGCTATTTGGTGACAGCATAAAAACACCTCCTTAATATAAACCCTTTTTTAATCATATCATATTTAATAATATAATACAATATGTTTTTGTAAACATACAAATCAATTTAATTCATTGAAATATGCTGCTGTAAATAAGATGATACAAAATTACTATACTCCGCCCTTTGGCGACTGATTTTATGAATTTTTATATTACGGCATTGACAAATCAATTCTATTAGGGTATAAATAAACTAAGTAAACATTATATTGAATATATTTTGTAAGGAAGGATAAATATGAACAGCAATGACAAGCTTTTGGTATCCGTTGATATAGGCATCAGAGGAAACAGCCTTCTGAATTACTTCATGGATTTCAAGGCAAATATACTGGGTCCCGAAGACTTTGCAGTTGACGGAGATACCGTATATATACTTAATTCTATTGACAACACGGTACTTGAATTTAAAAATAATAAATTCATATGCAGTCATAATGCAGGTCTTGTTTACGGTATAAAGGTCGCTGCATCAAATGGGGCTATCTATATACTGCGCAATGATTTTTCAATAATGCGTATAGGCACCGATATTACGGAAACTATGGCTCTTTACAACGTACAGACGGAGGCCATAGTTGATTTCATGGTTTTGGGAGAAAAGATATATATTGTCTTTTTCGACGGTATGAAAGGTATTACATATGAATTTGACTTTGATACCGCAGGCATTGACATAAATAAGGTAAAAAGCTATAACGGCCGTATTTTTGACGAAAATACACTTTATGAAACACAGCTTACAGCCTATGATATGCAAACAGGCGGCAGCGGAAGGATCATAATTACAGACCTTGACGGCAGAAATGCCCGTGAGATACCCATACATACTAAGCATTTTCTTTCCGGAGCGCAGTATTTCGGCAGTGATGGGGAAGGCGGCACATATCTGAAAATATATGAATCTGAGACTGACGACCGCTATCAGACAATAGTTGAGTCAAGGCTAGTCTTTATCGATCCCCAGGGTCAGGAAAAGTATGTGCGCCAGCTTCCCGAACAGTATAAACATATAACCAATCAGGATAAAAGCATAAACGGACAGATATATTCCCTGAATGCCTTTAAAAACGGCGTAGAGCTTATTATAACGGCAAAGCCCGATGAAGAATCTACACGAGAATATACATCACGGCTTGATGAGGTCATTCCGCCATCAATGTCTTCGGAAACAATTACCCCCGATCCCACAAAGGCAATAACCAGAGAACAGATAATGCAAAATGCCATGGATTTTCATTCCTTTAACTGGAGCTGTAACGAGGTAAATCTTCTGCCTCTTCCGGGCTGGGCAGCACCTCGCTTTGTTATGGGTCCCGGAAACTATACCTCTATGCCGTACTGCTGGGGCGGAAACTGTACTATGGAAGAGTACTATGCGGGTATGGCAAGCGGCGGACGTGTAGGAAATATAAACTCTCCGGGCCCTGCCCTTGTTCCCGATACCTTTGGTCACGACTGCTCAGGCTTTGTGGGACTGTGCTGGGGAGAAACTCAGAAATACAGCACCAACACTATACAAGGCATTGCCGATCCCATAAGCAGTTCGGACCTTAAGGCAGGAGACGCTTTGGACGCTCCCTTTTACCACATACTCCTTTTTGAAAAAAGAGACGGCTGGGGAAATTATATACTCTTTGAATCTACTGTATTCAGCCGTTTTGACAGAGTTTCACATACTATTAGACCTATCACCAGCTTAAAAAACTTTATTCCTCTGCGGTATAAAAATGTAGAGGACAGCGGAATGCAGAGTATGTAAAAATACTTCGGCTGCTTAGAGGACAGATACATCATATAGTGCATAACAAAAGAGAGCGTCGGCATGGGCGCTCTCTTAATATTTTTTATATTTTTTCACAGGTACCAAGTCCGAGGAACACACCGCTTAGTACGAAAGACCATATATCCGTATATTTATATAACATAAGGAAATATGCACTTGTCATACCGTGTATAAAGCAGCCTGCCAGCATAATGTAGTAAAACAGTATCCAAACAACAGAAAGAGATGTGAAAGCATTTGCGGCAGTCCTTGATGTAACTCTCAGACACAGCCCCGAAACAACTGTAGTTATAAGCGCTGAAAGTGAAAATGCTATTGCGGGCAGGGCGGCTTGTTCATACAAAAGCTTATATTCCATACCGCTGTACGAAAGCGCCGTTTTTTCGGCTATACCGTTTGCTGTATAATATATGGCATAGGCAATACCTGAAAATAATAGTATCAGGCTTATTATTATAACGATCTTGTTTTGTCTTTTCATAAGTCATCCTCCTCTTTAGTATCTGTTTACCCTATCGGGCAATGTATCGGGATCGCCTATGGAATGTGAGCTTACAATATAAGCCTTCTGACTGTCAGAGACATACCTGTCTATAAGAACACCTGCCGTATCCGTATCAAAAAGCTGCACATAGTAATATCTTCCCAAGTCCATAACTCTTTTATCTGTGTTATGCACTTTTTTCATATACCTGTACACGTCAGGCAGAAGGTCGCTGTAATGTATATCCGCCGCTTTTTCTATAGCCTTTGCCTCAGTTATGAGCGTCCTGCCTTCCGTGCTGCATAGGCTTATTATTTTTATTCCCCTTAGGGCGTCGCTGTCGGTGTATATACTGCTACACCTGAACACGGTGCCTATATCCTCTGCGGAAATGTACAGAGAGCCCTTTGCCTTAAGGGGCGGGGCATTAAGCTGCTGTTGTTTTCCGTATACTGTCACCATAGGGGTATCGGCGCCTATCGTTACCTTCATACCTGAATTTTTTATTATTAGGGTATCTGCCTGCTGCTCCACGTCTACGTTCAGCTTTTCTGCTATAGCTCTGACAGGCACATATGTAATGCCATTTCTGGTAAGCACCTGCTTTTCGGAAACTATACTGCCGTTTGCAAAGAGCAGTACAGGTGCGTCAGTGGGATATGCATATGTATCATTGGCATTCGGTATGATCACACGGGTATCGGAAGGGCCTTCCGCCATAGGGTCTGTAGTGCATATAAAGGCGGCAATTATAATAAGTACAATGCCTGAAGGCGCAATTATCCTTTTGGGGCTTTTGTAGGAAATCACATTTTTTATACGTTTTTCGGCAGAGCCTTCGCCAAAGGAAATGGACATAGGTCTGCGGTTAAGGGCAAAGGACAGTATGGATGCGGAATAATCGCCCTTTATTTCCTCGCCCATAGCCTCAATTACGGCCTCGTCGCAGCTTTCCTCCATATCCGCGGTCATACTGCGGTATGCAAGCCATACAAGAGGGTCAAACCAGTGTATGCTCACAAGGAGCGATGCTGTCGCTTTTATAAGGGTATCGTGCCTTTTTATGTGATGCCTTTCGTGGCATACTATATATGACATTTCCCTTTCGCTCATACGGAAAGGAATATATATTTTAGGCTTAAAAATTCCCATAACAAAGGGTGTGGGGATATTGTCGCACTGATATATATTATCCCGATATATAACTGCTTTGTTTACCATTTCGGCTGTTTTGATATACAATACGATTTTATATATCAAAATAGCTAAAAACACTCCCAGCCATATTAAAAACAGTATTTTTATAGGGTCTACAACTGATGTTACTCCCATATCCAAAGCAGTATTAACAGACGTACTGACAGGTGCTGTATTCACAGGGGGAATTTCTCTGTGTACTATATTGACAGGCATATATTCCGTATTTCTTAAAAATGAAATGTTGAATAAGCTGAATACAGAGGATACTGAAAAAGGGAATATAAGCCGAAACCCTGCAAATATCCAGAGTATATAGGAATATATTTTAGGCATTCTTTTTATAAAAAGTCTTACTATATATATTACTGCAATAACATAGGCAGCTGTGATATTCATGTTTATGAGCTGTATTATAAATCTGTTCATTACGTTACCTCATATATAAAATCACGGTTGCGCTAGTAGCTTAATGTAATTAATCCGCTTTCTGCATTATAAGCAATACCTGCGCCCAAAGCCTCGCTTACGGCTCTCATAGGTATGTATGTTTTACCATTTATTATTTCGGCAGGTACATCTGTATTATAGATCTCTCCGTTTATTTTGTAGCAAGGCTTATTTATAATAAACTCCACATTTTTTTCGCCCTTTACAACAGCAGTTTTGCTCTCAGCTATCCATTCGACCTGACAGTTCATAGCTTCTCCTATAGCTCTGAGAGGTACAAGAAGTCTGTCATTTTTAATTACTGCTCCCATTTCATCGGCACTGACTACCATAATGGGTCTGTGCATTTCGTCGGCATACTGCCACAGGCTCATTTCCTCGTCGTTAAGAGATACATTTGTTTCTATATCCAGTGGCTTTGTAATATCCACGACAGTTCTTTCAGCCTCAACAGGCACAGGTACAGGCAGGTCCTTTTCATTCTCATAATAGGGAGAAAGCAGCACGTTTTTATCTCCAAAGGTAGCAAATGTACGCATTGTATCGCCTTGGTGTATTATATACGCATTGCCATCCTTAAGTTCATCCCAGCAGCTTTCGTCACCGCTCATTATAAGACCGTCATAGCTTGAAGAGGCAATATCAAGACCGTGTTTAAATTCAGAAACGTCTATATTTCCTTTTATAACACCGTTTGATATAATAGGGAAACGATAGAAACAGCCGTTGGTACTGCCGTCGGTGTATTCAATGGCAAAGGGCGTGCCTATTACAAAATCTCTGCCTATGTGACGAGCGATCGTGTCTGCATATCCGTTGGGAAATTTTTCCTTAAGCACCTTAATTGCCTCTGAGCAGTCCTGTGTTTCAATAAGTATGGGTTTGTCTGCATTTACATTTGCATATACGGCAGCAGGCATAAATACTGCAGCCATAAGCATTGCTAAAAATTTCTTCATATAATGACCTCCTTATGTTTTTTTACATTTCTGTATATAAAATCGTAATTCAGTGCATAGAGTATGCCTTGAAGGATATGCAGCCAAAGGATATAACTAAAGAGCAGTGATTATTGCCGCTGCTGTACTCTTTTTATTACTTTAGCCAGGATTCAGACCTTACGGATATATGACCTACTATTTGTTCGTCATTTCCCATGTTCAACAGGGCATCATGTATTTCTGACCTTTCCCATTTTATGCCTGTTGTAGGGTCTGAATCAGTATACATTGTAAAAGCTCCGTTTTCATCTACAGTGAAGCGCAGCAGGAAGTTCATTGTTTTAGGCTGCAAATATTCTCTATAGTATGTATCATCACGGTTATTTTTTGAATTTGCAGCAATATCAGGCTCTCTGTCAAAATTCTTATGATCCATTGTAAAGGTCAGAATAATTTCAGCTTCCTTGCCGATCGTATTTTCCCTGTAATTGAAAACACTCATATCCAGTATCTCATAATAGGGAGAAAATGTTTTAAAGGCTTCATTATAGAGATAGTCTGCTATTTTTTTGTAATACTTATATTCTGACATATCCCTTTCATAAATACTGAACTGTCTTTCCTGCGGTATAGCTATATTCATAGGCTTTGTAATGTCCACAACTGTTCTTTTTATATCTTCAGGCAGAGCGTCAGAGGATATTTCATCTCTGTCATGTGTACGGGATATATTAATTTTATTATCCCCCGAAACAGCATATATACCTCCTGATTTGTCCATGTATATAATATAGGCAATGCCCGCATTGCCATCTCTGAGCCTTTCAAGACTGCTCTCATCTATATCTGCAAAAAGCCCCTTGCCTATACCTGCTGCCGTAATACCCTCTTCGGGAGTAATGGCTGCCGATATAAAGCCTGTTATAACACCATGATTAAGCAAAGGAAAATAATAATAGCTATTGCTTTTACCCTCGCATTCAAGGGCAAAGGGCATACCTATTACAACATTTTGCCCTCCATATCTTATTACCTCATCCATATATCCATTTATAAGCTTTTCCTTCATAAGCATAACTGCTTGGGAACAATCCTGTGTTTCAATAAGTATATGCTTGTCCGCAGAATAAATCACGGAATTTGTGGTGCAGATAGCTGCAGTAACTATTATAAGCACGATACCGAGAACAGAAATTATCTTTTTAGGTTTTTTATATGACAGCACATTTTTTATACGTCTTTTTGCCGAGCCTTCGCCGAATGAAAGGGGCATAGGTCTGCGGTTAAGGGCAAAGGACAGTATGGATGCGGAATAATCGCCCTTTATTTCCTCGCCCATAGCCTCAATTACAGCCTCGTCACAGCTTTCCTCCATATCCGCGGTCATACTGCGGTATGCAAGCCATACAAGGGGGTCAAACCAGTGTATGCTCACAAGGAGCGACGCTGCCGCTTTTATAAGGGTATCGTGCCTTTTTATGTGATGCTTTTCGTGGCATATTATGTAGGAAAGCTCCTTTTTACTCATTCGGAAAGGAATATATATCTTAGGCTTAAAAATCCCCATAACAAAGGGTGTGGGGATATTGTCGCACTGATATATATTATCCTTATATATGACTGCTTTGCTTACCATTTTATATGTATTGATATACAGTATAGCCTTATGTACAATAATAGTCAAAAATACTCCGAGCCATATTAAAAACATTATGCTTAACATAGTATCTGTGCCTGCCGTGGGAGGTAAGCTGTTTGCGGAAGAACTCAGTTGTTCTGCTGCCGTGTTTACTGTAGGTACTGCTGCATTTCCCATATCGTAAGGCACATATTTCATACCTGTATTTCTCAGAAATGATATATTGAACAGGCTCAGGGCAGAGGGTAGGGAAAAGGGACATACAAGCCGAAAGCCTGCAAATATCCAGAGCATATATGAATATTTTTTAGGCAGTTTTATTATAAAAAGCCTTATTATATATATGGCAGCAATTACATAGGCGGCTGTGATATTCATATTTATAAGCCTTGTTATAAATGTTGCCATAGGCTCACCTCATATTTTCGTCAATTATTTTTTTGAGCTTATCCGCCTCTTTCTGCGATATCCTTCTGCTGTCCAGAAATGTCGTTACCAGATCGGATATGGAGCCGTTAAATGTCCTGTCCACAAAAAATTCCGTTTCTTCAAGCTGTACCCTTTCCTTTGGTATCACACTTGTTATCACTGCGTTGTCGCTTTTTATGAAGCCTCTTTCGCAAAGCCGCTTTATAACAGTATATGTAGTGGACTTTTTCCAGCCCAGCTTTTTAAGGCAGAGCTTTACAAGCTCGCCTGAGTTTATTGGCACGCTTTCCCACACTATAGTCATAAATCTGTATTCGCTGTCACAAAGTCTGTAGTTATCCATAGTCCTGTCTCCTTTATATTATATCTACAGTTGTAGACCTCATATTAAGTCTACAACAATAGACCAATTTTGTCAATGATATTTTTACAAAAAAACACCGATATCCATAAATATGAAGATCGGTGTTGAAAATTATCCTATCATAAGGGAATTGAATTTTATAGAGTCCAGAAGATCGATATTTGCATTTCCTGTCATATTATGGGCAGTCTGAGGTTTTATGCCTGACGCCTGTCTTAAAAGCTCTCTTGCGTCCTCAAGGTCGATCAGATTGTTGTTGTCGATATCCAGATATCTGTAGTTGTATGTCCTTGTGCTATAAACAGGGAAGCCCATATCCTCTATATACATTTTCTGCGCTATAGTCGGCGCCTCAAGATCTGTCTGATAAGCTATATCGTGATCATGTCCTCCGTCAAGCTCCTTCATTTTCTCTGTGCCTATGAGCAGATATGTATAATTCTGCATTGTGCTGCTATAGCCTGTTGTATCGCACCATGTAGGGTCGCTGAAATAAAATCTGCCGTCAAGCTTTACTGCATTCCATTTATGAGTTGAGCTTGTCATACACATAGCCTTTACTCCCGTCTTATTGCAAAGTATCTTTAAGGCCTCGGCATAGCCCTCGCATACAGGATATTTTGTATCATCATTACCTTCGCCGTATAAAAGTGCGGAAGGGGCTATATAGGGATAGCGCAGACCATCTATAAATTCCTTGGGATATTTGCTCTTATTTGCTATATAGGTATTATAGGTGTTGTGCTGCGTCAGCCATTCCGTAAAATATTTTACCTTGTAGAAATCGGATACATTTTCGGGCAGGGCTGAAATTATTTCATTTACTTTGCTGTCCATAGCCTGTATATCGGCATCAAGCTGCTCCTGTGACGTATAACATCCGGGCCAATAGTTTTCATAATCTGTTCTTCCATGTAGCTGCGCATCAATAGATATTCTGTCTTTATATATGTTGATGCTTATGCCATAGGCAAGCTTATTGAGATCGACCCAGAATTTTTCGGGATGATCCATATAGAAATAAACATATGCGGGACGGGATAAAAGCTTTACAAGAGGATAGCCTGTAGCCTCCTGTATCTTCTGATTATAATTATCCTTATCCGCTCCGCTGACAGGTATTTCAATATGTACAAGCTCCGACATAGATACACCGTCCTTCATATTATCTGCTGAGGACGCATAGCCGTTATATATGGCTTTTTCATAATCTGTAAGCTGGTCATAATACAGCGTGGAGTCTATATCGCTGACTGCCATAGGCATAGGCATATCGCTGCCCTCTGCAAAGAAAATATCGGTAAAGGCAATGTCGTCACCATCTAAGAGCCTTTGAGCAATTTCTTCCTCGGTATATTTTTCTTCGGGTTCCTTCAGGGTTCGGGCATATGTATTGCATACGCAAAGCGCCGTCAGTATGATCGTGAGCAATATTGCCTTTTTCATATCAGTACCTCCTTAGTGCTTCTATTAATTTCTCCATTTGTTCCCGTGTTCCTATTGTTATTCTGAGATATTGGTCTATCCTCGGCTTATTGAAATATCTTACTATTATATTCTGTTCCCTCAGATATTCAAAAAGCGTCTTGGCATCTATGCTTTTATTTGTAGTAAATATGAAATTGGCCGAGCTTGGAAGAGTGTCAAAGCCAAGCTCGGAAAGTCTGTCCACTGTCCACTTTCTTGTGCTTATGATATTGCCGCAGCATTTATTAAAATACTCCCTATCCTTTGCAGACGCCTCGGCTATTATCTGAGAAAGAGAGTTAAGAGTGTAGCTGTTGAAACTGTTCTTCACTGTTTCCATGGCCTCTATGAGTTTTTTGTCTGCCATGGCATAGCCTACCCTTATGCCTGCTAAGGCTCTGGACTTGGAGTAGGTCTGTACTACTACAAAATTATCGTATTTATGTATAAGCTCTGCGGCTGACCTTCCGCCGAAGTCTATATATGCTTCGTCAATTATGACTATACAGTCCCTGTTGTTTTCTATTATTTCCTCTATGCTCTCAAGCCCCATATATATTCCTGTAGGCGCATTGGGATTGGCTATTACCACGCCGCCGTTTTCTCCGAAATAGTCCTCCTTCACTATCCTGAAGCTATTGTCAAGGGGTATTCTCCTATAGGGTATGCTGTAAAGGGAACACCATACGTCATAAAATGAATAGGTTATGTCGGGGAAAAGCACTGCCCTGTCCGAATTGAAAAATGTCATAAAGCTGAGAGCAAGCACCTCGTCTGAGCCGTTGCCAAGAAATATTTCGTCTTGGCTGACATTATATGTATCCATTAATACGGCTTTCAGACCCTTGCATACAAAGCTGGGATAAAGCCTTAAATTTTCGCAGTTGTATTCCTCTATAGCCTTTTTCACCATAGGTGAGGGGGGATAGGGGCTTTCGTTTGTGTTAAGCTTTATTATATCCTTGCCCTCAGGCTGTTCTCCAGGCACATAGGGTTCTATTTTTCTTATTTTATCTCTCCATAATTCCATTTTTGTTCACCTCATGGTTAAAGTATAACATATTTTATCAAATAAGTATATAATTTTTGCAAAAAGTGTGGTATACTTTATATAGGTATATTTTAGTATATGGAGAAAGCACTATGACAAAGCAGTTCACACATTTACACGTTCATACTGAATACAGCTTACTTGACGGCTCGGCTAAAATAGGTGAGCTTGTTTTGCGTGCAAAGGAGCTTGGAATGAATTCCCTTGCAATAACAGACCACGGCGCCATGTACGGCTGTATAGATTTTTACAAGGCGGCAAAGGCAGCGGGTATAAAGCCCATAATAGGCTGCGAGGTATATGTTGCAAATACCTCACGCTTTGACAAGGATGCCTCCGAGGAAAATTTTTACTATCATCTTGTGCTGCTTGCAAAGGACAACGCAGGCTATTCCAATCTTACAAAGCTTGTGTCATACGGCTTTACGGAGGGCTTTTATAAAAAGCCCAGAGTCGATATGGAATTGCTTGAAAAATATCACGAGGGACTTATAGCCTTAAGCGCCTGCCTTGCGGGACCTGTGGCAAGGACCGTGCTTAGGAAGGGCTATAACTATGCCAAGGAAGTGGCGCTTAAGTACTATGACATTTTCGGAGAGGGCAATTTTTATCTTGAGCTTCAGGATCACGGTATGCCTGAGCAGAGAGAGGTAAATCAGGCGCTTATAAGAATGAATGCCGAAACAAATATACCTCTTGTCGTTACAAATGATTCACACTACATACTGTCAGAGGATGCCGAGGCCCACGATATACTTCTGTGCATACAGACGGGAGTTAATGTAAATACGCCTAACAGGATGCGTTATGAGGGCGGACAGTTCTATCTCAAATCTCCCGAGGAAATGTACTCCCTTTTCCCCTATGCTCAGCAGGCATGTGAAAATACCAATAAAATAGCGGAGCAGTGCAATGTGGAATTTGAGTTCCACAAATACAAGCTGCCTAAGTTTGACGTTCCGGAGGGCTACACTGCCTTTGAATATCTTAAGAGCATATGCGAAAAAGGCATAAAGGAAAGATATGAGGTCGTTACGCCTGAGCTCAAAGAGAGAATGGACTATGAGCTTAGCGTTATAAACTCTATGGGCTTTGTAGATTACTTCCTTATAGTATGGGATTTCATAAAGTATGCCAAGGACAACGATATTCCCGTTGGTCCCGGAAGAGGCTCCGCCGCAGGCTCCATAGTTGCCTACAGCCTTAAGATAACGGATATCGACCCTATAGAATACTCTCTTATATTTGAGCGTTTTCTCAATCCCGAAAGAGTTACAATGCCCGATATAGATATAGACTTCTGCTATGAAAGACGTCCCGAGGTAATAGATTATGTAATAAGGAAATACGGCGCAGACCAGGTGGCTCAGATAATAACCTTTGGTACAATGGCTGCCAGAAATGCCATAAGAGATGTGGCAAGGGCTTTGGATATGTCCTATGCTGACGGCGACAGAATAGCAAAGCTTATACCTAACGAGCTGCATATCACTATAGAAAAGGCTCTTAAGAAAAACCGTGAGCTTGCCACAATATATGAAAGTGAGCCCGATGTTAAAAAGCTTATAGATATGTCTATGAAGCTGGAGGGACTTCCCCGCCATACTTCTACTCACGCCGCAGGCGTTATAATATCAGACAAGCCTGTTATGGACTATGTTCCTCTTAACCTGAATGTAAAGGATAATTCTGTGACCACGGAGTATGATATGACTACCTGTGAGGAGCTGGGACTTCTTAAAATGGACTTTTTAGGTCTGAGGACACTTACGGTAATAAAGAATGCCTTTGACGAGATCAACAGAAGATACGGAACAAATTATAACGGAAACAATATAGATTATAATGACAAGGAAACCTACGAGCTTATAGCTTCGGGAAGGACACAGGGTGTTTTTCAGCTTGAAAGCAGCGGTATGATATCCTTTATGAAGGAGCTTAAGCCATCCTGTATGGAGGATATAATTGCAGGTATATCACTTTACCGCCCGGGTCCCATGGATTTTATACCGCAGTATATATACGGCAAGAACAATCCCGACAAGGCTACCTACAGGCATCCTGCCCTTGAACCTATACTTAAGGATACCTATGGCTGTATAGTATATCAGGAACAGGTCATGCAGATAGTACAAAGTCTTGCAGGCTATTCTCTTGGCCGTAGCGATATGGTAAGACGTGCTATGTCCAAGAAAAAGGCTGATGTTATGGCTAAGGAAAGGGAGTACTTCATACACGGTATAGATGATGTGCCGGGATGTATTGCCAACGGTATACCCGAGGATGTGGCAAATACCATATTTGACGAAATGATAAGCTTTGCCTCCTATGCCTTCAATAAGTCACACGCCGCCGCCTATGCGGTAGTCGCTTTTCAGACGGCATGGCTCAAGACACACTATCCCGTTGAATTTATGGCAGCCCTTATGACAAGCGTACTGGGTAATCCCACAAAGCTGGCAGGATATATTGTAAACTGCCGCCGTATGGGTATAAGGATACTGCCTCCCGATATCAATCAGGGATTTTCGGGATTTTCTGCCTCAGACGATGGCAATATAATATATGGACTTTCTTCGGTAAAGGGCGTAGGCACACAGATAATAGACTATATGTCTGCGGAAAGAGAACGAAACGGCTATTTTACAAGCCTTACGGACTTTATAGAGAGAATGGGCAGCAATGTCAACTCAAAGGCTATTGAAAACCTTATACTGGCAGGCGCCTTTGATTCACTGGGCGGCAAAAGGGCTCAGTATATGGCATACTATGCCCCTGTTTACGACGGCTTTAAGAACAGCAGGAAAAGGAATATAGAGGGTCAGCTTGACCTCTTTGGTATGGCGGAGCAAAGCAGGAGTACTGCCGATATGCTTCCGGATATGGAAGAATATGACCACAAGAAAAAGCTGTCTTTGGAAAAGGAAATACTCGGACTTTATGTAAGCGGCAATCCTCTTGACAAATACTGGGACACAATTAAAAAGCATATTTCGGCTACCACTGCCGACTTTCCCGCAGATGAAGAGGACTTTGACGCAGAGGGCAAAATAAGGGATAAGGAGGCTGTAAAGGCAGCAGGCATAATATCCGCTGTGACCACTAAGTATACAAAAAATGATAAGCTTATGGCATTTGTTACTCTTGAGGATATGTACGGCACAATAGAGGTCATAGTTTTCCCCGATACCTACGGCAGATATATGGAATATATAAAAGAGGATAATATTATTCTTGTAACGGGAAGGGCTACTATTGCCGAGGATCAGCCGTCTAAAATAATTTGCGAGAGCATTATCCCCTACGAAAAATTAGAGGACTCCGACAAGACTCTATGGATAAAGCTGCCTAAGACCTCCGATAAAAAGACAGAGGATATTACGGAAGTCCTTTCTCAACACAGAGGAAATTCAAAGGTAATAGTATATGTGGAGGAAACAGGCAAAAAACTCTATGCCTCCGCCAATAATTATGTTAAAATAGATGATGCCCTCGTTGACCGGCTTAAGAATATGCTTGGCGACGGGTGTGTTGTGATAAGGTAAATTTTTGTTTATCGACCTCTCAGTCAGCCCCGCTCACAGCTATTTTTATATAAACTTTTGCCGCGGCTGACAGCTCCATTGCAGCGGAAGAAGTTATCCGCCGATACGAAGTATCGCTTTTGCCGAAGGCAAAAGTGCTGAACCTGATTAGGGGAGCCTTAGGTGGGCGCTTTGCAAAATCCCTTATTTACTTAGAAAAAGCAATACCTAATCGATTGCCATAGCTTTCCGGTACACAGCCTCCCCTAACCAGGGGAGGGGGACCGCCGGTAGGCGGTGGAGAGGTTTATTTTATTCAACTAAACAAAAATTTATAATAAAACACAGAGGAAGAATTTACAATGAATTTCAAGACATTAAAATATGCAGTAAAGACCTCAATGCCCGTAATACTGGGCTATCTGCCCTCAGGCTTTGCCTTTGGGCTTATGATGAGCGCCATAGGAGAGAGCATACTTGTTTCGTTTATAATGGCGGTCACTATGTATGCAGGCGCAGGTCAGTACATAGCTGTAGATTTTATAAAGAACAACGCAACATTTTTGACTATAATAATAACGACCTTCCTTATCAATTCAAAGCACCTGTTCTATGGTATATCGCTTATAGAGAAGTTCAATAAGACAGGTAAGAAAAAGCCCTATCTTATATTTGCTCTTACAGATGAGACCTACGCTTTGCTTACGGGTACGGAATATCCCAAGGACGTAAGAGAGGACTGGTATATTTTTCTTGTATCTGCCATAAATCAGCTTAGCTGGATAACAGGCTGTACTCTGGGAGCCCTTTTCGGCAATGTTGTAAAATTTGATACAACAGGGCTTGACTTTGCCATGACAGCCCTTTTCCTGGTTATACTCACTGACCAGACAAGGGTATTCAAATCCAAGATACCCTTTATAGTAGGGGGTCTGTCAGCCCTTATAGCAATGGCAGTGCTTGGCAAGGGCAATATGCTCTTAGGCGGCGCAGTGCTTTCTGTAGTGACGCTCCTTGTATTACATAAGAAAGGTTTTGGTAAAAATGACAACGACTAAGCTTTGTATAGCAATAGCCCTTATGGCGGCGATAACCTTCTGCACAAGGCTCTTTCCCTTTGTGGTGTTCGGTAGAGGCGAAAAGCCTGCGCCTATTATAATGTACCTTGGCAAATATCTGCCGCCTGCCCTTATTACAGCCATTGTGGTATATTGCTTTAAGGATATAAGCTTCTTCTCAGGCACTCACGGTATTCCCGAAATACTTGCCGCTGCTGTGGTAATAGCCCTACACTACAAATTCAGAAATACTATGCTGAGTATTGCCGCAGGAACGATATTGTATATGGTGCTGCTGAGGATATAGGAGGATGTTATGAGTTTAAAAGATGAGGTAAGAGAAAAAATCGAGATGAACGAAGCGGCTGATAAAAGGATCAAGGATGCCATGAACTTTGCAAAATGGGATATAAATGAAGCCAGGGATAAAATCCTCAGCTATGCAGAACACGGAATTTATAAGCCTTCTCCCGACGGCAAAAAAATAATAAAGGTGTATGTAAATACAACACTGCATTTCAGAAACTTTTTGGAAGCCGAGGCAAAGCCTATCACGGTTGAGGACATATCCTTTTTCAGCAAAAAAACACATACCGAATACGACTGCGGCAATATTGTAAAGGATAGGATAATGTATGATACATATATGAAGGAGTTAAACAGGCTTGCCGCAGAAGAGGATATAAGTGTAAGACCTGTTATGAAATATTATCAAGCCGGAAAAAGCGACTATATCGATATCTTTTACAGAGTACGTCAAAGTTTTTTGGGCTTTAGCCGTGAGAACGAATTTTTTCTTGAATGTATCGTTGAGGTATAAAATTCAATATTACATAACAAAACCCTCGAAAACATTTGTTTCCGGGGGTTTGATATTTGTGTATGATTATCTCTTTGAGAACTGAGGTGCTCTTCTTGCAGCCTTTAAGCCGTACTTCTTTCTTTCCTTCATTCTTGGGTCTCTTGTTAAGAAACCTGCCTTCTTTAAAGGAGCTCTGAAGTCTGCATCTGCCTCTAATAAAGCCCTTGCTATACCGTGTCTGATAGCGCCTGCCTGGCCTGTAGTACCGCCGCCGTTTACATTTACCATAATGTCGAATTTAGCAGTAGTGCCTGTAGCCTCTAAGGGCTGTCTTACTATAAGCTTTAATGTTTCGAGACCGAAAAAGTCGTCTATATCTCTTTTATTGATAGTGATCTTTCCTGTACCGGGAACAAGATAAACTCTTGCAACAGAGCTTTTTCTTCTGCCTGTACCGTAATATCTAGCTTCTGCCATGATGTAACCTCCTTATTAATACTTAAGCTCTAATACTTCCGGATGCTGTGCCTGATGGCAATGGTCGGGACCTGCGTAAACATGCAGCTTCTTTAACATATTTTTGCCAAGAGTGTTCTTAGGGAGCATACCCTTGACTGCAAGCTTTACAACATCCTCAGGCTTTTTGTTCATCATAGCTCTTAAGGTAGTCTCCTTGAAACCGCCTGTGTATGCAGAATGTCTTCTGTAGAGCTTATTGTCGAGCTTTTTGCCTGTAACTGCGATCTTGTCAGCATTTACTACTATAACGTAGTCGCCTGTATCTAAGTGAGGTGTATATATAACCTTGTTCTTACCCTTAAGAACAGCGGCTACCTGAGATGCAAGACGACCAAGAGTCTGACCTTCTGCATCAACAACATACCATTTTCTTTCTATTTCAGCTGTTTTAGCTATAAATGTTGTTCTCATTAGAAAATCTCCTTCCGAAAAAATAAAACATGCGCCCGAAGTCCGGTGAGAAACAGACCTCTGTGGCTAAAAAATACATTTTGTCCGTATACCCCAATGTCCGAAAAGGCATACAGACCTGTTTATATGAATCCTTGGCGGGGCTAATGCCGCAGATCTATATTCCAAACAGGACTATTTTACTACATATAAGCCGACCTGTCAAGGAAAAAATTGCACAATTATAGGTTTTATGCTAAAAATTTATTGTAAAGGAATATAACATTGCTTTTTATACGCGGATATTATATAATCAAATCAGAAAATATATCGTAAAGGGAGGATAATTATGAGCTTTAAGGAATTAAGACAGGAAACAAAGACGCTTTTTAAGACATCACAGGCGCATCCCTATCTTGTTGTATTGGGCATTTATATTCTTATATATGCAGTAAGCACGGCTATACAAGGGGGCATATTGGGTACGGGCATACTGAAAGCCTATAATGCAGGCTCCGGCAGCAGTGCCCTTATGGTATGTATATATACTCTGTTGTATGTTGCCTATCTTATATTTGTAGTATGGGCGGGACTTTCGCTGAACTGGTATTATCTTAGGATATCCCGCAGGGAAAAAGCGTCGGATTCGTTTAAGATAGCTTTTAAGGCACTTCCCGGCTATATAGTATACAGCATACTTTGTTCACTTCTGATAATAGCGGCTGCACTGCTGCCCTTAATATTTGCTTTAGTTCTGGCTGCGGCAAATGCTCCCGTCTGGATAATTGTTCTGCTCCTTGCAGTAATGACAGTAACGGCTGTATATATGAGCCTTACCTTTGCATTCGGTCACAACTGCTATTACGACAGAGGGGAAAAGAGCATAGTACAGACTGTAAAAAGCAATTTTGAAGCAACAAGAGGACACAGGCTGCAGATACTTAAGTTAATAATAATATACGGACTGCCTCTTTTTGTAATATACGGTGTTGCCTTCGGACTTTTCGCATACCTTGCTATAACGGTACAGAGTACAGATGTAAATAAAATTATGTTAGGAGCGGCGTGCATAATGTTATTGGCATTTGTGCTTTTGGCAGTGTATGCCGTATGGATGCTACCCAATTTGTATACAAGCCTTAGCATTATGTACAACAATATTACAAAACACATTTCCCAGCCCGAACAGGAACATGGAGATATCGTGGCTATTGAGGAATAATAATGCTTGAAAGCGTATCGATTTTATCAATACGCAAAACAGGCTATCGCATTTTTAATGCGATAGCCTGTTTTATTGATAAATATCAAATTACTTAATAGTAACCTTAGCGCCAACCTCTTCGAGCTTAGCCTTGCAGCTGTCAGCGTCTTCCTTAGAAGCGCCTTCCTTGATCATCTTAGGAGCGCTGTCAACTAATTCCTTAGCTTCCTTAAGACCAAGACCTGTGATTTCTCTTACGACCTTTATAACCTTGATCTTCTCAGAACCGATCTCAGTTAACTCTACGTCGAACTCAGTCTTTTCCTCAGCAGCGTCGCCGCCAGCAGCGGGACCTGCAGCAACTACCATACCTGCAGCAGCAGATACACCGAATTCTTCCTCAGCAGCCTTTACTAAATCGTTAAGCTCAAGAACTGTAAGTTCCTTAACAGCAGCAATAATTTCTTCGATTGATAATTTAGCCATTTTGTTTTCCTCCATTTTAAAGATTTAATAGAATTTCTCAAATTAAAGTATAGGCATAACTTATGCCTCTGCGGGTGCCTCTGCCTCGGCAGGAGCCTCGCCGTCCTTGTCTGCGATCGCCTGGATAACTCTTGCAAAAGAACCCATAGGTGACTTGAAGCTTCCAAGAAGCTTTGAAAGAAGTACATCTCTTGGCGGGATATCTGCAACAGCGACCATGCCATCTGCATCGTAGCAGGTGCCTTCTATAACACCGGCCTTGAATTCAAGCACCTTGGCATTTTTTCTGAACTTGTTGATAATGCCTGCAGCAGTGGTAGGATCCTCGTAGCATATAGCTATAGCGCTGGGACCTGCAAAGTATTCCTTTAAGCCCTCAAACTGAGTACCGTCAACTGCAAAGCTCATCATAGTGTTCTTATAAACCTTGTAATCAACACCTGCTTCTCTTAACTGCTTTCTCAGATCGGTATCCTGAGCAACAGTAAGACCTCTGGCATCGACCAGTACAGCAGAAGTAGCCTTCTCAAGCTTTTCCTTGATCTCGTTTATAACAACCTGCTTCTGTTCAACATTTGCCATAACCTTTACACCTCCTATAGAATATGAGCCGTATAAAAAAACTCTCTGCCCGCGGACAGAGAGAGATAAATACAAATACGATGTATCCTCGGCAGGTAGATATACGTTACGACTTTCGTCACCTGCTGTCTACGGCACTTTTGATATAATAACATATTATGTATATTTTGTCAATATTATTTTTTCAATTTCTCCAGCACGTTCCTGCCTATAGCCATATTTGTGCCGCTGTGGTCTATCACTATGCCTGTGTAGGAGGCATTTTCGCTTTCCACCAGGTCCAGAATTGCCTTGAAGTCCAGCTCTACAAACTGGACGTCGCTCCGCCACTTGGATATTTCGTCTACTGTTGTAAACACCATTAAATAGTTATGTCCCTCTGATGCTATGGAGAAGTGGGAAATTTCGCTTAAGGTCTCTCTTCCGTTCTCGCCCTTGTGAGTTTTAGCTATCATAGGCACAAGAAAGCTCTCCTTGGTCAGCTCGCTTATAAATTCTGCCTTAGCCTCTCTTGTGTTTTCGTTTTTGACCCTTTCCATTATCATGGATAATCTTTTGCTCATTGCATGTCCTCACTTCTTATAGAATGGCTCTACACCCTGTATACTCTTTTTTGCTACCTTGTCAAAGGCAGGCATAAGACCTATGGTATCGCCTTTTTTGATTACTGTGTGCGCGGCTGCCGCCACCTTGTCAAACTCCTCCTTAAGTCCTTCGCCCTGTGAGCAGAAGTCAACTATTATAATGGGAGTAGCCTTTTCCTCGCCCTTTCTTATGGTCTGCATAATATAGGCTGCCCTTATGCACTCTCTTTGTGACATATAGTCTGTAAGTGCCTTTATAAGAGGCTTCGGCGGGTTTTTGACAACGGTGAGTCCCATATTGTTCTTTGTTTCGATCCTTTCGGGACGTATTATCATTGTGAGATCATTGACTCTTTCCACACCTTCGATAAAGTTTTTCTTAACGGCTACATTACAGCCGCAGGGGTCTATGACAAATCCGTCATAGCTCTCCTTTTCGTTCATAACTATTCTCTTGATGCTGTCGTATCGGCGCACAAGATACATTTTATTGGGATTTTTGTTCCACTTGTTCATTTCCTCCATAGAGGTGAAGGTCACAAGATATTCAAGACCGCCGCTTGTTTTCATAGAAAGAAAATTAACAGTAGCGTCCTCGGGTATAGTATTGTTCACAGGCTCAGGGATTATAAGCACAGGCAATATAAGTGATGAGCCTACAAGAGCCTGTATAAACCACAGCCTGTCCTCTCTCGTGCCTGTTTTTTTCATTTTTTCCGCAAGCTCTGCCAGTCTTTTGTTATCTATGGTATCTGTCCTTGGGGTATCGGAATTTGCCATTATTTACCTCTTTCTGCAAAAAAGGACGACACTATCCTCCGTTTTTACGGCTGACTGCCCCCTCATGTCATCCCTTTAAGTCCTTTTTATTCTCTTGTCAATTCGTCAATTATATCCTTGACGGTAGTTATCTTGTCTATCTTATATACATTCTCGCCGCAGAATACAAGAGCATTGTCCATATCTCCGTTGGCGCCGTTGAAAAGTGCTGCTGATATGCAGTAGGGCGTTGTGGCGGGATCGCAGTGGTGCAGACATCTGAAGCATCTAGTTACCTTGCATCCCTTTGGCACAACATTCTTAATAAAATTATTGCGGATAGCTCTGCCGGGCATACCCACAGGGCTTTTGACTATAGCGACGTCCTCTCTTTTGGCGTCTACATAGGCCTGCTTAAAGGCTATGTCTGCGTCACATTCCTCAGTAGCCACAAAGCGTGTTGCCATCTGAACACCGTCAAGCCCCAGGTCGTTTAAGCAGTGGTCTATATCCTCCTTGTAAAATACGCCTCCGCCGAATACGACAGGTATCCTTTTACCTGTTTTTTCCTCAAACTCCCTGCGTGCTTCAAGTATATTAAGTATTTCTCCGTCAAAATTATCTATGTTCTCTGCCTCATCGGCTTTAAAGCCCAGATGACCGCCTGCCTTGGGACCCTCTATCACTACAAGGTCTGCCACTCTGTCATATTTTTTTATCCAGCGTGAAAGTATTACCTTAAACGCCTTTGCTGAGGAAACTATGGGAGCCAGCTTTATATGCGCTCCCTGGGCATACTTAGGCAGGTCCATAGGCAGACCCGCTCCGGATATTATAATATCGGCGCCGTTTTCTATACAGCATTTTACATATTCTTCATAGTGTGTGGCCGCTACCATAATATTGACGCCTATGATGCCGCCTTTTGAAATTTCCTTGGCAAGCTTTATTTCCCTTGACAGGGCTCTCATATTTGCCTCAACGGTATTGGTATAGAAATCCTTTTCCCTGAAACCGGGCTGCGCGGCGCTTATAACGCCTATTGCGCCTTCCCTTGCAACTGCTCCCGCAAGCTTGTGCAGACTGATGCCTACACCCATACCCCCCTGTATTATAGGAATTTTTGCTGTTATATCGCCTATAACCAATTCTTTCATAATATTACCTCATCTATATAAAACCTGCTTTGAAGCCTGTAATTAATTTCATACAGTGTAATTATATCATCTTTAAATGCCTTTGTCCACAATTAATTTATATCAAAATCATATTAAGTTTGCCAGCATTATCACAACAGGCAGTGAAATTGCCGAAAGGAGAGTCGATACTGTATATAACTCTGAGGCATATACGGCGTTCCTGTTGTAGCGTATGGCAAACATTGTGCAGGAGGCGCCTACGGGGCAGGCTATTTCTATTATCGATGTCATAGTAAGGACCTCGTCGGCTCTGAAAAGCCGCAGTATTACTGCCGCTGCTATGGGGATTATCAAGAGCTTTAAAAGGCACACATAGTAAAGACGCATATTTCTGACTGCCTTTATAATGTCTGACTGCGCCATAGTCACACCTGCCACTATCATGGCAAGAGGCGTGTTCATATCCGCAATATGGCTGAAAGCCTCGTCTGCCTGGGCAAAGAGCCTTATCCTGAGACAAAAGCATACTATACCCAGAAGAGCCGCTATTACACAGGGCGAGCATATGCCCTTTAATATATGCTTTGCACTGGTCTTGCCCGTCATAAGCATATAGCCCTGTGTCCACAGAAGTATGTTGAACACAGCTATATAGGAGGCAAGATAAAATACGCCCTCCTGTCCGAAAAGAGCGTTTATGATAGGTATGCCTATAAATCCGCAGTTGGAGTATATGGCGGAAACTCTTTCTATATCGTAATTTTCATTTTTACTGCTTATGGCGATATATGAAATAAGTATTGCTGCTGCGTGGCATATAAATGCAAATAATATGGATATCCACAGCCTTACAAAAAGCTCATGGGTGAAATCCATCTGAAAGCTCATAAATATCACTACGGGATTTACCACAAGCAAAAGCAGGTTTGAAAGAGTTGAATTGCCTTCCCTTGTGACTATATTTGTCTTGTAGGCTATTACTCCCGCAATCAGTATTATGAACATTACTATCATTTTCTGAAAAGCTATAAGTGCCAGTTCCATATTAGCTCTCCTTGTGTATTATATCTTCAAATTTGCCGTTTATAACGGATATAAGGTCCTTTGGTCTCATAATTATCTGTGAGCCTATACGTCCGCCGCTTATTATTATTTTATCAAGAGCCTTTGCGCTGCCGTCCACTACGGTAACAAAGCTTTTCTTCATACCTAAGGGAGAGCAGCCGCCTCTTATGTAGCCCGTTATCTTGTTTATATCCCTTACATGTATCATTTCAACAGACTTTTCGCCTACGCTTTTCGCCGCCTTCTTAAGATCAAGCTCCTCTGCAACAGGTATCACGAATACAAAAAAATCCTTGCTTTTGCCTTCTGTCACCAGTGTTTTGTACATAAGCTCTTCAGGCTCTCCCAGCTTACGTGCTATGGATATACCGTCTACGAACTCGTCGCATTCATAGGTCACTACCTCATAGTCTATTTTGTTTCTGTCCAGTATACGCATTGCGTTTGTCTTTATGTCCTTATCCTTCTTTGCCATTTCTCTACCCGTCTGAATTTCTAAATTTGCTTTATCCTTTCCGTTATCTCAGTACATTTGCCGTAAAGTTTTTCTATATCCTCGCCTATGAAGAACTCTCCCCTTTCATAGAGTATATTTCCGTTTACCATAGTAAGGGCAATGTTTTCATTGCCGCCGCTGTATACTATATTCTTGACAATATTGTTCACAGGCTGCATATTGGGTCTGTCAAGGTCTATCATTATGATATCCGCAAGCTTGCCCTCTGCAAGACAGTCGTTGTCCGTACCCATGGCATAAGCGCCGTTCTTGCAAGCCATTTCAATGACCCTTTCAGGCACAAGGGCAGATGCGTCCTCCGTCTGTAGCTTCTGCAAAGCTGTGGCAAGATACATTTCTCTGAACATAGAAAGGGCATTGTTGCTTGCGGGACCGTCCGTACCTATGGCAAGCCTTATATCCTCCTTATCAAGCCTTGAAAGAGGCGCTATACCGCTTGCCAGCTTGCAGTTGGAGGCAGGGTTCGTAACTGCCGTTATGTCTTTTTTCTCTTTCAGTATTTCAATATCCCTGCCGCTTAAGTGTACACAGTGGAAAAGACTTCCGCCGTAGTCAATAAGCCCTAGGTCGTTAAAAAGTTCAACAGGGCTTTTGCCGTGGCGCTGTATGCACTCTGCCACTTCCTTTTTTGTCTCAGAGCAGTGAGTGGAAACGGGAGCTTTATATTTCCCTGCTATATCCGCGATATCCCTGAGTATAGATATATCCGTTGTATACTCTGCATGAAAGCCAAGCTGGAAGCTGACGGTATCACAGTAATTGTTGTATTTGTCATAGTTTTCCTCAAGCTCTGGGGCGCTTGACGTAAAGTTGTTCACAGAGCCACATATGGCCGTGCGAAAGCCTGTGGACTTAGCTGCCTCTGCAATAGCGTGGGGAAACATATACATATCGAAGGCAGAGGTTATGCCTCCCGATACAAATTCCGCCACAGCCAGCTTTGACAAATAGTATGCGTCGTCGTCCGTAAGCCTTGCCTCCATAGGGAATACCGTTTCATTGAGCCATCTGTCAAGAGGCAGATCGTCGGCGCAGGAACGCAGGAAGGTCATAGGCGAATGGGTATGAGCATTCTTGAAGCCCGGCATAAGCACATTGCCCTTGCAGTCTATCTCGCGTTCAAATACGCCGTGCTTAGCCCTTCCTATGTATTCAATTTTATTTCCCTTTACCCACAGCTCATTGTTTTCTATGATATTAAAATTGCCGTCGAGTATTTTACAGTTATAAAATCTTATCATTTCAGTCCTCCGAATGCTTCTGCAGACGCCTTTATGATCCTTTTGAAAAGTGGAGCCGCCTTGTCCGCCGCCTCCTGTACATCCTTGTGGCTTAGGGGTTCGTCTGTCATTCCTGCCGCAAGATTGGATATACAGGAAATTCCGCAGACTCTCATACCGCAGTGCTTTGCCGCTATTGCCTCGCATACTGTACTCATACCTACTGCGTCTGCGCCCAGCTTCTCAAGGAGCTTTATTTCGGCAGGCGTTTCAAAATTGGGACCGCAGGTCTGGGCATATATTCCCTCTTTTAAAAACACACCGCTGTCCCCTGCCTTTTTCTTTATAATGTCTATAAGCTCTCTGTCATATACATTTGTCATATCGGGAAATCTTACTCCCAGCTCCTCTATATTTTTGCCTCTCAGCGGAGAAGGCACGAAAAATGATATATGATCCTTTATTATCATAAGGTCGCCGGGGTCAAGGTCAAAGCCTATGCCTCCTGCGGCATTTGTAAGCATAAGTATTTCTGCGCCCAGAAGCTTCATTATCCTTATAGGCAGCACTACCTTCTCCATATCGTAGCCCTCGTAATAGTGTACTCTTCCCTGCATTATCACAACAGGCGTGCTTCCTATATAGCCAAATACAAATCTGCCCTTGTGTCCCTCTACGGTAGATATGGGAAAATCGGGTATATCGTTGTAATCGACAACTGCTCTTATGCTTATTTCATCGGCAAGGGCGCCTAAGCCTGAGCCAAGCACTATAGCGACCCTTGGCACAAAGTCGGTCTTTTCTCTTATGGCATTTATTATATTCTCAAACATAAAATCCCTCCTTATTCTTCGGTTATTATGCGGTCCTCATTATCTACCCATACTGCCTTAAAGCCCTTTTCCTTAGCTATTTTTCTGCCCTGCTCACAGGGAAGTATGAAAAGATAGGTTGAATATATATCTCCCTCCAGGGAGCTTTCGCTTACTATTGTAACGGACTTGTTTTTATCCGCAGGCATAAGCGTGTCCTTGTCTATTATGTGGTGATATATACTGCCGTTGTATATATAGAACCTCTGATAGTTCCCGCTTGAAACGGCAGATTGATTTTCAATATCCATTTTATACACAAATTCGGTGCTGCCCTCCTCAGGCTTCTGCACTCCTATTTTCCAGCAAGGCTTTCTGCTGTCTGTTAGTCCTATTACATTGCCGCCTAGGTTCAGAAGTCCTGCGGTAATCCCTCTTTCATTAAGGTACTTCCTTGCCTTGTCTGCCGCATAGCCCTTTGCTATGGCGCCCAGGTCTATGGAGGCGTCCTTATCCTTTATAAATATGGTCATATCCTTATCATTGAGAACTATATTGTCTATGTCTGTATGCTCCGCCGCCGCTTTTAGCTCCTCCACAGTGGGTATGGCTGCATTTTCGGGATCATCAAGAGCCCTTTCCCTGTAATTATGCCATATGTTCAGTACGGAGCCCATAGCTATATTTATATAGCCATCGGTCTTGTCATAGGCGGCTACTCCCTCCTTCACTATATTGTAAAGGTCCTCTTCAACTTTAACAGGGGCAATGCCTGCATTGTCGTTTACTGTCTTTATATTTGCCTCATCGTAGGTGTTATATATGTCAAAGAGTCTGTGAAGCCTCAGCATTTCATCGTGAAGTCCGTCGGATATCTGGTCGAACTCAGACTGGGAATTGCAGTAAAGCTGCAGCGTCGTATAGGTGTCGAATATATCGAAGTACTGTGTGCTGTATTCCTTCTGTCCACAGCCCGTAAGAAATAAAAGGCAAAGTATAATAAATATTTTTTTCATCTGTTTGCCTCCTTAAGGGGATATGAAAGCACGGGCAAAAGCGTCTTTAAGAGTATGCCCGTGATGGAGCCCATTACCACTCCCGAAACAATAAGAACGGGCAAATACATATAAGCATAGGCATTGAGCATAACGGAAACTGCCATTATCTGACCTATGTTGTGGGCTATGGCTCCCGATATGCTCAGCAGCAGATAGGATATCCTTTCCTTAAAAATACTGTGGAGAAATATTATCACAAGTATGGAAAGCATACCTCCGCAAAGACTGAGTATGCCTGCCACTGCTCCCCTTGTTATAAGTACGAATATGCCCTTTGCTATATTAAGGGCAAAGGCATATTTCCTGCCTATGAAAAACAGCGTAAACATTACCACTATGTTGGCAAGTCCCAGCTTTACTCCGGGTATGGCAGTAAAGGACGGAAGCATAGACTCAAATATGGAAAGCACTATTGTAAGAGTAAGGAGCATTGCCATATATGTAATATATTTTGTTCTGTTCATAATGCACCTCACAATACAGCGTCGGTATCGCCGCCCGCTATCCTCAGCACCAGCCTGTTGGGCAGACAGACGGCAGTCTGTCCCTTCTTGTCTATAAAGCCTGTGTTCACACATATCTTGTCGGGACAGTCGGAGCTTACAAACCTTGCCTTGCCGTCCTTTACCTCAAATACTACCTCCATTCCCTCGGGAGAATAGGAGGCGTCCCTGCTCAAATCAAGGGTTTTGATGACTTTGCCGTCAAGAAGTATCTCGGCCTTTTCACCCTCTTTTATAAAGGGCTTTATGCCGAAATACAGTACTATGGCTATCATAATTATTATGCCTATCATTATTATATCCTTATTTCTGAAAAAAACATTTTTATCCATATTATTTCACCAATATAATTTTAATTTGTTTTTCAGACGATGTCAATAGGCGAGATATCAAAACTGAGGGCAGCAATAAAAACGACCTGCTTCCGAGAGTATATCATCTCTGAAAACAGGTCGTTTCAGGGGCTGTCGCAATAAGCATTAAAGAAAAATAAGCTACTGCGATAGGCTTTTTGATTTTTATTAATTTTTGTTTATATGAATAGGTTCGACCTCTCAGTCAGCCCCGCTCACAGTTATTTTTATATAAGCTCTTGCCGCGGCTGACAGCTCCCCTTGCGAAGGGGAGCTTTAGGTGTGTGGCTTTCAAAGTCGCTTATTTACTTAGAAAAACAACAACTAAGCTGCTGCCACAGCCTTTGCGGTAAATAACCTCCCCTAGCGTTAGCGTCGGAGGGGAGGGGGACCATGCGCAGCATGGTGGAAGGGTCGTTTTTCTACGTTAAACACAAATTTAATGCAACAATCCTTACTTATATACAAAATTCGTATCAAATAAAAAACACCGATTTTCGGGGGTCCTGGACCCCCGAAAATCATGACGGTCATATACAGCCGACCAGTCTGTTGGACAGCCCCAGTATGCCGCAGAGCATTTCCATTATTTTTATCTGCAGGGTATTTATCTTATCCAAAAAGCTATGTACAGCCGAATAATCCCTGTCCTTTCTGTAAAGCTCTATTGAAATATGGGAATAGTTTTCTTCAAGGGTCTGTCTGTATTCTTCAAGAGAAGACTTTATATCCTCCTTGCCCCGAACGTATTCTCTGTACATATCTATCTGCTCGCTTTCAAGAGCTGCCTTAGAGCTTGAGCGTGCAGAAAGCCTTGAGTTTATTATTTTCTCATTTTCAACGGTTCTTTTGAGCATACTGTCTATTATTTCCTTGTTGGCATAGACCGATTTTATCATGGCCTCTACGTTGTTTTGTGTAGGCTCCATACAAATACCTCCTCGTATTTCCATCTCCTTGCTCTATAGGATAACACATAATTCTAAAGAAAAAATTAAGCCCAGGTTATATATTTATTAAAATTTGCTTTGAAATATTAATATATAAAGTCTTATGCTATATTGACAAATCAGGACAGAAATATTAAAATAAAGACAGATATTGATTATAGATATTTATGAGGATAAATTTATGATAAAGAAACTGTGTTTAATATTTTCGGCATTATCCATTGTGCTGAGCGGCTGCAGCAGAGTACAGGAAAACGATATTGCCGTCAATGAGCCTGTAAGCGAACAGCCTGCGGCGGAAGAGGAGGCTCCTGCCGAAAAGACTGAAATAAAAATAGGCACCACAAAGGGCGCAGGCTCAGTAAGTATAGCCCATCTTGTGGCAAACGGCGAGGACGATTCAGCCTATGAGAAGTACAGCGCAAAGGTATATCCTTCTGCCAATGAGCTTATGGGCGAGTTTGCCAAGGGCGAGGTAGATGCAGCCATACTTCCTCCCGACAAGGCGGCAAAGCTCTACAACGAATACGAATATAAATGCCGTGTCGTGGCAGTGTCAGGCACCTGCAATTACTATATTATGGAAAGCGGTACAGGGGAATGTAACGATATTACAGAGCTTGACGGCAGAGAAATAGCCATAAACGAGGCGGATAAAATGGCAGAGCCTCTACTCAGCAAAATAGCCGATTACAACAATATTTCATTTACATACAGATATGAGGAGAACAGCGACAGGCTGGTATCAGGCCTTGAGAACGGTACTATATCCCTTGCGCTTTTGCAGGAGCCATACTGCTCTGAGGCAGAGCTTAAAAACAGCAATGTATCTGTAGTGCTGGACCTTTACGACTACTGGGACGAGGCGGCAGACTGTCCTCTTGCCACAAGCTGTCTTGTAGTGTCCGATAAATTTATAAAGAATGACCCTCAGGTGCTGGATCTCTTTATAAGGGATTATATTGCCTCCGTTTCCATAACTAAGCACAATTCAAAGGAAACTGCCGATCTTAGCGAGAAGTATGCTCTTTTTGACAGCAGAGAGGCTGTTGAGAAGGCGCTGCCGGGCTGCGGCATAGGTATACAGACAGGCGCTGATATGAAGGAAGGCCTGGGCAGGCTTTACGCTTTGCTCTATGACCTGAGCATAGACAGTGTAGGCAGAAAAATACCCGACGATAATTTTTACTACATTAATTAATCTGCAAGAAATATAAGGTGTTTCTTTCAAGCGTTTGGATTTTATTGACACGCTGAAATTCCCGATAATTTGTCGGGAATTTTTTTATACTGCACTTGTAAAATACTGCGAAATGTTTTAAAATGGTTATAGTAAAAAAGGAGGCAATATATGAAACATATAGAAAAAGCAAAGGTAATATCCAACAGATATATAGCCGATGATATATGCGACCTTGTAATAGAATGTCCTAATATAGCAAAAGAGGCAGGGGCGGGACAGTTTGTAGAGGTATATCCCGACAACGGCGAAAATCTCCTTGCCAGACCCATAAGCATATGTGAGATAGATAAAACAAAGGGTACCGTAAGGCTTGTATTCCGTATAGTGGGAAAGGGTACGGCGCTTTTTTCCGAGCTTAAGTCCGGTGATATCATAAGAGTGCTGGGTCCCTGCGGCAACGGTTACAGGCTTATGGAGGACAGCAAAAAGACTGCTCTTCTGGTAGGCGGAGGCATAGGTATACCTCCTCTTCTGGAGACCTGCAAGGAGCTTGAATGCAATAAGATAGCTGTGCTTGGCTACAGCTCAGGCTCATTTCTGGCAGAGGAGTTTACAAGGGCGGGAGCTAAGGTGTATATATCTACGGACGACGGTTCGGAAGGCTTTAAGGGAAATACCGTAGACCTGCTTAAAGCAGAGGATATAAAGGCGGATGTCATATATTCCTGCGGTCCTAAGATAATGCTTAAGTTCCTTTCTCAGTGGGCAATGGAGCGTGGTATTGATTGCTATGTTTCCATGGAGGAAAGAATGGCCTGCGGCATAGGTGCCTGTGTGGGCTGCGTAATACCTATTAAGGACGGCGGGGACTGGACATATAAAAAGGTATGCAAGGACGGACCCGTATTTGACTGCAAAGAGGTGATATGGTAATGGATACAAAGGTAAATATATGCGGTGTAGAGCTTAAAAATCCCGTTATGACCGCTTCGGGGACCTTCGGCAGCGGAAGAGAGTTTTCTGAGCTTACAGACCTTAACGGTATAGGAGGCGTTGTGGTAAAGGGCGTTGCGGCAGTGCCGTGGAAGGGAAATCCCGCTCCCAGAATAGCCGAGGTATACGGCGGTATGCTTAATTCCGTAGGCTTGCAAAATCCCGGAGTAGACTATTTCATTGAAAACGACATACCATTTTTAAGACAGTTCGATACTAAAATAGTAGTAAATGTATGCGGCCATTCCATAGATCAGTACAAGGACGTTGTCAGAAAGCTGAGAGGGCAGGACGTGGATATGCTGGAATTAAATATTTCCTGTCCCAATGTAGATGAGGGCGGTATGGCATTCGGCACCGATCCCGTTATGGTGGAAAAGGTAGTATACGAGGTAAAAAAGGATGCGGACAAGCCCCTTATAGTAAAGCTCAGTCCCAATGTAACGGATATTACCGCTACTGCCAAGGCGGCGGCCAGGGGCGGAGCCGATGCTCTCAGCCTTATAAACACCCTTACGGGAATGAAGATAGACATACACAAGAGGGCGCCTGTGCTTTACAGGAAAATAGGAGGAATGAGCGGTCCTGCCGTAAAGCCTATTGCTCTGAGAATGGTGTATGAGGTATGCAAATGTGTAGACGTACCCGTTATAGGTATGGGCGGCATATCAAACGGCGAGGACGCTGTTGAGTTCATAATGGCAGGGGCTACGGCAGTTGCCATAGGCACAGCCAATTTTATAAATCCCCGCGCTACGGCAGATACCGTAAGAGGTATCGAAGAATATATGGAAAAGTACAATGTTTCAGACCTCAGTGAAATAAGAGGAATAATAGAATAGGAGATGAGCAAATGAAAAAATTCAGATTTATAGCCCTTATAGCTCTATCGGCTATGCTTGCTTTTACAGCCTGCGGGAAGAAGGATGCAGAAGCACCCGAAACACAGCAGAGCGAAGACACAGGAGACACTGCCGTAATGAATGCTGTACAGGAGCTTGAAGCCGCTGCAAATGAGCTTAACGCCGCCGTAGAGGACGCCTTTAATAAGGGTACTATAGATCAGGCAAGATACGATGAGTTCAAGGGCTATGTTTCAAGAATAGCCGAAATAAAAAACAGCGGTAATGTATCAGACGAAATAAAGAAGGAGCTTGCCTCCATAAAGAGCGATCTGGCGGTCATAGCCTCACAGGTAGCGGCGTCAAATGATGTAATAGACAGTCTTGTGGCTAAGGACGACAGTCTGGAGGTAAAGGACAGTACGGAGGAAAAGCCTGCCGAGAGCGATGAGGCTGCTCCCAAGGAAAGCGCAACAGCTACGCTTAAAAGCAGGGTACAGGAATTTTCTGCAAATTATATTTCACTGCAGAATGAAATGTCCAGAAGGTCCGAGACGGGAGAGATATCACAGGAGGACTATATGTCCCTTATACAGACAGGCATAGAGATAGCTCAACTTAAGGAAAAGACAGATATAGGACAGGCAACCCAGGATATAGAAAACGAGTTCAACTCACTGAAAGCCGAGGTATATGATTTTGCCGTAAAGACAGGCTCAGAGCTTGCGGACAAATTCAAATAAAATTATATTGAAATATATATGAACAGGTATTATAATCAAATTAAATCATACTATCAGGAGGGAAATATATGAAAAAAAGATTGACAGCCATACTACTCAGCACTGTACTGGCATTTGCACCTGTTGTAAGCGTATATGCCGACGAAACGGCAGAGGCGCCTGTTGAAGACAGTTCTTCCGAAAGCACAGAGACGCCTACGGAGGAAGTGAAGAAGGAGCCTGAGACCGAGGCTCCCACAAAGGCGCCCGAGAAGGCAACGGAAGCTCCCACAAAGGCGCCCGAAAAGGCAACGGAGGCTCCCACAAAGGCACCCGAAAAGGCTACGGAGACCACTACAAAGGCACCGAGCAACAGCTCAAACAACAGTTCAAAAAGCGACACTATTACCAAAACAAAGGACGTAGAAGTCGGTGTAGATGATACATTGAATCTTTACAAATATGTAGACGACAGCTACAGCGCAAACGACTATGACTGGTACTCCGATTCAAAGAGCTATGCCACTGTTTCATCAAAGGGCGTAGTTACGGGAAAGAAAAGGGGCAGCGCCACTGTTACGGCTACATACAGTTCAGGCAACACAAAGCGTGAGTATACCTTTAATGTAGAAATAAGCAGCTCAGGCTCATCCTCTAGCAGCGGCAAGAAGATAAGCATTGACGTAGGCGACACAAAGGACCTTTATTCCTATGTGGATGACGACTACGATGCAAGAGACTACGACTGGGATTCCAACTCATCCTGCGTAACCGTTACACTTAAGGGTGTTATAAAGGGTGTAAGAGAAGGTACTGCCAAAATAACGGCTACCTATGACGAGGATGACGAGGACCTTGAATATACCTTTAACGTAACTGTAGGCGACGGCGACTCAAGTTCTTCTTCATCATCTTCTTCAAGCTCAAAGATAAAGGCAAAGACAAGCTGGGAATTTTACCTTGATAAAGGTGACGAAGTAGATGTAAGCGCAATTCTTGAGGACGATCCCGATGAATACGACTGGGATTCAGACGATGAGGATATTGCTACCTATGATGAGGATGAAGGCGTTATATCCGCTGAGGACGAGGGTGAAGCCAGAATAAGGGCAAGAGGCGACGAGGACTATACCTTTAGGATCAATGTAGACAATGACTATACCTTTAAGGAGATAACAATAGACGGTGACGACGAGGAAGAGTTAGAGAGATATCTTGACTATGATGTAGATGAATACGATTTTTCATCTGACAGGACAGATGTTGTTACAGTCAGTAGAAAGGGTATCGCAACAGGCAAGGCAAACGGTATTGCAACAATACTCTGTGAGCATGAGGACGGAGATATTACTCAGATAATGGTAGAGGTAAAGGGCATAAAGGCAACTACCACCACTAAAGAGACCACTACAGAGGCTACTACGGCAAAGCCTGTTTCAAAGCCTGTATCCGATCCATTTTCAGCAGTAAGCTTTACCGATATATCACACAGGGCATGGGCTATAAATGCCATTAACTCCATGGCATCAAAGGGTATCATAGCAGGTGTCGGCAACAATAAGTTTTCACCTGATGCCAACTGCAAGAGGTGTGATTTTGTTATAGTACTTACAAAGATATTGGGTGTAGACGGCGATATAGCCGCAGAAAATTTCAGCGATGTGGCTAAGGACTCATATTACTACAACTATGTGGGAATAGCCAAGAGCCTTGGTATAGATGCGGGAGTCAAGAACGATAAGTTCAGACCCGACGACTATATTACAAGAGAAGAAATAATGGTCATGGTATATCAGGGACTTTCATCAAAGGGTGTTGAAATGAATACCGATACCTCAGTACTTGTTAATTATTCCGATTCAATAGAGGTATCTGCAGCTGATGAAGAGGCTGTTGCCGCTCTCATAAACGGCGGCTATGTGACAGGCACATCAGCTACAACTCTTGAACCCTCTGCCAATATAACAAGGGCTCAGATGGCTGTACTTATGGATAATGTTTACAGCAAGCTTTACAATTAACGCATAGACAAAAAAGGCTCGGCATTCCTGCCGAGCCTTTTTTTCAGCGTCTTGCCTGCTCCAGTGCATTGTCCACTGCGTCCAGGAGTATGCCCTCCGCTACCTCATAGTCCTTGTTAAGCTCAATATCGGTGCTTTGGTTTTCTATGACAGCAGCCGCCAGCTCATCAAAGCAGGAGTTGAATGTAGGATAGAAAACCGCCTGTGTTTCACCCATATCGCCTAGGGTTATGCTCTCTATGGCATTTCTGCTTACCTTTACCTCAAGCTCCACAGGGGAACCGTGGAGTATTATGCCTGAGGTATAGGTGCCCTCCTTATATTCACCCTTTCCGCCGAATATAAATATTACTGCCGCCGCAATAACGGCTATTCCCAGTATTGCAAATACTGCCGTTCGTATTATGTCCTTAAGCTTTACTACAAAAATTCTGGACTGCATATGTATACTCCTTTCCTGAATTTTTTTATCATTTAATAAAATTATATTATCAATAAAGCATATTTATGTTATACTTATGTAAATGGATGCGGAAGGGGATACTCTATGAGTCTCAGATACATATTTGGAAAGACAGGCAGCGGAAAGACCGCCCTGTGTATAAAGGAAATAACTGAAAAAGACAATATAGACAATACCTTGCTCTATATCGTGCCAGAGCAGTTTTCCATGGAGTCCGAAAGACTTCTGGTATCTGCCAATAAAAAGGGTACTATTATGAATACAAGCGTTTTCAGCTTCAGACATCTTGCCTATCATCTTATAGGCAAGTTCGGAAGCAGGGGAAGGGCTATGCTGGACGATGTGAGCAAGGCTATGCTTGTGCGCAAGATAGCATATTCCCTTGGGGACAAGCTTGTGTTTTTCGGCAGAAGCATAGACAAGCAGGGCTTTATAGACGAGCTTTGCGATACCATAGGCGAGCTTATGCACTACAGCATAACACCCGCTATGATAATGACTGCCATTGAGAGTATGGAGGAGGGCAATCTCAAAATGAAGCTTTCCGACATACTGCTTATATATGAAAGCTATACCGAATATCTGGAAAAGGACTATATATCAAAGGACGATATGCTGGATATACTTGCAGAGTACATAGCCGAAAGCGGTATTTGTAATGACGAAATATGGATAGACGGATTTATGGGCTTTACGCCTCAGGAGTACAAGGTAATAGAAAAGCTTCTTCAATGCGCTAAAAGAGTAAATATCACCCTTGATATAAACAGCAGCCGTATATCCTACAGCGATATCGATCCCTTTGATCCATTCTATAAGACAAAGCATACCGTAAACAGGCTCACACGTCTTGCGGGAGAAATAGGTGTAAATATAGAAAGGCCTCTGTATCTCAGCGGTAACTACAGGCAGAGGGATAAGGCTCTTAAGCATCTTTCGGAGAACTACTTAAGCTATGTTCCGCCAAAATACAGTGAAAAGACAGACAGAATACAGATATACAAGGGTACGGACAAGTATTCGGAAATAGACCATGTATGCAGAAATGTTGTAAAGCTTGTAAGGGACAAGGGCTGGTACTATAGGGATATAGCTGTGATCACAGGCTCCTCCGACTATGAGATACCTCTCTGCCACAGCCTTAACAAATACGGCATACCCAACTTTCTGGATCAGAGAAGAAGTATTATGAGCCATCCCTTTACCGAGTTCGTGCTTTCTGCCACAGATACGGCAGCGTTGGGCTTTGGCCATATATTCAGGCTTTTAAAGACAGGCTATGCAGATATTGATGAAGAAGACGTTTTTGAGATAGAAAATTATGTTATAGCCAACGGCATAAAGGGTCATATGTGGAAACAGGAGGAGTGGAAGTACGGCTTTTATGAAAGAAGTCCCTTTGACCATGACCGCATAAACAGTATAAAGGACCATATACTCAATATACTTTCCCCTCTTACGGATAACATAAGACCCGGTAAAAAATACAGTGTAAGAGAAATAACACAGCGGCTTTTTGAATTTATAAAAATATCGGGAGCCGAGGAGGTACACAGTGATATCATTGCAAAAAACCAAGAGGATAACGATATTGCTCTGGCAGATATAAACACAGGTGTGTGGAACACAATAGCCGAGACTCTGGAGAAGGTCGTAAATATATTAGGCGATGAAATGGTAACGGCAAAGGAATATGCAAAAATAGTCAGATCGGGACTTTCGGCAGCCACTATAGGAGTTGTGCCTGCCCTACAGGATATGCTCATAGTAGGCAACATAGGAAGAACAATACTTCCCGATGTAAAGGCTGTGTTTATGCTGGGAGTAAACGAGGGCTGCGTGCCTGCCTACAGGGAAACAAGAGGTATATTCAATGACGGCGAAAGAGAGTATCTGAGTGCCAATGCCTTTGAGGTGGCTCCCGACAGCACACAGGAGATAAATTCGGAACGCTTTGAGATATATAGCTGTCTTGCAAAGCCCTCCGAGTATCTTTGCCTGTCCTATGCCGCAGGCAATATACGGGGAGAGGGGCTTACTGCCTCTCCCGTTATATTCAAGGTACTTGATATATTTGAAAATATGGAGGTATATCCCATTGAGGATAAGCTCTCCGATATTAAGGATATAACGGCAAAGGAGCCTGCCTTTGACAGCCTTATAGCCGAAATATCCGAGGGCGGCGGACTTTCGCCGCTGTATCGGGGTATTTACAATTACTTTATGAAGGATGAGTATTATTCCTCAAGGCTTGAAACCGTTGTCAGAGGCATAGCCGAACAGTCGGATATAGAGTATCTTAATGAAAAGATAACAAACAGCATTTATCCCGAAAGCATATATTCAAGTATTTCAAGGCTTGAGTCCTTTGCAAAATGCCCATACTCATTTTTTATGAAGTATATAATAAAGGCGGAGGAAAGGGCAGTTTACGATATAAAGCCAAGAGATGCAGGCAATCTGTATCACTATGTACTGGAGGACTTTTCCAAGCATCTGCGCGAGAACAATACGGACTGGCGAAGTCTTGACGACAGCAGTATATCCGATATAATAGATAAAAGTGTGGACAGCATCACTGCCGATATGGGAACGGATATACTTACATCCACTGCCCGCTACAGACAGCTTACACAGAGGGTAAAGCGTATACTTAAGCGCAGTGTAAGTGCTTTGGCTCAGCAGATAAGGGAAGGCTTATTCGAGCCTCTGGGCTATGAGATAGGCTTTGGACCCAATGAAAAGCTGCCGCCTATAGTAATAGAGCTTGACAAGGGCAGAAGAATGGTAATGACGGGAAGAATAGACCGAGTGGATATTATGGAAAGCGATGGCAAGGTCTATACCAGGATAACGGACTATAAAAGCTCCGAAAAGGATATAAGCCTAAGCGATCTGTATTACGGCATACAGCTGCAGCTACCCATGTATATAGACGCATTTGTAAAGAGCAGCAAAAGAGTGACGGGAAAGGACTATGTGCCTGCAGGTATGTTTTATTTCCATATAAACGACCCTGTTGTAAATGCTCTGCCCTCGGACAGCATTGAGAGAATATCCGAGCTTATATCGGAGGGCTGCAGTCTCAGAGGTATGATACTTGACGATGAAAGGGTATACAGGGCTATGGATAAGGACCTTGTGATAGACGAAAAGACAAGGGCTAAGGATATACACAGTATTTTCAGGGCTGCGGCAGTATCATCCAGTGACTTTGACACTATCAGGCAGTTTGTAAACAATGCCGCAAGGGATATAGGCAACGAGATAACAAAGGGCAGCGTAAAGACAGAGCCGCTTATTTCCTCTGGGGTATGCAATTACTGCCCTTACGGCGGCATATGCCGTTATGCCTTTGGCAAGGGTAGTGAAAGAAAGGAAGACTGCAATAGCAGAAACGCCTGGGAAAAAATAAGGCAGCGAAATGAAGAGTTGAAATAAGTACAAAAATAGGTTATAATTTAATTAACAAATATTTGGGAGGAATGTAAAATGGTATCCGATAAAATGGCAAAGCTCGTTGCGGGCAGTTCTATTATAAGGGCAATGTTCCAAGACGGCAAAATAATGGCTGAAAAGTACGGCAAGGAAAATGTATATGACTTTTCACTGGGCAATCCTTCAATAGTACCTCCGCCTACGGTCAAGGAGGCTATTGCGGATCTGGCTCTCAACTCTCCTGAAATGGAGCTACACGGCTATATGTCAAACGAGGGTTATGACGATGTAAGACAGACTGTTGCAGAGTATATTAACAAAACCTACGGCACAGACTACAGCGCCAAGAATATAATTATGACAGTAGGCGCCGCAGGCGGTCTTAACGTAGCCCTTAAGTCACTTATAAATCCCGGCGACGAGGTACTGCTTGTAGCACCCTACTTCGGCGAGTATGACAACTATATTGCCAACTTCGACGGTGTAAAGGTAGTTATAAGCCCTGACTATGAAAGATTTTCCATTAACTTTGAGGAGCTTGAGAAGAAAATAACTCCCAAGACAAGGTTTATGATAATAAACAGTCCCAACAATCCTACAGGCGCTGTATACAGTGAAGAGGATATAATAAGGTTAGCCGAGATACTTGACAGAAAGCAGAAGGAATACGGCATATCTATATTCCTTTTCAGCGACGAACCCTACAGGGAAATAGCCTTTAACGGCATTGAAGTACCATATATCACAAAGTACTATTCAAACGCTATAGTAGGCTATTCCTATTCCAAAAGCCTTTCTCTTCCGGGCGAAAGGATCGGCTATCTTGTAGTACCTACTGAGCTTGACGACTTTGAGGACACTATTGTTGCCATGAGCGTTGCTACAAGGATAATGGGCTTTGTAAATGCGCCCAGCCTTATGCAGAAGGTAGTAGCCAGATGTATAGGTCAGACCTCAGACCTTAAGGTATACGAGGAGAACAAGGAAATACTCTATAAGGCTCTTACTGAGTACGGCTACGAATGTGTGGAGCCCGGCGGTACCTTCTATATGTTCCCTAAGTGTCCTATTCCCGATGACAAGGAATTTTGCGCTAAGGCTAAGGATTTCAGGCTTGTTATAGTTCCCGGCTCAGGTTTTAGCTGCCCCGGTTATTTCAGAATTGCCTTCTGCGTGGATAAGTCCACCGTTGTCAATTCTCTTGACAGCTTTAAAAAGCTTATTGATTTTTATAAATAATCGAAGGGCTGCCGTGTTAAAATGCGGCAGCCTCTTGTTGTCTTGCAGTATGAATGGTTTTTTTGACTGACTATGGCTTTTATGTGGGAAAGTGGTAAGATAAATTTGTGTTTATCGACCTCTCAGTCAGCCCCGCTCACAGCTATTTTTATATGAGCTTTTGCCGCGGCTGACAGCTCCCCTTGCGAAGGGGAGCTTTAGGTAGGTGCTTAGCAAAAGCTCTTATTTACTTAGAAAAAGCAATACCTAATCTACTGCCATAGCTTTCCGGTACACAGCCTCCCCTAATCAGGGGAGGGGGACCGCCGGTAGGCGGTGGAGAGGTCAAAATTATTGCCTAAACATCAGTTAAAGTTGTGTCTGGTAGAATAACTCGACCTCTCAGTCAGCCCCGCTCACAGTTATTTTTATATAAGCTTTTGCCGCGGCTGACAGCTCCCCTTGCGAAGGGGAGCTTTAGGTATGCGCCTTTCAAAGTCGCTTATTTACTTAGAATAAATAGCAATTATGCTTTAGTCGCCGCCTCACGGTAAACGACCTCCCCTAGCGTAGCGTCGGAGGGGAGGGGGACCAACCGGAGGTTGGTGGAAGGGTCGCCTTACTCCCCTAAACGAAAATTTATCTCATCACTTCACTTGCATTAAAAAAACATAGCTTATTTAGTTAAAGCCCCATTTCTGTTTGGAAATTTAACTAATAATCTATGTTTTTATTCGTGTATTGCTCTTGATTTTGGGAAAATAAGTACCATAGTGGTGCCTACGCCCTGTTCGCTGTATACCTCTATCCTGCCGCCGTGAGCGTCCATTATTTCCTTAGCTATAGCAAGTCCAAGACCGTTTCCGCCCATTGCTCTGCTCCTTGCCTTGTCCACTCTGTAAAATCTCTCAAATATCCTGTTAAGAGCCTCTTTAGGCATTCCGATGCCGTTATCCTCTATCTCAAGGTGGTAGGAATTTTTCTTTTCGTTTATATTTATCTTTATTACCGCTCCCTCGTCGCTGTATTTCATAGCATTTGACATAATGTTGGTAATTACCTGATTTACTCTGCCAACATCTGCGTATATAGGCATTTCCTTATCGGGCGGTGTGAAGAGAATGCTCTGATTTTTATTTTCTGCAACTATTACATTTTGTCTGCAACAGCCCTTTACTATCTCCACAAGGTCCGCCTCTGTTCTGTTGAGCTTATTTACCTTGGTATCAAAGCGTGACAGGTCCAGAAGATCGTCTCTTAAAAGCTTCATTCTGTCTGCGGCTACATTTATTTCCCTTAAGAAATCCATAGCTACGCTCTTGTCGTCTATAGCTCCGTCCAGAAGCAGCTCGGCATAGCCCTTTATGGTAGTAAGAGGAGTGCCTATCTCATGGCTTACGTTGGCAACGAACTCCTGACGCATATTGTTAAGCTGGCTTTGCTTTGTAATATCGTGGAGAACAGCTATCATGCCGTTTGTCTTGCTCTTTATGGCATAGGGTATAAGGGCAACGGATATATATTTGTCATTTTCATTTATGGTAAGATCCATTATAGAATTGGGCTGTATGTCGGATACGCTTACATTCAGCTTATTCAAAAGCCACTTAAGAGATATATTCACATCGTCTATATCCAGCATTTCATAAGAGGACTTATTTATATGTATAAGGTTTCCTCTTTCGTCAAAAGCGAGTATACCGTCTGTCATATTGTGGAGGACAATTTCCAGCTTATTTCTTTGATCCACTACTTCGCCAAGGCTTTTCTTAAGCTCCCGCGCCATTGTGTTGAAGCTTTTTGTAAGCTGACCTATTTCGTCATTGCTCTTTACGACTGCCCTCTGTTCAAGACGTCCCTTTGCCATCATATCCGCCTTTTTTGTAAGAACGGCTATAGGCGACGTTATGGTATTGGCAAATATAAAGCCTATTATGGCAGTGAATATAAGCGCCAGCACGCTTGCTACGACTATACTTCTTGTAGTCTGCGCAATAGTAGTGTCTATGGCATCTGCCGCCATCTGTACATAGGCAACATACTCCACCCTGCCGTCTTCACCCTTGCATGGATAGGAATAGCCCATTACCTTTGCAGTCTGTCCGTTGCTGTCGGTTATCCTTATATTGTCTGTAAAGGCCTCCTGCCCGCTAAGGGCGGATATTATTCCCGAATTTGTAAATCTGGGAAATTCCTCTGAATTGGCAGCAGTTGAACTGGCGATTGTGTTGCCATCAGAGTCCAGTATATGTCCGCTTATAGTCCTCTGAGATGAGCTTATAAAGGACAGATTGGCAAGACTGTCCTGAAAGTATCGGCTGTCATACTGGTCTACTACCTGCTCCTCTATATATATGGCATACTGTCTGAGCTCCTCAGATGCCTTGCTTTTTTCACGGTTTTCGGTACTGATAACAAGAACGGTACCTGTCAGTATCATTACTATGAATACTAATGAAAGGTACAGAAATACCAGCTTCCAACGAATACTTTTCATCAAATCACCTTATGAACTGAAATAATAGCCGATACCTCTCTTGGTAATAATATATCTTGGCTTGCCCGGATCGTCCTCTATCTTCTCTCTCAGACGTCTTATAGTCACGTCTACTGCCCTTACATCGCCGAAATATTCATATCCCCATACCTTTTCAAGCAAAGTTTCCCTGTTGAATATCTGAGTTTTCTGAGTGGCAAGGAAGGTAAGAAGCTCAAATTCTCTAAGCGTAAGGTTTATTACCTCGCCTCTTTTTGTCACCTCATATCTGTCAAAGTCAATGGTAAGGTCGCCGTAGGTCTGTATATTGCCGTTTGTTTCAGGCATATCCTTTGCCGTACTTCTTCTCAGGTGCGCCTTTACCCTCGCTATAAGCTCTCTGTTGCCAAAGGGCTTTGTAACATAGTCGTCTGCGCCCATTTCAAGACCTATTACCTTATCCACCTCGTCTGCTCTGGCTGTCAGCATAATAATGGGAACATTGCTCTTCTCTCTTATCTTGCGGCATACCTCATAGCCGTCCATCTTGGGCATCATTATATCCAGCAGTATCAGATCGGGGCTTTCGCTTAAGGCAAGGTCTAAGCCTGTCTCTCCGTCCTCAGCCGTTATGACCTCATAGCCCTCTTTTTTCAGATTGTATGATATGATATTTACTATACTCGCCTCATCATCTACCACAAGTACCTTAGCCATACAAAAAACACCTCCTCAAAATATATTTATATATAGATTATAACCAAAAATTAGGAATATATCAAGTAAAGGTTTTTTATGTAATATATATGTAATATAAATGTAAAGCAAATTTGTGTTTATAGGAATAGATTCGACCTCTCAGTCAGCCCCGCTCACAGCTATTTTTATATGAGCTTTTGCCGCGGCTGACAGCTCCCCTTGCGAAGGGGAGCTTTAGGTGGGTGCTTTGCAAAAGCTCTTATTTACTTAGAAAAATAACAACTAAGCTGTTACCACCGCCTTGCGGTAAATGACCTCCCCTTCGCAAGGGGAGGGGGACCATGCGTAGCATGGTGGAAGGGTCGCCTTACTAACATAAACATTAATTTACATTTCCAAAATAATGTGTTAAAATACATTTAAAACAACATAGGAGAAATGTTATGAAACTGCCTAAAAATGTAAGGTTTATACTGGAACAACTTAATAAGCACGGTTATGAGGGCTATATAGTAGGCGGCTGTGTCCGTGATTATCTTATGGGCATAGAGCCTCACGATTATGATATAACCACCTCTGCCCTGCCCTGTCAGGTCAAGGAAATATTTCCACATACCGTTGATACGGGCATACGTCACGGTACTGTTGCGGTCATACTGGACAGGACTGCCTATGAGGTCACCACCTACAGGATAGACGGAGAGTATAAGGACAACAGACATCCCGAAGAGGTCACATTTACGGATAGGCTTTCGGGGGACCTGTCAAGACGTGACTTTACGGTAAATGCCATAGCCTATAACGACGATAAGGGCTTTGTAGACCTTTTTAACGGCAGAGAGGATATAGAAAACAGGATAATAAGAGGTGTGGGTGATCCCGACAAAAGATTTAAGGAGGACGCGCTGAGAATGATGAGGGCGCTGAGGTTTTCGGCTCAGCTGGATTTCAGCATAGAGGAAAATACTCTTAAGGCTATAAGGGAAAATGCCTGCCTTATAGAGAATATAAGCGCCGAAAGGGTCAGAGAGGAGCTTTTCAGACTTATAGGCTCCGACCACAACGAAAGGCTTGATATACTTAAAAATTCGGGTATGGCTGAATATATACTGCCTGAGATATTTGATATAAGCATTGACTTTTCCGATATAAACAAGCTCAGCAAAAGCATTGCCCTAAGACTTGCCTATATGTTTTCTGCCATAGGCGAAAAGAGAGTAAAGGATATGCTTATAAGACTGAGGACAGACGGGAAGACAATTGCCCTGACAACGCTCCTTGTAAGAAACTGCAAAAGAACGGCAGAGGACAAGTATTCCATGAGATGTATAATAAATGCCGCCGAGGAAAACGCGCCTCTTCTTACAGAGCTTATATGCGCTTTGCAGGGCAGGAATATAAATACTGCCTTAGAGCTTTATAACAGCGTAAAAAATGACTGCTGTACCCTTAAGTCCCTTGCCTTAAAGGGTAGCGATATCACATCTATGGGTATAAGGGGCAAGGATGTAGGCAATATTTTAAACAGTGTACTGGACTATGTTATGCACTATCCTGAAAGGAACATAAGGGAAGAGCTTACAGCTTATATAAAGGAGATAACAAAATGAAGGCACTAATTACGGGAGGCAGCAGCGGTATAGGTCTTGAAATGGCAAAGCTTTTGTCCGAAAAGGGCTGTACTGTATTTATAGCGGCAAGAAATAAGGATATGCTTAAGAAGGCGGCAGAGCAGATCAAGAACTGCCATACTGTAGCCGTAGACCTGAGCAGGCAGGAAAAATGCATTGAACTCCACGATAAAATAAAGGATATAGACATACTTATAAACAATGCGGGCTTTGGCGCATGGGGTGAGTTTGTAAATACAGACATGGATAACGAACTGAATATGATAGACCTTAACATAAAGGCTGTTCATATTCTCACAAAGCTGTATTTAAAGGATTTTATGGCAAAGGACAGAGGTCATATTCTTAATGTTTCCTCTCTTGCCGCCTTTGGCTCAGGTCCCCTTATGGCGGCGTACTATGGCACAAAGGCATATGTATACAAGCTGACAACGGCAATAAACGAGGAACTGAGAATGAAAAAGAGCAATGTGAGGGTATCTGTTTTCTGCCCCGGCCCCGTGGACACGGGCTTTAACAGAAGAGCAGGAGTAAAATTCAGCGTAAAGCCCCTTACTGCCGAATATGCGGCAAAATACTGTATTGACAGGATGCTCAAAGGCGATATGACAATAATACCGGGAAGAATGAGCAGACTGACGGCGCTTCTTTCTAAAGTAGCTCCAGAAAGGCTTATACTTAAGGTATGCTATATGGTACAGAAGAATAAGGGTACAAAATAAAAAAATAATCCTTTTGTATAAAGCATATACTTTACAAAAGGAGATGATATTTTGAACAATCCCTACAGTTTAAGCAATGTTACCAAGGAGTATCTTAATGCCTTTCACTGTATTTTAGACGATATGATAAAGGGTATGACAGAGGCGGAGCTGACAGACAGCATATCGCATAATTTTATTGCCCAGATGATACCGCACCACAGGGCAGCTATTGAAATGAGCCGTAATATACTTAGCTATACCACAAATATACCCTTGCAGAACATAGCCGAAGGCATTATACAGGAGCAGACAAAGAGCATCGAAAATATGCTGGATATAAAGGAGTGCTGTTCTCAAAAAATAAATTCCGAAAGAGATGTATACCTTTATCAGAGAAGAGTTGACAGGATAATGGAAGCTATGTTCCGCGCTATGGAAAATGCAAGGACAAACAACAATGTCAACGGTGATTTTATGCGTGAGATGATACCTCACCACAAGGGCGCTATAGAAATGAGCGAAAATGCTCTGCAATACGAAATTTGCCCCGAACTCAAGCCCATACTCTACGCCATAATCTCTTCTCAGAGAAAGGGTATAATGGAAATGGAAAGACTGCTTATGCAGGGTATATAAATTTTTGTTTAATTGAGTAAGCTCGACCTCTCAGTCAGCCCCGTTCACAGCTATTTTTATATGAGCTTTTGCCGCGGCTGACAGCTCCCCTTGCGAAGGGGAGCTTTAGGTGGGTGCTTTGCAAAAGCCCTTATTTACTTAGAAAAACAACAACTAAGCTGTTACCACCGCCTTACGGTAAATGACCTCCCCTAGCGTTAGCGTCGGAGGGGAGGGGGACCATGCGCAGCATGGTGGAAGGGTCGTTTTTCTACGATAAACACAAATTTTCATAATATTCTCTTTCCTATAAGCGCGTCATTTATATACACACTAAAATACGGTGAGATTTCCTCACCGTATTTTACAGACAGAGTATTAATTTCTGTGATGCATATCATTAGTAATAAATTTATCATGTATGGCGATAGCGGCTCTGTCGGCATCCCTTTCAGATACAAGAATGGATATCTTGATTTCTGAGGTAGATATCATCTTGACATTGACGCCTGCGTCGTAGGTAGCCTCGAACATAGTGGCAGCAACACCGGGATTGGTAGCCATACCTGCGCCTACTACAGAGACCTTTGCAACATCTTCGTTATAGCTTATTTCCTTAAAGCCAAGCCTGTCAGCATTTTTATTGAGTATCTCGACTGCTCTTTCCATATCGCCCTTTGATACCGTAAAGGAGATATCCTTTGAAAGCTCACGTCCTATAGACTGTATAATAAGGTCTACGCTTATTTTTTCCTTTGCCAGAAGTGAGAATATCTTAAAGGCTGAACCCGGCTGGTCCTTTATACCTACAACTGCTATCCTGGCTACATCTTTATCTACGGCAACGCCGTTTACAAGCATTCTCTCCAATTTAGATTCCTCCTTAACAACAGTACCCTCTGCATCTGTCATACTGCTTCTTACTACTAGATTAACATTGTATTTCTTGGCAAGCTCTACCGAACGGTTGTGAAGCACCTTGGCGCCAAGACTGGCAAGCTCCAGCATTTCGTCATAGGTTATCTCATCAAGCTTGACCGCATTCTTTACAAGACGCGGGTCACAGGTGTATACACCGTCTACGTCGGTATATATCTCACACAGGTCAGCCCCCAGCTTTGCCGCCAGAGCAACGGCTGAGGTATCTGAGCCGCCTCTTCCCAGAGTAGTTATGTCCAGATGCCTGTTCACTCCCTGAAAGCCCGTTATTATAACTATATTCTTCTTTGCAAGCTCATTGTTTATCCTTTCTGTGGATATTTCCTTTATCCTTGCATTACTGTAGTTTGAAGTAGAATAGATATGGCACTGGAAAGCATTAAGGGAAATGACGGGATAGCCCAGCTTTTCAATAGCCATTGCCATAAGGGCAACAGACTGCTGCTCTCCTGTGGAAAGGAGCATATCCATTTCTCTCCTGCTTGCGTTGGGGTTTATTTCCATAGCCTTTTCTATAAGCTCATCTGTGGTATCTCCCTGTGCGCTCAGCACTACCACTACCTGATTGCCTTTCCTGTAGCTGTCCGTTATAGTATGGGCAACGTGGTTTATTCTCTCTGCGTTGGCAACAGATGAACCGCCGAATTTTTTTACTATCAACATAATTATATCTCCTTAGCCTTCAATTCTTATTGTGTTGAGTATACCGTTTATACCTTCACTGTTTAAAAGCTGTTCAAGCCTTGCATCGGTCTGAGCCTCGCTTACCTTGTCAGTGACAAAGGCAAATTCGTCCTCCGTATCGGATACCTCTATAATGCTGTCCGTACCGAATATCCTCTTAACGGCAGCCGCAGCGCTGTCCTTTTCGCTGTATTCCACTCTCACGAGCTTACTGACCCTTACATCTTCAATGTTCATAAGCTCCTGCTTTTCCTCTGACCATTTTATGCCTAAGTTTATATTTTTGTGCCTTACGGCATCTACTATATCGCTTACAACGGCGCTTGCCGTAGGCAGCTTGCCTGCGCCTCTGCCGTAAAACATAACATCGCCCAGCATATTGCCCTTCAGCAGTATGGCATTGAATACATCGTTTACCATACTTAAGGGATTATCTGCCTTTACAATGGCAGGAGAAACTCTTGCCCATACCCTTCCGTCTTCAAAGCCTGCCTTTCCCAAAAGCTTTATAACTCCGCCAAGCTTTTTGGCATAGAGCATATCCGTTGTGGAAATGTTTGTGATACCCTCTGTGTATATATCCTCATAGCTTACGGTTTTTTCCGTAGCAAGTGAGGCAAGTATGGCTATTTTCCTGCAAGCGTCGTGACCCTCTACATCTGCGGCAGGGTTCCTTTCGGCATAGCCCTTTGCCTGAGCGTCCTTAAGCACATCGTCATAGTCTATGCCCTCATTTTCCATTCTGGTGAGCATATAGTTGGTAGTGCCGTTCAGTATGCCCGTAACTGCCTCTATCCTGTCTGATGTGATGCTCCTGTTTATTGGCCTTATAATAGGTATGCCTCCGCCTACGCTTGCCTCAAAGAGAAAGTTTACATTGTTGTCCTTCGCTATCCTCATAAGCTCTGCGCCGTGAGCTGCCACAAGTTCCTTGTTGGATGTGCATACGCTCTTGCCGCTTTGCAGCGCGCTCTTTACAAAGGAATAGGCAGGGTTTATGCCGCCCATTACCTCTACGACCACTTCTACCTCGTCATCATTTAAAATATCGTCGTAGTTATGGGTTATTATATCCTGAACAGGTTCTCCCGGGAAATCCCTGAGATCCAGTACATACTTAATATCTACAGGCTGCTCCGCCTTGGACTCTATAAGCTCCTTGTTTGTGTTCATTACCTCTGCAACACCTGAGCCTACAGTACCGTAGCCTAAAATTGCTATAACCGCCATTATATTCACTCCCTAGCTATTATTTTCATAGATTTCAAGCCCTTTATGCCGTTAATTTCGTTTATCAGCTCTCCAAGCTGTTTTTTCATATTGCCTGTTTCCATGCTTATGGTAACATTTGCAATGCCGTTTATAGGAATAGTCTGATTGATCGTGAGTATGTTTGCTCCGCTTTCAGCCATTACATTGAGTACATTGCTCAGAAGTCCTGCCTCGTCCTTAAGATTAAAGGCTATAATGACAGTACTGCCTCTTGTATCGGCGCTGAGTCGGGAAACATAGTCCTTATACTTATAGTAGGCGCTTCTGCTTACTCCCACAATATCCACTGCCTCCTGTACGGAGGAGGTGATATGCTGCTCCAGAAGTCTTTTAGCCTCTACTACCTTGATATAAACCTCAGGCAGTACCCTCTTATCGACAATATAATATTCAGAAGAATTATCCATAGCTTTTGTACTCCCTGCACACACAATCGTTTTCCATAGGAAGAAATATACCATATCTCACCGCAAAAATCAAGGGGTATTTTAAAAGTTTTTGTTAATGTTGGGGAAATATGTGTGAATGAATTATGAACAAAATATCTGCTGTGTTGATTATACTTTGATTTGTAAATGTATATAGATAAATTTTTGTTTATGCTAGTAACTCGACCCTTCCACCATGCTGCGCATGGTCCCCCTCCCCTTGCGAAGGGGAGGTCGTTTACCGCAAGGCGGTGGTAATGGATAAATTTTTGTTTATGTTAGTAGATATGAGAAATCCTATGAATTTTTCGTCGAAAGACCTGCGGTCTCCCATTTTATAGGTAACTTTTCGTGTGAATTTTCCCTCCCGCAGCCGCAGCGTGGCTAAAGCGGGAGTTTTGCCTCTTTTGGGGTCAGTAATTATGAAATAATATAATTTTGTGCCCCAAAAGCCGTTCGGAGGGTATGGGAACCATCGGAAGGTTCCCATGTTTTTTGTTACTTTTTTTCAAAAAAAGTAAATAAAAAATTTTTTATGATTTTTAAAGCAAAAAGCATATTTATCTTATTATTTAATAAGATAAATACAAATTTATTATATATTACCATAAAAAACTGCCGCAGTGCGGCAGTTTTATTAATCACAGTCTTTCAGCAATATTAAATAATACAAATATCATTAACGATGAAACAACTAATGTCCACAGCATGGTCAGTAAAAGCAAAAGGCAGCCGGACCGTCTGAATGCAGCGCTTATAAACCATACTCCTACCAATACAAGCAGAATACACACTATAAAATTTGCTATAAGAAGTGCAAACATTGTTATAATTCTCCTATTTCAGCGTTATTTCGGTAATTTTATCTATATCGTTTATATCTATAGCGCTTACAGTATCCCTGCCGAAGCAGTAGAAATAGCCGTTGAGCTTGCAGTACTGCAGAGGAGTATCAAAATCTCCGCTCTTTTCCACAGCGCCTATTCTCCTGAAGCCGTCATCAAGATTCAGTTCATATATATAGCTGCCGTCAAAGGTAACTCTGCCGCTTTCCTTGTCCGTAATGGTAACAGGCAGCATAAACATATTCTTCTCCTTGTCAAATGTAAAGAAATCCGCATTTGCAAAGAGGGATGTGATTATATTATCCTTTCCCAGTTCCTCGCTGTACAGCTTTACGGTATTGTCTCTTCCCTCTATACTGTAGGCATTTGCCTTAAGTACATTATCGCCGTCGTCTATGGTCAGTATATGGCTTTCGTCATAGGGATATATAAGTATGCTTCCCGTTGAAAGCTTAAGCACGCCATAGCCCGCAGGATTTGTGGGATTAGAGCTGTCTATAAGGTACATTGCCTGTCCCTGTTCCTTTGGTATAAGAAATATCATATCCCCTGTAAATATGGCGGACTGCACAGGCGCATTGTTGGCAACTCTGTTTGCCTCGCCGCAAAGCTCCATATTGTTGTTGAGAATATATATATTTGTTATATTCTTATTTGTGCCTTTTTCCTTGTATTCCGTAGCTATGCTGAAATAACCTGCATTCTCATTCATGGAATGTCTGTCCAGTACATATCCCTTTACATTGCCCTTTCCGTTTAAGGCAATATTTCCGTTTGAAAGACCTATTCTGTATATAAATGTGTTTTCTTCATTATTATTTGTGTCAAAGCCCGTATATCTGTTCTTTGCAACATAGAGATTGTTCTCTGAGAGATACACGTTCTCGCCGCCGCAGAGGTATGCCTTTACATTGGCAGGCACTGAAATATCCGTTATGTTAAGGGCTGATACCACGGTGTAGTCGTCGCTTCCTGCCTCGGGGAAGTACTGCACATCCACGAAGGTAAGGAAAGAATTTACACCCTCGGGAGGACATTCCCTGTATGACGGCGGATAGAAATGTCCGTCTGTCTGGGAATCGAAAACGGAAAGCTGAGATAAAAGATATATATAATCTCCGTGCTTTACTGAATTGACATAGCCTCCGTCAACTGAAAATTCCTTTTTCAGCGCAGGCTTTGATCTATCTGTTATATCGTATACATAGGCTGCGGCGCAGTCACAGTTGTTGCGTATATCCGAAGGCGTCCCGCCCTCGGTACCCTGAGCCTGAGTCTGTGCAGCGGCATCCGAAGTAGTGACCTCTGTGGGGGTCTCGCTGTCGTCAGCCCTTCTGTTTCCTGCCGCTACAAGGATATTGCCCTGTAAATACAGCTTTGAAACGGTAAAGCTCTCGTCTGTGTCTATTCTGCCTGCGGCTGTATTTGAGTTATGGTCTATTATATATATGCTGTTTCCTCTGCCGTAATATATATATTGGCTGTCGCTTTGTATTACATCGCTTTTCTTGTCTGTTATAAGCTTTACTACAGAGTTATCCTCCTGAGCGTCTCCGCTGTCCTCGGCTCCTGCGCGCTTTAAAAATCCATTCCTGCCAAGTGCGTCCGTTATGCCCTTAAGGTTGCTTTCATTGGCAACATAGGGCAGACTGTTTACCTGGGCCTTAAGGCTGTTTATAAAGTCTGCGCTTTCGTCCTGAGTAAATGCCTGCTTGTCCTCCGATACAATAACAAGATCGCCGTAATAGTGTATCTCCTTGTCAAAGGCCTCGGCAAATACCTGAAGAGGAACATATATAGTGTTTCTTCTTTTGAATATCCTGTTGCTGTACTCAATATCCTTTTCTGAGGAGCTGCTTACAAGGTCCGCTTTTTCCTTGTCTATGACAAGAGCCTCGTTATTAAGCCTTATGGCTGCGCTGACCTCGTTCATATCGGCAGTAACGCTTGCGCCGTAGGCTGACTTGAAAAATGATATAGGGACATATGCCACCTGATTTTCAATAATGGGTACAAAGGAAGCGTTGCCGTTATCTATGAGCATCTGCTCCTTATCCGCCATTATTACGGGACTTTCCTTGTACAGTACAACAGCCCTGTCAAGCCTGTCCTCTACCGCTACATCATCTGAACTGGGAGGAGCAGACACTATACCGTTATTTCTGCTGAAGACCTGTAGGCAAAGTACGAATGCCAGTATTATAAAATAAACAATAAGTATGCCAAGAACCATTTTGTTCTTCATATTGTCACCCTTTTAATTTAATATATGTAGCCTGTGGGATTGGTGTGAGCGCCGTTTATTCTTACTTCAAAATGAGAGTGAACACCTGTAGAGTAGCCTGTTGTTCCTGCACCTGCTATTACCTGGCCTCTTGAAACCTGCTGTCCTACGCTTACCTTAAGCACATTGTTATGGGCATAAAGCGTGGAATATCCGCCGCCGTGGTCTATTATGATGCATTTGCCGTAGCCGCCTCGCCAGCCTGCATATATTACAGTGCCGCTTTCGGCTGCTATTACGTCTGTGTTAAGCGTAGCCTTAAGGTCAAGACCTGTATGGAACTCCTGCTTTCCGCTTATGGGACTTCCTCTGTAGCCGTAGCCTGAGTTAGGCGCATAACCGTTATAGGCAGGTATAGGATACTGATATTTCTTTCCGTCTGTGTTATACACTCTGTTGCTTGAAGAACCTCTTGATGCTGCTACAGCCTCGCCTGCCGCCGCATTTGCAGCAGCCGCCTGTGCCGCTGCCTCTGCCTGAGCCTTCTTTATAAGGCTCTGTACATTGGCATCCTGCTGCTGAAGCTCTGCTATCTGAGCCTCATAGGTAGATGCATTTGCATCAAGCTGTTTTACTATAGCGTTCTTTTCGGCTATCTTTTTATCAAGCTCAGCCTGTTTGTCCTGCTGCTGCTTTTTGATATCCTCTATGCTCTTCTTGTCCTCCTCGATCTTCTTTACGTTCTCGCTTATTATCTTTTCGGCTCTTTCATACTTGGCAAGAAGATCGCTGTCATATTCCATAAGCCTGTTGGTATATTCCACACGGGTAAGAAAATCTCCAAAGTCCTCGGCGCTTAAAAGCACGTCTATATATCTGCTGTTGCCATACTCATACATTACCCTTATCCTCTTTTTAAGAGTATCGTGCTGTTCCTCTCTTATCTTTGTAGCCTCCTCAAGCTCCTGTTGGCTTTTTTCCAGACGAGCCTGGGTATCGTTGAGCTTTGTATTAAGCTGCTGTATCTCCGCCTGCACCTGACCCAGTTCTGTATCCAGCTTGCTTACTTCCGTCTGGGTAGTCTCCTTCTGTGCATTTGTAGTGTTCAGGTTCTGCTGAGCCTGATTTATCTGATTTTTGAAGGCTGAACTCTTTTTCTGCAAATCGCTTACGCTTGCACCCTGTACTGCTGTTGAAGCGCAAAGGGCAAGAGATATAAGCATTGCCATAAATTTTTTATTCATATATTATCAACTCACTTTTTATATAAAACCATTGTGTACATTAAAATAGGACGGAAACCTCTCCGCAAATTGGCTCAGATGCCGATCTGCGGAAGATAGGCTGCCTTGGCTGAACCAAAGGAATGAAGACATTCCTTCGGAATTATACGTTAAGATGCTTTCTTATAGAGCTTATGGAACCCATAGCACCTATGAGCATACCTACTACAAGTGAAATAGGTATTATGACTATAAACAGTTCTTCCACTGTTCTCAGCTCTATTATAGTCCTTAAAGCGGAATACTGTGATGTAAAGAAGCTGTACAGCTTATAATAGCCTAACAGACAGAGTACGGAAGGTATTGCCGCGCCTATAAGACCTATTATAAGTCCTTCTATTATAAAGGGCCATCTTATAAACCAGTCTGTAGCACCTACATACTTCATTATATTGATCTCATTCTTCCTTACATATACGGTAAGCTTTATGGTGTTTGTTATAATGCCTATGGCTACTATGCAAAGTATAGCTATAAGCACAATTGCCACTACCTTGAATATAGTATCTATTGTAATAAGAGTTTCGGTCACTTCCTGAGCGTGCCTTATGCTTTCTATACCCTTGAACTCATAATCGGCATCTCCGGGCTTGGGAGTACGGTCTAAAGTACTTCCCTCTGTAGCTGCCTCGCTCTTTATGGAAGGCGTAGGTTTTGCGCTTGCTGCCTGATTTATGCCTGCGGGAGCCTGAGCGTCCTTGGCGGGAGGTGCCTGTGTAGTTGCCTGAGTTGCTGCCTGAGTAGCCGCTTGTGTAGCAGCCTGAGTTTCAGCATATACCTCTTCCTCAAAGGGATTGTAAAGCATTGCGGTTTTCTCGGTAACGGGCTGAGATGCAGCCTGTGTAGCCGCCTGAGTTGTGGTCTGTGTTGCCGCCTGAGTAATAGGCTGAGTCGTAGCCTCTGTCACAGGGTCGTTTGAATGCTTTTCCAAAAGCTCCTGCTCGTAATCCCATTGAAGCTGCTCCATCTGCGCTATGAAGGCCTTCTGATATCTTATGGCAGTAAGCTTTACATCAAGGGAACGGGGAAATGGATTATCGTTCTCCAGTCCGTCTAAAAGTCCGCTTTCCCACATAGTCTTGGCTGAATCAAGAGCCTCCTCCGCTGAGGTGTACTCCACTGAGGCTACATTGGGCATAGCCTCTATTCTCTCAACAAGCTCCTCTGCCTCCTCGTCTGTAGGCAGATCGCCTAAGTAAAGTGTAACTCCTATGTTGTCCTCTATCTGCTGCAATATGCTGTCCACATTGGCTATTATGCACAGGGACAGTATTACTACAAATATACAGGCGCTTACTATGATTATTGAGGCAAGGCTCATAAGCCCGTTTTTGAAGATACCTCTGAAACCCTGATTAATATAATATTTCCAAGTTCGAAGTTTCATCGTCGTATCCACCACCTTCAACATCTCTTAAAATAACACCCTTGTTAATGGCAACCACACGCTTTTGCATCTTGTCTACTATATCCTTGGCATGGGTCGATATAACAACGGTAGTGCCGTTTCTGTTTATCTCCTGTATAAGCTCCATTATCTCCCATGCGGTATCGGGATCAAGATTGCCTGTAGGCTCGTCTGCTAGCAGTATAGGGGGCCTGTTTATAATAGCACGGGCAAGGGCAACTCTCTGCTGCTCGCCGCCTGAAAGCTGATTGGGATATGCCTTTACCTTCTTGCCCAAGCCTACCATTGCCAATATCTGAGGCACATTTCGTCTTATTATCCTGGGGCTTGTCTCCACTGCCTGCATTGCAAAGGCAACATTTTCATATACAGTCTTTGAGGGCAGCAGTCTGTAGTCCTGGAACACTACTCCTATCCTTCTTCTCAGATAGGGTATCTGACGTCTTTTAAGAGTGGTTATGTCCTTGCCGTCTATTATTATCTTTCCGCTTGTAGGCTCTGTTTCCTTAAGCAAAAGCCTGATAAAGGTAGACTTTCCGGAGCCTGAGGAGCCTACTACAAAGACAAACTCTCCCTTGTCTATATGTAAATTCATATCCCTCAGACCAACTGCACCATTTTCATAGATTTTGGTGACATTTTCCATATCTATCATTCGGTATACTTCCTTTCGTCCCTCGCCGATATCCTCCCTTTCAAAGGGAGGATATCAGTAAGGTCTAAAATTAAATTATTAGTATATAAAGCTTTCTCTGTAGTTAAGATACTTGCTTACCATAAGCATTATCTTGAAGATAATGGCATCGTCAAAGTTTCTGAGGTCAAGACCTGTCATCTTCTGGAGCTTGTCCAGTCTGTATACAAGAGTATTCCTGTGTATATAAAGCTGACGTGAAGTCTCGGACACATTGAGGTTGTTCTCGAAGAACTTGTTTACGGTAGTAAGGGTCTCGTCGTCAAACTGATCCATGGAAACACCGTGAAGTACTTCGTTTACGAACATTTTACAAAGAGAGCCGTCCAGCTGATATATGAGCCTGCCTATACCCAGCTGCTCATAGTTTACAACATTCTTGCTTTCCTCGAATATCTTGCCTACCTCAAGGGCAAGCTTAGCCTCCTTATAGGAGAGAGAAACATTCTTAAGATCGTTTACGGCAGTGCCTATAGCCACATATACGCTTGTCATTGCCTCGGCGGTAAGGGTATCGTAAATAGTCTTGGCAATTGCCTCTATCTCCTCCCTGCCGTCCTTTTCCTTAAGCTCCTTTACAAGTATTATGCTCTTTTCATTGACAGCAGTTACAAAGTCCTTCTGCTTAGTTGGGAATATGCTTCTTACTATCTCCACTACATTAAGGTCCTTGTCTATTTCCATTTCTATAAGGTATACGATCCTTCTTACGGAATTTTCAATATGGAGCTTTTTGGCTCTGGAATATATGTCTACAAGAAGAAGATTGTCCAGCAGGAGATTTTTGATGAAATTATCTCTGTCATATCTTTCCTTATAGGCAACCAAAAGATTTTGTATCTGGAAGGCAGTCATCTTGCCTATTCTGTAGGTCTCCTCGTCATCGCCCTTTATCATTACGATGTACTCGGCAGAGCCGTTGTCAAATACCTTGAAGTACTGATAGCCCTGTACAAGCTGATTTTCCGCAGGGCTTGCTATAAATATCTCGGCGTTGTCTATAGATGTGTTCACCATGGCGTCCTCGGTGGTAGCCACGATCTTACCCTCACGCTCCGCAACAGACAGTTCTCTTCTTGTAATGTTTTTCAGTCCGTCAATGGTACTTTGTAAAATCTGATTTGAAATCATATTCCCCATATCCTCCTTTGAATATTTAATTTATTGCCAATATATCAATTATTTTTTCAATATAGATATATATACCTAATCATATTTTATAACAAAAGTACAAAAAAGGAAAGAGAAATTTATTAAAAAACTATAAAAATTGGGTGAATTTAATATTATTTTAATATTTTGTAAAGAAATTTTAATGTTATATGTTATACTTTTCAGTAAAAATGTGGTATTATGTATATATAAGCAAAAATCGGAGCAGTAGGCACGTAGATATAAATATGTCAGGAGGAAAAAATATGGATAAGGGAAATTCCAACGTAGAGGTAGTTATAGGGGGAAAAATATACAAGCTTTCAGGACAGGACAGTCCAGATTATATACAGACAGTAGCAAGATATATAGACGCAAAGCTCAGTGACCTTAAAAGAGCGGCTACACCAAGCATAGTATATGACGAAAACTTTCCTATTATATTGGCTCTCAATATAGCAGACGATCTTTTCAAGGAAAGAGAAAACAAGATATCATCTATACCAGAGGGCAGCGAGGGTTACGGCGACAGGCTTATAGTACAGGCAAGGGAGATGACCGAGCTTAAAAATCAGCTTACATCCAAAACAAATGACTATAAGCTTCTTCTTGATCAATTCGAGGCAAAGAGCAGCGAGGTAGACGGTCTTAAAACAGACATTATCAATAAGGAGGACAAGATCGACGCTCTTGTGAAGAAGCAGGAGGAGATCAAAGCGTCACTTGAAGAGGCAAATGGCAGAATAGAGGAAAAATCACAGTATATAACAAACCTCAATGCCAAGATATCCGATAAGAACCAGGAGCTTAACAGCCTTAGCAAAAAGCTTGCCGAAAAGAACAATGCCTTAAACGAGCTTAACAAGAAATCAGCGGACAGGAATATAAAGCTCAACAACGTAAACAAGGAAAGAGACGAGCTTGCAATAAAGCTCAAGGCAGCCAACAATACCATAAGAGGCCTTGAGAACAATGCCGTAAAGACTGCCGAGGCTATGGACAGCATAACGGCTGAAAGAAACGACTATAAGGCTAAGTACGAGCTTTTACAGGAGCAGTTTGAGGTTTATAAGAAAAGCCTTGAAATGAGCAACGAAACTCAGCTTAAGGCTGCCTTTGCCAAGATAAAGGCAGAAAATCTGGAGCTTACAAGAAAGACAAAGACTTTGGAAGCACAGCTAAGTAAAAAATAATCTACAGGTGATACTATGAAAAAGCCTGAAATTCTGGCACCCACAAGTACCAAGGAAAGCGTCATAGCCGCCCTGAACGGCGGCTGCGATGCAATATATATAGGCGGCAAGGACTTCAGCGCCCGTCAGTATGCTGCAAACCCCTCTGACAACGAGCTTAAGGATATTATAGATATCTGCCGTTTAAGAGGGGTTAAGGTGTTTATAACACTTAATATCCTATATAAGGAAAGTGAGATACAAAGGGTGCTGGATTTTGTGTCAAGGGTCTATGAATGGGGAGCATACGGGCTTATAGTACAGGATATTGGAATGGCGGCGCTTATAAGGGAGCATTTTCCCGATATTGTAATAAGCGCCTCTACGCAAATGACGGTATACGGCAGCGAGGGTATTTCACTTTTAAATAAATTGGGCTATGGCAGAGCTGTGCTTGCAAGGGAATTGAGCCTTGAGGAAATAAAGAATATATGCGATATCAAGGGCAGTATGGAGATAGAGGTATTTGCCCACGGCGCCCTGTGTGTATGTATAAGCGGCCGCTGTCTTATGTCGAGCTTTATAGGGGGCAGAAGCGGAAACAGGGGACGCTGCGCCCAGCCCTGCAGAATGGAATATAGCCTCTATAATAATGACAGACTTATTAAAAAAGGCTTCCTGCTTTCCCCAAAGGATATACAGACTGTTGATATACTTGACAAAATTGCCGAAACAGGTATCGACAGCCTTAAGATAGAGGGCAGGATGAAAACACCTGAGTATGTGTATTCTGCTGTCTCTGCCTACAGGAAATATATAGATATGGCATACGGCGGCAGGCTTTGTGCGGATAAGAGGGATATAAGCGAGCTTGCCCGTATATTCAGCAGAGGAGGCTCCTCCTCCCACGGCTATTACGACAGCTTTTCGGGAAAGCAGATGATGAGTATTCTTTCTCCCAAAAGCAGCGGTATAGAAATAGGAAGGGTAACAGGCTGCAAAAGGAACCTGTGTACCATAGAGCTTTACGAAGATGTCATACCCGGAGACGGCATAGAAATATGGTCCCGTAAGCACTGGGGCACCTCCATAAACAGGAAAGCCTGCAGGGGCGAAAGGATAACAATAGAGTGCAAGGAAAAAACATCAGCGGGAGACAGGGTATTCCGCTCCTATGACAAGGCGCTTAACGACAGGCTTGGGAAAACCTATCATAATATCACAAGACAGAGAGAAATAAATGTCGGAATAAAAGCAAAGGCGGGAGAACCCTTGGAGTTAAGGGCTGAGGGTATGACCGTAAAAGGGGATAGGGGACAGATACCCCAAAATCAGCCTATGACTGAGGAAATGATAGCTTCCCGTATATCAAAGACGGGAGATACTCCCTTTAAATTCAATATAACGGATATAGATACAGACAGCGTATACTTTCCCGTTTCCTCCCTTAACAATGCCAGGAGAGAGCTTTGCTCAAGTCTTGAGGAAAAGCTTATATCGGAGGGCAGACGCGAGAATATAAAAGCCCGGTACAGTGCATTGCCACCACTAAAGGCAAAAGACACAATAATAACAGCCCTTGTAAGGACAGAGGAGCAGCTAAGAGCCTGTATCGACGCAGGAGTAAAGCGCATATACTGCGAAATGTCGGATAAGAGATATATATCTATGTGCCACAGCAAGGGAGTTGAGATATACCTTGCTCTGCCCCATATAGCAAGGGGAAAAACATATCGGCAGTATATGGCTGAGAGTGAAAATACAGACTGGGACGGATATCTTATAAGAAGTCTTGCGGAAATAAATACGGATAAAAAGACTGTTGCGGACTATTCTCTCAATATTTTCAACAGCAGGTCAAGGGAAGTGCTTAAGGGCATATACTCTTATGTTACACTTTCCACAGAGCTTGACGCAGGAGAGCTTAGCAATATTGCCGATGACAGATGCGAGATAGTCGTATACGGAAGACTTCCTCTTATGACAACGCATCAGTGTCCCATAGGGCTTTATGAAGGCGGCAAGGGAAGTAAAAAATACTGCGCCCTAAGGCATAAAAAAGGTAATTATGTACTTAAGGACAGAATGGACGCAGAGCTTCCCATAATAAGAAACTGTGATGAATGCTATGCAAATATACTGAGTCCTACTCCCATTTATACTATAGACAGAGCCGAAATACAAAATATAGGCGCAAAATATATGAGAATGGAATTTACGACAGAGAGCTATGATACTGCCCTTGAAATAGCAAGGGAGCATATAAGCATAGCCGAAAACAAAAATATGCCAAAGCTTAAGCCCGAAAACACAACTGACAGATATTTTCGCAGAGGAGTGATGTAGTATGACAGACGTTTATATCATAATCGCCAAATACCTTTTTATGCTGTATATAGCAATATTTGTTTTTAACGGCTTTATGATAAACCTTACAAGGCAGGATATGGCTAAATTCAACGTAATAGCAGGACTTTCGGGTCAAAGGGTGTGCATTGCTCTTTTCCATATTACGGCATCTGTTATACTCATAGCCAATGCCGTTGAATATGAAATGCAGCCTGTAGTACTCTACTGTATAATAGGATTTATAGTGACTGTAGGCGGAAATACGCTTACTAAGGCAATATATCCCGAAGGCAGCCACCTTTTGTATAACTGTGTGTTTTTCCTTATGGATATAGGTCTTATGGTGCTTTACAGACTTGACACGGACCTTGCGGGAAAGCAGCTTATATGGAACAGTATAGGTATATTTATGATGCTTATACTGCCTAAACTCCTTGAGGTGACTCCCAGACTTGACAGATTTAGAAAGCTGTATATAATCGCCGCTTTCATACTTCTGGCGGCAACTCTTTTGTTCGGCAGGAGCGAGGGCGGCGCCACCAACTGGATAAACATAGGCCCCATAGGCTTTCAGCCCTCAGAGCTTATAAAGGTATTCTTTGTATTTTACCTTGCGTCCTGCTTTGCGGAAAAGCCTACGCTTAAGGAGCTTATAATACCCGCTGTGCTTTCTGCAGCAGTGGTGCTGTGCCTTGTAGCCCAGACCGACTTAGGTTCGGCTCTCATATTCTATATGACATTCCTTATTATGGTATTTACCGCTACATCCAACTATCTCTATTTCATACTGGGTATAGCGGCAATATGCCTTGCCTCCGTAGCTGCATATGGACTTTTCCCACATATAAGGACAAGAGTTGAGGCATGGCAAAACCCATGGATAGATGTAAATGACAAGGGCTATCAGATAGCTCAGTCCCTTTTTGCAATATGTACCTGGGGCATAACGGGTATAGGCTTTACAAGAGGCTATGCCAACAGTATACCCGTAGTGGAAAGAGATTTTATATTTGCGGCAATTTGCGAGGAGTTCGGCGTAATATTTGCGGCGGGACTTATACTTGTGTTCGTGCTTATATTCCTGGAGGGCGCAAGAGGCGCTCTTGAGAACAGAAACCGTTTCCTGACACTTCTCTGCACAGGCTTTACGGCGCTTTTTGCCTTTCAGGCATTCCTTATAATAGGCGGTGTTATAAAGATGATACCTCTTACAGGCGTTACACTGCCCTTTATAAGCTACGGCGGAACCTCAATAGTAATAAGCTACATTATAATAGCGGCTATGCAGTGGATAATAATGCGCAACGAGGCATATTCCCACGACAAGCCTATTGAAGAGGTAGACACAAGAAAGCGCCATGCTCAGACAAGGAAAGCGGCGGCTATGGAAAGACCTGCAAGAAGAAGTACGGAACAAAAGTCCGTATCGTCAGCAAAAACAACTGCAAAGAAAACGGCAAAGCAGCAGACAGCCGCACAGACGCCTGCAAGGACCGTAAAGACAAGTACTCAAAGACCTGCAAGGACTGAAAAGTCAAGTACTCAAAGACCTGCAAGGCATAAAACGGCTCAGACCTCAATGACCGAAAACAGGGGAAGGAGGAATAAATAATGAGAAGTGCTATTAGAAAGGTATTCTGGCTTTATTTGATCCTTTTCCTCATACTTATAGGCTATCTTTTAAAGCTGTGCCTTTACGATTCCCATTCCTTTGTGGCTAATCCTTATAATACAAGACTTTCAGGCAGCGAAGAGAATATAAAAAGAGGCTCAATATACGATGCCAACGGCGATGTTATAGCAGAGGATGTGCTTCAGGAGGACGGTACCTATAAAAGAGTATACAACAATGCCGAAAACTATGCCCACACAGTAGGATATACCGTAAAGGGCAAGGCAGGTGTTGAATCCAAGTACAATTTCAGGCTGACTACAGTCAGCTTTGAGCTTATACAGAGGATAGCGGGGCTTTTCGGCGGTAAAATAGAGGGCAACAGCCTTGTGCTGACCCTTGACGACAGACTGCAGAAAATAGCAGGCGATGAGCTGAGAGGGCAGAAAGGCTCTATTGTTGCTATGGAGCCTTCAACGGGCAAGATACTCTGTATGGTGTCCACTCCCTCCTTCGACAGCAATACCGTTGATGAAAACTGGGAGGAGCTTAATTCGGACGACGAAAATTCACCTCTTCTGAACAGGGCAACACAGGGACTTTATCCCCCCGGCTCTACCTTCAAGATAGTGACTGCCGCCTCCGCCATAGAGAATAATGTAACGGATATGACTTATAAATGCACAGGCGCGGAAAAATTCGGCCACAGTATAATACACTGCTACAACGGACAGGCTCACGGAAATATGGACTTTACCTCAGCCTTTGCCGAAAGCTGCAATACCTACTTTGGTACTCTTGGCACACAGCTAGGCGCTGAAAAGCTTATGTCGACTGCCAACAGCTTCGGCTTTAACAAGGATATAGGTCTTGCTCTTGAATACAGCAAGTCCACCTTCCCCATGACAGCGGATGCCGATGTCAACGAAATAGTTGAAACAGCCTTCGGACAGGGCAGGACCCTTGTATCTCCGCTTTTTATGGCTATGATAACATCAGCCGTGGCAAACAACGGTATGATGATGCAGCCCTATGTTGTGGATCACAGCCTTACACCCGGCGGCGGTGTGCGAAACAGGACGCTTCCCGCCAAGCTCGATCAGATAATGAGCCCAGATACCGCCTATAAGCTTAAGGACCTTATGTGCGAGGTGGTAAACAGCGGAACGGCACGTAATGCTGCCTTCAGCGTAAGCGAAGAAAAGACGGAAACCCTTGCCTCAGGCGCATCGGTCACCTCTTCGGACAGCACCGCAGTACAGGTAGCAGGCAAAACAGGAACGGCGGAAAATCCCCACGGCGATGACCACGCATGGTTTGTAGCCTTTGCTCCTGCCGACGATCCGCAGATAGCAGTATCCGTACTCCTTGAAAACGCAGGCAAGGGCAGTAATGCCATACCTGCCGCAAGGAAAATAATGAAGGAATATTTGGAGAATATATATCAGTAAAACAAAATCCGCAATATTGTTGCGGATTTTGTCGTTATGTGCTAAAATAGTAAGAAACAAAGGGGAACCTGAGTTCTGCAGAAGGGATTAACAAGACGGTTGCAATACTGCCCCCGGAAAGGGGATGTCGGTATGGACTATTACAAATTTGTTTTAGTACTTATTTTAGTTCTGAACATATTAGTCATTATCGCATATATAGTAAAATAGCCGTCCATGCCCTGAGAAAGCTGACGGTTATTTAAAACAACTTATTCTTGAGGTGCAGCCGTAAGGTTGCTCCCTTTATTGAATCGGAAGGATTTATCCGACAGGGCTGAAAGCCCTGCTTTTAAGCGAAGCTTAAAAGTTCTGATGTATTTTTATAATAACATATATCGCATGTTTAGTCAACAAATTTTTATACGCCCTGGATTTTCGGGGGTCCTGGACCCCCGAAAATCGGTATTTTTTATTTGATACGAATTGTGTATATAAGTAAGGATGTTGCATTAAATTTGTGTTTATGTTAGTAGATACGAGAAATCCTATGAATTTTTCGTCGAGAGCCATGCGGTTTCCCATTTTATAGGTAACTTTTCGTATGAATTTTTCCCTCCCGCAGCCGCAGCGTGGCTAAAGCGGGAGTTTTGCTTCTTTTGGGGTCAGTAATTATGGAATGATATAACTTTGTGCCCCAAAAGCCGTTCGGAGGGTATGGGAACCATCGGAAGGTTCCCATGTTTTTTGTTACTTTTTTCAAAAAAGTAAATAAAAAATTTCTTATGCTTTTTAAAGCAAAAAGCATACTTATCTTATTAGTTAATAAGATAAACAAAAATTTAATGTAACAAACCCATTAAAACACGCAGGAGTGGCGAGAAGGCAGAAGAAAGGCAAATTATTACGCTAAACATTAAATTTTAAATATGAAAAAGGCTGCCAAAGGCAGCCTTTTTCATATGAATTAGAATGATCCTATTTCGTTATATTTTTTGCCATCCAATGCAGATTTAAGAGTAATACCGCCGCTTACTAACAATACAGATTCAGTATTTTTAAGAGTGGTAATACTCATTTCAGGTTTTGTATATCTCTTCATAATCAATTACCTCCCTTATTTAACAATTTTATCTGAACCAACTGATAAAGCTGTATCTGCATAGCTTGTAGGAAGCTGCTCAGGAATTGTTAAAGTACCTATTACTGCGGTTTTGCTGGTAGCTGTGCCTTGATCATCATAAGAATTGTATGTTGCAACAACATCAGCGGAGCCTGTACCCTTGTCAAGTACTCTTACAGGGAATTCATAAGTGTCCTTAAGTCCACCTAACTTTAAAGGACTAAGCTCTGTTCCGTTAATGGATATAGCTGTGATTTGACAGTTATCCGGAACCTTAGAACCGTCTACTGTGATCTTAAATGCACCTGCGCAAGCGTTGATTTTTTTTGAAGTAACATCCGCTGATTTTTGTGTTACTGTACCAGAATCACACAGTTCGGCAAGTTCTATTTTTATTAGATCTTTATTTAATGCTTCTTCCTTACTTAAATCATAGCCATCTTTTACTGTATATAACAAATATAATTCTATACCATCACCAAGATTAGGAATTCTATTGGCATCAGTAATAGACCAAGACATATGTAAGTTACCATTATTGTTAGGATCTGACATATTATTTGTATAAGCACCCGGATAATTTCCTCTGTATGGTTCAAATGTACTTACAGCATAGTCAACCATATTACTACTACTGTTCTCATCTCCCAAAACCTGAGGACCGTATTCTAACAATTTATCATATAAATCGCTACCTGCAACACTTTCATCAATACCCAAAGTTACGGCATTTTCATCACAACTCACTATAAGTTCAAAAGCTGTTGCAGAACCAGAAGGAGTATCTATATCTATTGGGAAAGCCAGATACTTGCCTGCATTATCCGTTCCTTCATATATATCAATAGGATAGCCGACATCACACTTTTCTGGTGAAGCGGCAAATACAGAAAAACTACTTGATGCAGTTACAACAAGAGTAATTGCTGTAAATATACTCACAAATGTTTTTAATTTCATACGTAACTGTTCCTCCATTCTAATTATGACTCAATAGGGAATTTAGCAATAAGACCAACCAGTTTTCTTGACATTAAGCTTACATCATTTATAGAAATACCTTCTGTTGTATCTACATTGCCTCTGGCTATCTGGTCACTATCAAGTGTAATTAAACCTACTAAATTTCTTCTAGCCAAACTTATATCATTGATCTGCAAGGCACCATTGCCGTCAACATCGCCATATATGAAATCAGCCAAATCAATCTGACCGGTTTCAACGACCATATCATTAGTTATGCCGCCGCCTTCTTCATTAGTCTTGACAGTACTATTATCTTCATCAACAAGCTGAGTCATAGCGACATCAACAGGAACAGATGTTGCGGCTTCGTCCTTAACGGTAAATGTGACCTCAGCCATAGTTTCCTTAGCTGTGCCCTCTGACGCCTTGACCTGAACAGGTGTAGCTGAAGCCCATGCTATTATAAGAGTTTGCTTACCATTGGCAGCAGATTGGATGCCTGATACTATTATACCGTCTGTAAAAGCGGATCCCTCTTTTGCATAAGGTGAATTTGCATCCCCATTCGCAACAGGAGTCGCTTCTTTAGGATCATATGTAAAGGTCATGACATAGCCGTTTACAACAGCTGTTTCATTGGCATCGGGAATGACCATAACGGGAACGTCAACAGTATTGCCCGTATGCTCGCTGCCGTCTACATGGCCTGAACTTCCGCCAATGGCGTACTGTTCGGCATGAGCGCTGACAGCCATGACAGCTATTGCCGCACAAGCTATACTTGCGCCTATAAAGCTTTTCAACTTCATGATTAACCTCCTTTTTTATTTAATTTTCAGTATATATATGATAACATTTTTTGGGGGTTTTGTAAATAGTAATTTTTAGGTCTGAACATTTAATTCTTATTTTAATAATAATTATTTTATTAATTTCTCAGTAGGGCGCACATTGTACGCCCTGCTGAGTGTTAAAAAATTCAATGCAGCAGTCCGTTTACATTTACTTCACCATTTTAAATACATCGTCAAATGTAATTCCGTCAGGGAATTTATCAGCCTTACAGTAAGAAATTATTTCATCTCTTATCCTGTATATCTCCTTTTCAAGTTCATCTGTGTTGGAAGGCTTTGTTACGCTCTTTCCACTTGGAAGAACATCGCTACTGTGACCATTCCAGCCATATACATGGCTCCATGACTGAGCAATATAATCTTCAAGCTGATAATTTGGCTTTCCTGCTGAGTTAAAGGCTATAGTATAGTTGAAATTCGTATTTACCTTTTTGCTGTTATTATTGTCAAAATTCTTTGCCTTATGGTCAAATGCCAGACAATATTCTACATTTCTGGTAATACTTCCGTCAGAACTAGTATTTCCTGAACCAAACTTAAATCCATTTCCGTTCATTTCAGTATTGGCAGTAGAGAGCCATGAGGAAATATCTTTATTGTTTATCTTTGTTCCGCTGTTGTCATATGTACCGCTTTCATACTTTGTCTTGAATGCCGAATTGGATTTGATCATATCATTGATACTCTTCATCTTGGTATCAAGAGGGTCTCCGTTGTCAAAATCAAACTTGCCTGTGAAAACATTAGGATTGCCATTATTCCAGCAAGCTGAATGATGATATTCTATAAACGGTGTTTGCTGCGTTTTATCATAGGAATCCCAACCATCGTCTGAGTTATCCCATGAATAGCAGTATTCAAAACAGGTATTTGAACAGCCAAGCTTAGGAGCAAAACCATCGGCATTGGAGCCTGCATTATCTACATCGCAGTTTCTGTAGGAATAGCAATATCTTATTACATTGCCCTTTGAATTGTCATCAAGCTGTATTCCTGTATCATAACAATATCTTACTATACAATGCTCTATCTTATTATTGTTAGAGCCTTGTACTGCTATGCCATTATCTCCTGCATTTTCAATAATAAGATTTTGTATAATATTATTATTGCTGCCGCTCTTTAATTGTATACCATATGCAGAATCTCCAACAGCTTCGCTTGAAAAATCAAGCACAGGGTATGTGCCGTCAGGCTGCTTCTTGCCTACAAGAGCGCCATTGGAACCTGCTATTACAAGCTTTGAAGAAAGCTTTATTTCAGGAGCGTCTACATATATTGTACCGTTTGAAATATTTTTTACGGCATTTACAAGATCAGATGCTGTCTTAACAGTTGCAACAACATTTGAAGGCACAGGTGATAACTGTGGCTCAGGACCTGATGGCGGAAGCTCAGTTTTTTCCGTAGTGGTCTGTGTAGTCTTTTCGACCTTAGCCGTTGTAGCTTCCGTAGTTTTTTCTGTAACAACTGTACTGCCGTATGTCACCTCTACAGAAATTATGTTTGCGGAGGTGCCGCCTGTCTGACCTGCGGTTATTTTGTATACTCCTGCAGGAACTCCGCTTACTGTAAGGGTCTTCTCTCCGCCGGCGTGGTCTACGGGCTCGCCTGATTTACCATAGAATATTACCCATGCAGCCTTGTCGGTGTCACTTGAACCGCATTTATATGTAATAGTAACTTCGGCGCCGTTGTTAAGCTTAAGCTCTACATAGCTGTTAGAAGAATCATTTATCTTGACCTCGCCTTTGCTTGACTGATTGCCGCTTACCTTAAAGTGAGATGTATCGCTCAATATATTACTATATTGATAAGTACCTGCGGGAAGAGCCGTAAGACCGGATTGATCCTTAGTGGTAGCTTCTGTTGTTGTTTCCTTAGTTGTAGTTGTTGCCTTTGTTGTAGTTGTTGCCTTTGTTGTAGTTACTTCCTTTGTTGTAGCTTCTGTTGAAGGCTCCTGTACTTCTCCGTCCTTTGGCGTAACATTTATGCCGTATATCTCAGGATTTGTACTGATGCCGCCAAGGTAAACTACATTGCCCTTATTAAGAGTTATGTTAAACATATCATAACCCGATGCGGAAGGCGTAACGGACGTTATCTGCGTTCCGTCAGACCTGTTGACAAAGGCATATGTCTTATCTACGTTATGACATATGGCAAATGATACGGTCACATCTTCAAGAGCCTCTATCTGAGCCGCAAGACGATATGTAACGCCATTTAATTTGGTCTGCACACTGTCTGTCTTGACATAATGACTTGCTTCTATGTCTCCGAACGTGGCAGGAAGATCTGTCTTACCGCTATATCCAAGATCATATTTAAGGTCCTGAGCGGCAGTTATCTTAACTCTGCCCGTAGAATATATCTCTTTGCCGTTTGCAATGTCTGTTGTAGGTATCCAGTCAAAGCTGCCTGAAGGTGCAGGAGGCTCAGGAGGAGTCACCGTACCTCCGCTGCCTAAATTGCTGAGTATCCACAGAACATCGCCCATGTCTATTCCTGTCTTGCCGTCACAGTCTGCATTGGCAAGAGCAACTGAACTTTCTATGGACTTAATATGAGAAATATGGTTGAGCACAACAATGGCGTCTGCTGTCTCTACCTTGCCGTTCATATCAGCATCGCCCCTTAAGGACTGGGCTGATGTGGTTACGGTAACAGTTCCGTTTTTAACAGTATACTTAATATCCGTAGCTTCATCAGACTTAATGTCTTCAACACTTATATTTACGTTGGTAGTGCTGTTTGCCGTAAAGTTTACATAGAAGAGGTAACCATCTTCTATAGTATTGGCAGAATTTACACCTGCTACCTTTACCTGACCTGATGACGGATTTGCTTCTATCTTGTCTGTCGTGCAAGCCGTACCGTTCTGTACAGATACGTATGTAAGAGCGCCCGGCGTGTAGCTCAATGTAACAGCATAGTTTGCAAGAGAAGTGATGCCGCTTATCTTAACAGGTACGCTTACCTTTGCGCCCCTTGATACCGTCTGGCTCACAACCGAAAGCTCCGCCGTATCAACGGTAGGCTCTACAGGCTTAGGCGTATCTGATACATACTCTATGTAGAAGAAGTTAGGAGTACCACTGCCCTTTGTTATAGTATGTGTTCCTGCATCTATTGCATATTCATAAGCGCCGCTTCCGAGAATTGTCATGCTTGTGAACTGTACCGGTGTGCCGTCTATATTTATATTGGCGCCGCTTTCGCCATTTACAACAAGTATGAGCTTTCCTTTGCCTGATGTAAATCCTATATGGGTACTTGATTCCATCTTAAGACATCTTGTAAGAGTCTGACCCTTATAGTCTACAGTACCCTTGCCTGTTGAAAGATTGCCTTCAAAATCAAAGAATTCCTCAGGATCGTTAAGTCCGTCATGTGTGAAGTTATGGAGAGTATTATCTGCATCGGTATCTCCGCCGCCAACATCTCCGCCGCCCTGAGCCTGAGTGGTAGCCTGAGTATCGGGCTCCTGAGAACTGCTCTTTGTAGTAGTCTGAGTTGTATCCTTAGCCTGAGTGGTAGCCTGAGTTGTAGGCTCTGCTTCTGTAGGCGCATTAGGATCGAAGGCAGTTATCTTGAGGTGAGTTATCTTAGCTTCCTTATATTGGCCCTTATCTAATATTCCTGACTGTATGATATAAGTGCCTGCAGGCAGATTGTAAGCCGTATCTGTACCTGAGATTATCTGCTCGCCGTCTGAATTCATAAGAATTACAGGAGTATTTGAACCGCCGTCTGTAATTGAAATATTAACGGCTGTATTTACATTGAATACTATATCCTGACCTTCTGCGTTCCTGCCGAGATTTACACATGAACTGCTGAGCTTGCTGACATTGAATATAATATTGTCCTTAGTCATGTGAGTGCTCGTAAGATACTTGTTGTTAAGATCCTGATCATATGGAAGCTTTACAGAAGCCGTAGGCTGTCTGTCGCCTGCTACAACGGAGGTATCTACGCTTTCGGGATCCATAACAGGCTCCGCCTTCATAACGCCAGCCTGTGAAAGTACCGTCGCCTTGGCAAGAGCTATGCTTTCATCAAGCTTGTAATTGCCTGACGGTATATAGCTCAGACTTGGATTGGTATCAAAATCAGAATATTTGTTGTTGTTTGGAATAACCTGGTTTTTATCCGTTACTACAGTAGCGTTCATATTTCCCTTACAGCCTGTAAGAGAGTCGTTATAGCTCTTTATAGGGCCTCCGTCGCTCTTTACCCACTGGGGATCATTACACTGATAGAATAAATTGTACTCCGAGAAAATGTAACAGTCTGCTCTTGTGTTCATAGCATAGGCTGTCTGATTTTCAAAGAAGTTGTTATACATATGTATATTTGCCTGGCGTCCGAGAGGACCTCTGGATTCACAATCCTTCCAATGATTGTGATGATATGTCAGATTGTACTGAAGACTTGTGTCCGAAGAACCTACAAGATTTGTCTTGTGGTAGCCCTCATAGTAGCAGTAGCTGTTTGTGAAATACTGACCTCTCTTGAAATCGCAGGCGCCGTCGCCGCCGTCCTTGTCGCCTTCGGCAGGGTTGGAAATAGTCGGCTTGTAGAATTCACAATGGTGTATCCAGCAGCGCTCGACCGGAGCTGATAATTCGCTGCCCGTCTGCTGACCTTCCATGCCTACGCAGTCCTCGGGAACATTGCGGAAGGTTATATTCCTTACCTCAAAGCTCTTGCCGAAGCGGCCTGCCTGATAGCCTGCTGTTGAGCATATAAAGTGTATGCCCCAGCCGTCTACTGTGGCGTCTGTACCTATACCCTCTATTGTAACGTCTTTGCCGCCCTGCATTCTTGCCATAAAGCCGTTGTCGCCTACCGAACCGCCGTAATTAACGGAATCGTATGCGGTAAGACCATCAGGAGCCTTTACATCGCCTATTATCCTGACTACAAGAGGCGTTCCTTCTTGAGCAAGCTTTTGTATAATGCCGCTGTTGGTATTTGTCAATGCTCCTGTTTCCTTAGGAGTCGCACCTGCTGAGTTAAGTATGTTGCCTATACCTGTGACTGTTGTGCCTCCTGCCGTTACAGAAACACTGTCCTTGTTTTCATTGGTAACATACAATACCTTTGCGTTTGGCTTAAGAGTACCTTCATCCGTATATGCGCCTACGCCCTCGTTATAATTAAAGTGGGCATAGCCTGAACGGTCGTACTCATAAACCGTTATGTTTTCTTTCTTAAGCGTTGTGCCGCCTGCGGTTACGCTTAATGTATAGCTGCCGGGCTTTACTCCCGGAATGTCTATACGTACCTTTCCGTTTACATCTCTTACGAGATACTGCAGAGCATCGCCATCAAGCTGACCTGACGTTGTGCCGCTCCAGGATACAGCCGTTACGTCTTTGTCACTTACGCCTGTAAGCTCTGCAAATATTGTCTCATACCAGCCGCCGCCTGCTATTGTAACCGTTGCTGCCATTGCGTCAACAGGCGCAACAGTCATTGAGCCCACAAGCATGGCTGCTGAGAGAAATGTGCTTAAAATTCTTTTTAAGCCCTTTTTCATAAATTTCTTCCCTCCCGTTATAAATTATAATGAAGATATTAATTCATTTACATATCTTGCTATTTTGTAAGCATCTGAGCCCGTTACCTGACCATCGCCGGTAACATCGGCTATGCTTGCCACAGACTTTATTTTTCCCACTACATACTGCAGTATATGGCTTACGTCCTCCATATCTACAATTCCGCTGCCGTCTGCATCTCCCTTTATACCGCTGACAGGTGACTTCGTTGTAGCCTCCTCAGAGGGTTCGACTACAGGCGCCTTTGTGGTGGTGGTAGTTGAGGTCTCCTTTGTAGTGGTAGTAGGCTTTGGCGGTTCTACTGTTCCTCCGGCTGAGGTGCCGCCTACGCTTACCAGCGTTGATTTATAACTCTCCACCGCTGACTTGAGCTTTGTGTCCACATCAGAGGAGGAAGCATCTGTAAGACCCGGATAATCGCTTCTTGATGTGCCTGTGCTTTCAAAGAAATCTCCGCCGTTCATACGTCCTGCATCTGCCATGACTATACGCGGAACATCGGCAACAGGATCTATGTCGGAGGCGCTTACGCCCAAGTCATATGCTGAATTTGTATCAAAGTTATTATATGCCATTGAACCCACAAGGGTCTTGACAGAGGAAGGAACCGTCTGTGTTCTGGAGGATACCTCATAGGCATCGAACTGTACGGAATGACTTCCTGTGTCATAAGGCATATATGAACCCCCTTTTGAGGTCTGTATATTGTTTATGATATTGTTATATGCCTTTATAAATCCGCCTCCTTCATTTGAAAACTCGCTCTTGTCGTCATATGTGCCGGTGCTAGGCTTATATACGTCTGAGCCCTGCTTAGACATGAGCATGGGATACTTGACCTCGTCAAAATAATTGTTCTCAACAAAGGCATTGCTGTTCTTTACTGCGCCTACTCCGAATTTTGATACTCCGTCAAAATAGTTATTATAAACATGTACAGAATGTATTCTTATTCTTGGATGTCTTGAATCCGAATGATCAAACCAGTTGTGATGATATGTCAAATGGGCTTCTTCGGTATCTCCCATGCCGCACAGAGATGTCTTGCCCGCATCCCACAGATGATTGTAGGACATTGTCACATAGTCCGTCTTCTTGGCATCAAGAGAGCCGTCGCCCTTAGCCTGATCCTCATCGCTACCTGTGCTGCCATAGAACAGATCCAAATTGTGTACCCATATGCCGGAATTGTCCGTATCCATTGAAACGCCATCGTCCATAAAATTCATTATGGCAAAATTCCTCAGCTCTGTATCAGCGCAGTTCCTTATAAGGAAGCCAAAGTCCTTTATAACGGCATCTTCTCCTATGCCCTCTATTGTCAGCTTCATATCTGTGTGAGCTTTATTGCCCTTTACCTGAAGGCCTTCCTCAGCGCTTGATATATGATCCAGATCGGCCTTGCTGACAGTACCTATAATACGCACGTCAAGAGGTCTCTGCTCAAATTTTGTATTGGACAGCATACCGTCAAAAATGCTCTGCAAGCCGGTGAATGTGGACTTGCCGCCGTTTTTGTCCGTCACAAGCTCTGCCGTGACCGTCTTTGCATTGTCGGCTGTAACATATATCACCTGAGCATTGTCCTTAAGTGTACCGTCGGGCTTGTATGCACCCGAAGCATCGCCGCCTGTAGCGGAATTTTTTGAAAAGGCAAAGCCTTTGCGCTGATGTGCCTTTACATTGAGAGTACTTGTGGTAAATGCCTGAGCTTCGTTTAAAGCTCCGTTAATAACAGGCACTATCTTTATTACATACTCTCCTGCTTTAAGTCCTACAGCGTCTGCTCTGAAATGATCCGCATACTTTCTTATAAGCTCGTTGTCAAGCCTTGTATATGCCGAATCATTTGCGCTTGCTTCCTTTACATAAGCCGCAAAGCCCTGTGCATTGGGAACAGTTGTCCACTCGGCATATGCCGATTCAAACCAGCCTCCCTGCTCCAGTATATATCCTCCTGCCGCTGTTACCGACAGTACTGACATATTTGAAAGCATTATGCCGGAAGAAAGCATTGCCACTGAAACAAATAAGCTTAAAACTCTCTTTAAGCTTTTTTTCATGAATTTATTCCTCCTTTATAAATAAACTATATAAACATGGTTTATCCTGAAACCCCCTGTGATTTTTCATTTCACACCATATTGATATACTTTATATCATACATCAAACAAAAAAATTTTCAATGAACAAATTATGAATTTTACCCCCCCCCTGAATTTTTATTTATTATATACAATTTTTTAAGATTTTTTTGTAAATTTGTACTAATCGGACTTTTGGATTCATAGACTTTTCTGTAGTGGATGTGTCGGCGGAGGGTGTGTGATGTTAAAAAAAATAAGTCTTGCTTTTGTTGTTATATGCTTTGTTTTTAACGGCTTTTTCATATATTCTCAGGAGTATTCGGACAAGGTGGCGGAGGATGTGACCTTCTATGAAATGGGGGACGCCTCTCTTACGGTCTCAGATACCCTTACGGCGCAGTATGTTCCCGACTTTGACATAAGCAAAATGAGGGATATCAGCTATCTCAGAAAATATTATTACGCAGTAGATAAAAAGACAGGTATGGATGAGAAGCTTTTTGATGCGGATAAGCTTATGAATACGGATGTTACTATTAATAAGGAAGGAAACGGACCTAAAATTCTTATTTTTCACACCCACGGCAGCGAAATGTTTGCCGACAGCAAAAATGTGAATGAAGGAGTTATTGGTGCAGGCGAATATCTAAAAAGTCTGATAGAGGATAAATACGGTATAGAGTGCTTACATATCACAGACCGCTTTGACGTGGTAAACGGCGCTGTCCAAAGAGACGGCGCCTACGAGAGAATGGAGCCTGTCATTACTCAGGTCATAAAGGAAAATCCATCTATTGAACTGGTCATAGACCTGCACAGGGACGGTGTAAACGAAAATTTGCGCCTTGTAAGCGAGGATAACGGCGAAAAATGCGCTAAGGTTATGTTCTTCAACGGACTTTGCGCCAAATGGGAAAACAACGGGCTTAGGAGCATAAAAGGTCTTGAAAATCCCTATCTCCAGACAAATCTTGCCCTTAGCCTTAAGATGCAGCTTGCTATGAATGAACTTCACCCTAACCTTACCAGAAAGATATATCTAAACGCTTACCGCTATTCCCTGCATATGAAGGATAAAAGTATGCTTATTGAACTGGGCGCCCAGACAAATACCGTCGAGGAAATAAACAATAGCATCGAAAGAATAGCAGAGGTGATAGGTAGGGTGTGTCTGTATTGAATCGGCATTTGATAAAAAAAGAGGAGGTATTAATTTTTGTTTAGGGGAATAATGACCTCTCCACCGCCTAACGGCGGTCCCCCTCCCCTGATAGGGGAGGCTGTTAACCGTAAGGCAGTGACTAAGGTTCAATTATTGTTTTCCCCACTATTTAAGCGACTTTGAAAAAACACACACCTAAACCTCCCCTACCAGGGGTTTGCATCGGAAAGTTATCTGACAAGCCGAAGGCTTGCTTTTGCGTAGCAAAAGTGCTGAAGGGGGACCAACCGAAGGTTGGTGGAGAGGTCATTAAGAGGCTTAAATCAAACGACCGTCAGATCGTACTTAAAGATATAATGTATGATCTACTCCCTTACAATAAATTTCTCAAATTTTCTGCCTTCATTGAAAAGCTTTGAGTAAACATAGGTGCATTTTCTGTACAAACTAAACTGCTTTTCAGCCTTTTCAATATTTCCGTAGACCTTCCAGCAGCCGCACATAAGGGCATTTCTTCCCTTATTTTCAATAAATCCCATAACATCTTCAACGGGATAGCTTAAAAACAGACCTATTTCGTGGGGGAAATCGCCGCTGTGGGACAGTCTTTCTTTCAGATGTTCTATGCACATATTGCAGTCCGTACAGTAGCCGAATTTCCGCATAAGCCCCGAACACTCAGGTCTGCAAAGGTCTTTTGCAAGTCTTTTTTTCCTGTAGACGTATAAAAGAGCAGTACTCCCTCTCTTTACAAGCACTGCGGCATATATGCCCTTTTCATTGTATTTTTTGTTAAAATCCTCTACCTTGCTGTCAATATCCGTAATATCAGTATTGAAAATACTCCCCGTCTTAAGTCCTGCCAGGGTAGGGGCGCAGTAGCTTATAAGTCCCCTTTCCATACTATATGCCTCCCAATATATCTTTAAGAGCGGCGGCAGAGCTGCTGTGCGAACGCACTATTTTAATATTTTTCTTAAGAGCCTCCTGTGTTGCCGTAACTATCATTTTGTGGCATACGGTGTTTGTAAAAAGCACCATTATATCGGGCTGCCCTATTTTGCTTCTGAGATTGCTGTCTGGCTGAGTAAATATCTTAGCCTTGCATTTGTGACATTTGCAAAGCTGCTTGTATTGATTTACCATTCTGTCGTTGCCGCCTATTATAACTATACTCATAATTATCCCCCGTTTCGTATCAAATATTAGTTAGCTACCGCTAACTTAATGGCCTAAAATATAGTTAGCAATCGCTAACCACATTTATTATACCTATTTTTTCATTTTTTGTCAACACCCAAAAAGTATTAAAAATAAAACACCGATTTTCGGGGGTCCTGGACCCCCGAAAATCGGTGTTTTTGAAATAGTACTGATTGTGTTTATAGTAAAAAGCCGAATACTCCGCCTATAAGGGCGATCATCCAGCCGCACACTACGTCAAGAGGATAGTGTATGCCCGTCATTATCCTTGAAAAGCCTGTACAGAAGGAAAGCAGAACAAATGCCGCCGCCACAGGAGGGCATACGAGCAGCCAGCTTAAGGATATTATAAGAGAAGATGCCGCATGATTGCTGGGCAGGGAGCCGTTTTCCTCGTGTGGCACAAGGGCTTCTATATCCTCTGATTCAAAGGGACGGGGCTTATTAAGTATTTTTCTGAGAGAAGTATTTACAACAAGCACTGCGAAAGGCACTAATATATACCTTGGTATCAAAAGAATATCCGACCCGAACAAAAGGATAATAAATCCCAGTCCGTAAATAACAACATATATGAACTTTGAAAAACGGGATAATAAAACTGCCGCCTTCGCAGCAGTTTTGTTATTCACCGTGTAGTTATAAATTCTGTAAAAAAGCCTTTTATTCATTATTCTCCCCATGTGCCGTCGCATATAAAAGCTGCGGGACCTGTCATATAAACATGGTTATCCTCTTCGTTCCAGTGTATGGTAAGCGTGCCGCCTAAGAGCTTTACCTCTACAGGCACTCTTGGGCATATGCCCTTTATATTGGCAGCTACGACTGTGGCGCAGGTGCCTGTGCCGCAGGCCCAGGTCTCTCCCGCTCCTCTTTCCCATACTCTCATTTTAAGGTGAGTAGCATCTACAGTTTCCACAAATTCCACATTTGTCTTTTTGGGAAAATGAGAGTCTGTCTCTACAACGGAGCCGTATTTTTCAACGTCAAAGCTCATAACATCGCTGTCTATAAAGGCGACTGCATGGGGATTGCCCATAGATACGCAGGTAAATGCAAACTCCTTGTCACAGGATTTTATCTTGATATCAACGGCAGGCTCGCCCTCTGCATTTACAGGGACCTCCGCCGCCTTAAGTATGGGCTCGCCCATATCCACTGTCAAAAGCTCCGTCTCGCCCTTGTCATTTTCATGTATCTCAATTACCTTTATTCCCGCAAGGGTCTCAAGGGTAATAGGGTTTTTCTTGACGATGCCTCTGTCGTATACATACCTGCCTACGCAGCGTGAAGCATTGCCGCACATCTCTGCCTCTGAGCCGTCTGAGTTGAACATCCTCATCTTCACATCAGCCACATCGCTGGGACATATAAGCACAAGACCGTCTGAGCCTACACCGAAATGTCTGTCGCTTATTTTCTTAGCCGTATCGGAAGGATCGTCAACCCTTTCCTCAAAACAGTTTACATATATATAATCGTTGCCGCAGCCGTGCATCTTAGTAAATTTCATAGTCTACCTCCGTTATTCAATGTGTATTTCGTTCCATACAGCATCGTTTTTTGTTATTTCCGTATTTCCCGCCCAGCTTTCATTCTGAGCCTGATATATCTCCTGTTTCTTTTCGTTTATATAGTTTTCCCTTATCTGCTTTTGCAGAGCCTCGCTGCTCTTGTCTACCACATCTATTACTTTGAATATATGATAGCCGTCGGTATCCTCCGAAAGCGTACACTGTCCCTTTTTAAGGGAATATATTTTATCCAAAGTATTTTCCGTATAAAGGCTGGGGTCCAGAGTAAAGGAGTCCTTATTGCCCTTTGGCGATACCCTTGCAAGCACGCTGTCAAAGTCTGCACCCTTGCTTATATCCTCATAGGCAGCCCTTATTTTATCTAAGTTTTCGGTGCCTGAGGTATCTGCCTGTAGAAATATCTCCTTTACCACATAGTCGGTAAACTCGGATTTGTTTTCTTCATTATACTGAGCAAGATACTCGGCAAACTCCTCTTCATTTATGACATAGCTGTCTGTAACATAGCTGTATACCTTTTGCTGAAGTATACCCTCCTCCATGATACCGTATATCTTATCTCTGCTTAGCTCATACTCTGAAAGCTGTTCGGGAGTAAACTCGGCAAGCAGGCTGTCTGTCTGCTCGTCTATAAGAGCCTTGTCAGCCTCCTCTATTGCTATATTGAGAGAAGGAGCCTCCTTTACGGCAGTCTTTACCATAAGTATGGAATTGACTGCGTTCTGCTTTGCCACCTCTTCGGCGCTTACACCGTCAAAGTCGGCAAGCCATATATCGCTGCCGCCCTGCTGCTCAAAGTTTTTCTTCTGCTCTATAAGATAGACCATAAATTCTCCTCGGTCTATTTTGTCATTGCCTATTTTCACAACATAGTCCTTGCCTATTGAACAGCCTGTAAGTACTGCAAGCATCAATATAAATATTACCCTTTTCATAGACAACTCTCCCTGTCTTACTTCATATCGCCCTTGATTTTCTCCTTTATGACTACCAGCATAAAAAGGGGCAGCTGCATCATTCTGCCTATCCTTGAGGGCTGTTTCATAAGTCTGTAAAACCATTCCAGACCGTGGCGCACAAAGAACTCAGGAGCTCTCGGCACATTACCGCACCAGCCGTCAAAGCTGCCGCCTACGCCTACAGCCGCTTTTATGTTTAAGCCCTTGATATTTTTATATATCCATTTTTCCTGCTTTGGAAAGCCTATGCCCACTAAAAGCAGGTCGGGTCTTTTATGGTTTATGTCGGCTATTATTTCTTTTTCCTTGTTATCGTCAAAATATCCGTCGGCGCAGCCCACTATACTGATGCCGGGAAAACGCTTTTCAATAGCCTCCTTAGCCCTTTCTGCAATACCGGGAGCAGAGCCGAAGAAATATACCGTCTTGTCTGTATTCTTTATCCTGTCGAATACCGACAAGAGCATATCATAGCCCGCAACTCTTTCCTTAATAGGATTTTTGGTAAATTTAGAGGCATATACTATACCTATGCCGTCGGGCACGTTCATAGCCGAGGAATTGAGTATATCCATAAATTCCTTATCCTTGCGGGCTTTCATTACCATTTCCGGATTAGGCGTAAATACCATAGCTTTTCCGTTTAAATCAAGGAAGCTTACCATTTTATCCACAGCCTCCGAGGGCTTTATATTGTTGAAGGGTACTCCCAATATCTTACAAATACTCATAATATTATCCCTTTTACTTAATAGAATAGCCGCCCTTTACAAGGAACCATGCCGCCTCTGTCACCTTAACTCCTCTGCCGTCGTCACGAGGCACTATCATTATATGATTAAGCGTTGCCTTATGACCGTTATACAGCGCCTGACCTGTAGTAGCGTCTACTATACCTTCCTTGCCGCTTATTACGATATCGCCCTTGCCTGCTCTAAGTATCATCTCCGTGCCTTCGCCGCCTATAATAGTCTTGCCTACTCCCACAGATACGGGAATATAGCTGCCTCCTGCGGAAACGGTACCGCTGCTGTCGGAGCCTATCATATTCATTACCTGATTTATCTTGTCATCCACATAGCTCTTGGAAACAAGAGGGTCCGCCTCTGAGCCTGCGTCTGCGGCAAATACCGTACCCATTACAAGCACAACGCTTGCCAGAACACTTACAAAGCCTATTAAAAATCTTTTCATTTCAAACTCTCCTTTTTGTTTCTTATAAGGCTGAACTGTGCAGAAAGCAGTCTGTCGTTTTCATCAGCCTTTTTTATCATAGTATCCGCCTTAGTCTTAAGGCAAGCTTTATATTTTTCCATATTGTCAAATATTTCACATACCTGTGAATATATTTTATCGGAGTCAAGCTTTTCACTTCTCACATCTCCACCCTCGGGCATATCTAACTCCTTAAGATAATACTCTATCTTGGGATCGTATATTATGCCTACCATAGGCACGTTCTTGACTGCGGCAAATATAAGGGAGTGCAGCCGCATACTTATCATAAGATCAAAGCGTCCTATGATACCGAGTATCTGACCGGGGTCGTAGCGTTTTTCAAGCATATAGCTTTTCTGCGTCATAGCGGAGCATACCCTTTTTGAAATATCTATATCCTTGGGGAACTCCATAGGCAGAAGCACCACATCCTTGCCGCTGCTGACTATATCGTCGCATACCTTGGCTATTTTTACAACATAATCGTCACCGTACTGTGCCTTTTGCCATGCTCTTACACAAACGGCTACCCTTTGTCTGTCTGAGGGTATGCCCTCTGCCTTAAGCAGCTTTTCAGCCTCTTCGCCGCCTATGGACTCCAGCTTGAAGGCAGGGTCTGCCGTTACGCTAACATGGGGATTTGTAACGCCTATGCTCCTCAGGTCCTGTTCGGAAAGCTTTTCCCTCAGCGTAATAACGTCTACAGTGTTTACAACGCTTTTCACAAGCCGTCTGTTGAGCCTTCCCGTAACGGGGCCTATGCCGTTGGCATAGAGCATAACTCTCTTTCCGAAAAGCTTGGCGATCTTTATAATGCTGAGATAGTACAAAAGAGAACGGGTGCTGGTACCGTTCTGTAAAAGTGTACCTCCGCCGCTCAGTATAATATCGCTTTTTCTGACAGCAGAAACGACCTGCGCTATATTGAACCGCTGCACTGAGTTTATGCCATATTCAGTTTTAGTGAAATCAGGTCTGTAGCTTAAGGCTGTGATATTGACATCCTTTGCCATTTTTCTGATATTTGTGGTCATAGCCTGCAATATAGCCTCATCACCGCAATTACCATAACCATGGTAGCCTGCTATCAACAGATTTATCATACATATTACTCCTTTTCAGAGTTTATTCTCTTGTTCTCCTCATACCATATACCCATTATTATTGCCGCAAAGAGCCAGAAAAGGCTTGTCATCATAGGAGTTTCAAACACATTTTCAAAGAAATTGTGAGCTATCACACCGCATAAGCCTGCAAGTATGCCTGTTGAAAGCTCCTTAGACTCCCTTGTGGAGGATATCCTTATTGTTCTAAAGGAATTTATAACAACGCTGTATATAAGGACCATAAAGGCGCCAAAGCCCAGAAGTCCTGATTCTACAGCCATTTTAAGCATATTGTTGTCCATATAGAAGGTATCTGTCCAGGTGTAGCCTACAAGGTATTTCATACCGTTGTTCATAGCCACGGCGCCGCCGAAATGACCCAGACCAACGCCTAAAAGCAAATTGTTCTTAAGTATCTCAAGACCTGTGAGCCAGCGCACAAGTCTGCCGCCTCTTAAAGAGGACTCTATATATTCGGGGCTGAGCATATAGCTTATCCTGTCGCCTACGCTTGGCACTGCCACAACCACAAGCACAGCCAGTATTACCGCAGGGATAATAAAGCGCTTGTCCTTAAGCAGTATATATATGCCTGCCGCCAGCATAAAGCCTATCCATGCGCCTCTTGAGAATGTAAACACAAGGCTTGCAAGCATAACAAGAGCCACAAGGCAGAAGAATATCCTGCTCAGTGTTTTCTTGGTTATAAGGGCAAGAGATACCGTCATGGGTATTGCCAAGGTCAGCAGTGAGCCGAAAATATTGGGGCTTGTGAATATGGAGAATACTCTTGTCCTTACTCCTGCCTCGTTTTGGTCTACCCAGCCTGCAGGCATTTCAACGCCTATGGCATACTGATACACTCCATAGAGGGCAAGCAAGCCAACTATAAGCACAAAGCAAAGAGTGACCGCCTTAGCGGACCTTTCCCCCTTTACAAGCTGTATCACCACAAAGTACCACAGCATATACTGTACTATTGCACGAAAGCCCTCTACACCTACGGAGAAGTCTGTTGAATTGAGTATAAGGCATATGAGCATAGCCGAAATAAAGAGGAAAAGCGGGAAATCAATAGGTGTTGATTTAAAGTTATCCTCATTTCTGCTTTTTATCCATTTAACTCCCCACAGACCTACAAGACCTATGAGAAAAAGCTCGTCCCATATACTTGATATACTGCCTGCAAAGGTCCTTATCGCCGTATCCAGAACACCGTAGCCTGCCAGGAAGAACACTGCCACATCATAGTCAAATATCATAAAGGCAACAGCCGTGAGGACAGCTATTGCGGCAAGAGCAGCCAAGGGACCCATACTGCCGCAGCAAAGTCCCAGTATTATTCCTATTATGACTACCAAAATAACCGGTTTATTATTCAAAATATCACCCCAACATAATGTCTGTAAGCCATTTTACCGCCCTTACAGCAATACTTGACAAAAAGGCGGTCATATATATACCGCACAGTACCACAAACATACCTACTGCAAATATTACCCAGCAGAGTACCATATTTGTAAGGGTAACACTGTCCGTGATTATCATAGCGACAATGCTCCCTATAGGTATGCTCATGAGCAGTATGCCTGCAAGGTATGTTATATTGCCTGCACCAAAACCCTTTACTTTGTTTACAAGGGCATAGAGCATACTGCCCTTTATGGCAGGGGCAATAAGCCTGTGCAAAAAGCCGCAAAGCCTGTCCACAATATGGGCAAGACCCTGTATCATACGGTACACAAGACTGTATCTGAAGTAAGGCTTCTTGTAGATATACCTGTGTATTATACTGTGTACTATGCTGTTCTGCCAGCATATGCCTATGGCACCGACACACCTTTTAAGCATGCTGTTATCATAGGCATTCAGCGCAGACCTAACAATATATAAAACAAATCTGCAAAACACACTGTTTGTAATATAGCTCATATAAAACAACTCCGTTTTACTCGTCTTTCCACTCTATGTTCCTTATTCTGCCGTTAGCCTCTACGGACTGAGTTTTAATAATATAGTTATAGCCCACTCTTGCCTCTTGTCCGCCTACCTTAAGCACAACAGATGAGGGGTCTATCTTTTCCTTTATAACAACAGTAACGTCCTTCCAGAGAGGATGCTCGCTGAGTACTGCCTTGCCTGTAGCGTCTGTGCCTACATAGGCAGCAGGCTCGCTCTTTACATCGACTATTTCGGCATCGGTGAGCTTGCCGCCTGCCGCAACATGCTCGCCTACCTTAAGGTTCTCGCCGACCTCAGGCACCTGAAGACTTGAGAACACGGTGATATAGCAGTATTTATCCTCGTCAAGGGGATTTAAGCCGTCTATATTCCTTTTGCTGGATGTAAGTCTTATGCCTGCAGCTGCAACGACTGCAATTATCACAAGCACAACTATAATATCGATAATGTTAAGCTTGCCGAATATTTTTCCTTTTTCGTCTATTAACTTCATATTATTTCTCCTTTGCTATTTTGTTATATATTTCAATATGGGTCTGAGCCATTTTCTCACAGGAGAAAAGCTTTTCCGCTCTGTCACGGAAGGTCCTTCCCATTTTTATACGCATTTCATCGTTTCTGCAAAGCCGCCTTATCCTGTCGGCAAGAGCATTATGATCTCCCGAAGGCACCAGATAACCGCTCCTGCCCTCCTCTATCATTTCGGGTATGCCGCCTACTGCCGTAGCCACCGTAGCCGCCGACATCCTTGCTCCTTCAAGAAGAGCATAGGGAAAGCTTTCGGAATAGGAGCTCAGAGTATTTATATCCATATATTTATAGAAGCTGTTCATAACTACGGGGTCGGTTATCTGACCTGCCATATACACTCTGTCCCCCAGTCCGTTATCCTCTATATATGCCTTGCATTTATCCCACATTTCGCCGCTGCCGAGGATCACAAAATCTATATCCTCCTGCTTTTCGCATATGACCCTTGCCGCTTTGAGGAACACGTCAACTCCCTTTACGGCATAAAGCCTTGCGGCAATGCCTACATATTTCTTTTCGGGAGTATAGGGTACCTTTATACGCTCAAAAAACCTTTCCTTTTCCATAAGGGGCAGGTCGCAGCCAAATTCAATGCCGTTGTATATGACATTAAGCCTTTCAGCCTTAAAGCCGCGCTTTACAAGCATATCCTTAAATGCCCTTGTCACAGTGAAAACGTGCTTAAAGCGTCTGAGAGCAAAGGAATTGATAGGAGTATATATCATCTGCTTTCTGATATTGTCCTTAAAATCCAGTCTGTAGTCGCTGTGGAGCGTAGTCACCATAGGCACCTTCACCTTTTTCATAATAAAAAGCGATATATAGTTGGCTCTGGCTCCGTGGCAGTGTACTATATCGCAGCCGCAGGTATTCATATAGCGGCATATCTTGCTAAGCACCGATATGTCATACCTCTTTTTCTGAGGTATTACGGTAACGGGAATACCCAAAGCCCTTGCCTCCTCTGTGAAGATACCCTCCATAATACATAGAAGTTCAGCGTCTATATTCTGTTTTCTGAGATTGGAGAGGAGCGTAAGCACATGGGTCTTGGCGCCCCCTGTATCTCCTCCGCTTATAAAGTGAAGTATCTTCATTTCATGACCTCGCATTTACATTTTGTCAAAAACCTCTGCCAATTTTTCTGTCAGACGCTTTCTTTCAAAGCCCTCTATGACAGACCTGTCAGGGTCAAAATCAAGTGTGCCGCTGCACCAGCTGTCATAGTAAAGCTTGATATTTTCCTTTATAGCAGCTACATCGTCGGTATCTGCCACTATACCTATCCTGCTTTCCCTTACAAGGTCTGCGGCGCAGCCCTTCGGAAGTATGGCAAGGACAGGTCTGTTGGTATTCATATATTCAAATATCTTGCCTGTGTAGAAGGCATTGGCGCCGCGTCCGCTGCCCTCTATAAGCACAAGTATATCTGCGCCTATCTGATGGGATATACATACGTTATGGGGCACATAGCCCACTATCTCAAAGCTGTCTGTAAGTCCATAGCTGTCTATCTGCGCCCGGAGCTTATCCTTATGGTAGTTGCCTATGAGCTTTATGAGTATTTTGTTCCCGTCTATACTGCCCTCGCTTTTAAGCTGCTTAAGAGCCTCAAAGAAGGTGTCGGGCTTTCTTCTGCCGTACAGCGCACCTGTATATACCATTGTCATTCTGTCATTGTGAGGCTTAGCGGCAGCGTCCATGCCGACAAAGTCCTCAGCATCATATCCATTGGGTATAAAAAAGAAATTATCACCCTTTATATTATTATTCCTTATAAAATTTTCACGCATTACGGGAGTATTGGTTATAAGCATATCGGCAGAGGTGACCGCCTCATGCTCCATAGCCTTTTCCTTTTTTGTCCTCAGAGCGCCGTAGGGATTGTCAAGAGTATAGGGATTGTTTGTCCACTCGTCGCGAAAATCCACTGCCCACTTTATATTTGGCATTTTTTTCTTGATGTAAAGCCCCAGAAGGTGATCGCTGTAGGGCGCAGAGGTAGTGTATATTATATCGATATTCTCGTTTCTTATTACCTCAAGTACCTTCTTTTTTGAAAACTCCATCCAGAACCTGGCGGTATCGGGTATAATAAATTTGCCCAGTACCTTGCCCGGTATTCTGAATATGCCCTTCATTTCAGGGAGTTCATAGGGCTTTGTCCTGTATATCTTAACACCCTCCGGTATATCCTTGAGAAGCGTTTCGTCCTTAAGGGGCATATTGCCTACCTCTCTTGTAAACACAACAGGCTCATAGCCAAAGCTCCTTAAGTGCTTGACAAATTTGACGCTCCTCTGTACGCCTGAACCGCCCATAGGCGGAAACTGATTTGCTATGATCAATACTTTTCTCATAATTGCTTATTCCTTACTATCAGTATTATATAAAAACAACCGATTTTCCCGTGACCAGGTCACGGGAAAAATTATTTTTTTTCCAATGATCTTATAGTTTCAATACTTAACCTTGACAGAGTATCAAGCTGTTTAACGGCATATGTCCTCAATATCTGTATTCTTTCGCTTTGCGATATGCCTTTTTCGATCAGGATCGCATTATAGCTTTCCATATTTGCCATAACAAGAAGCTGATCTATATCTGCATGATCCCGTATATTGCCCTGCTTATCAGGATTTTCGTCACGCCATTGCTTTGCTGTTCTGTTGAACAATGCCACATTCAGCATATCCGCTTCGCTTGCATAGGTCATAGACTTCTGAAAAGCAGTGACCTCCTCCGGTATAAGATTTTCCTTTATCGCATCTGTGTGTATACGGTAATTGAGCTTCGACAATTCCCTGTTAAGATTCCAATTCAGTGATATCTTACTGTTTTCATCAAGCTTTATTCTCTGATAATCCTTTATAATATAAAGCTTGAACTCGGCAGACACCCATGATGCAAATTCAAAGGCAATATCGGAATGAGCATATGTACCCCCATATCTTCCTGCCTTAGTGACTATGCCTATTGCATTGACACCTTCTATCCATTTTGTAGGCGACATTGTAAAGGCATTTAATCCTGCCTGCTTTCTAAACCCGTCGAATTCGACGGGTTTAAAATTTTCGTTATGAAGTATTTCCCAAAGTCCCAAGAACTCAATGGTATCTCTTCCGCGCATCCAGTTTCTTATTACATCATTAGGATCATCGCTTTTATAACGGGCAATATCCGTCAGCGAAATATATTCATTTTTAAAATCCTCTGTATAGATACTTATTTCATAGCCATTAGCATAAATAGTATCTTTCATTTGTTTACTAACCAATTTATTTACCCGTTAAATATTATCCGTATTATATGAAAACAACCGATTTTCCCGTGACCAGGTCACGGGAAAAAATTATCTTGTGCCGTCGCCTAGGAGTACGTATTTTGCTCCTGCCTTTTCTACATCCGCTCTGCTCCAGAAGTTTCTTGTATCGAGTATTATCCTGTTATTCATATCCTCTGTGAGCTTTGCAAAGTCAATGTCCTTGAACTCGTCATGATTTACTCCGAGAACTGCTATATCCGCACCCTTTACGGCATCGTATATACCAAAGTCCTCGTCAAGCTTTTCACCTGCGTGAGGATCGCATATCCTTACGTTGACACCCTTTGCCCTTAAGCTGTCGGCAAGGTGCATAACGGGAGATTCTCTTACATCGTCTATATTCGGCTTATAGGTAACGCCGTAAAGAGCAACTGTCCTGCCCTCTAAGCCGCCAATAAGACCTGATATCTTATTCTCTACAAACTCAGGCATAGAGTCGTTGTTAAGTCTGCCCTGATGTATAAGCTTTGCGTTCTTGCTTTTCTCAACAAGGAACCATGGGTCAAGGGCTATACAGTGACCGCCTACACCGGGACCCGGAGAAAGTATATTTACTCTTGGGTGCTGATTTGCCATTCTTATAACGTCCCAGCAGTTTACGCCAAGCTCCTCGCTCATCTTTGCAAGCTCGTTAGCAAGAGCTATATTCACATCTCTGAATGTATTCTCCATAAGCTTGCACATTTCGGCAGTAGTGGAGGTGGTAATAAATATTTCGCCTTCAACTATGCTTTCGTATACCTTTTTTACCTCTATGCTTGACTTTTCGTTGATACCGCCTACAATACGGCTGTTTGTCCTTAACTCCTCCAGAACTCTGCCCGGCAGTATTCTTTCGGGAGAATGGGCTACCAGAAGCTCTTCGCCAAGCTCAAGACCTGTTTCCTTAAGTATAGGGAGCATAAGGTCTACAACTGTCCTCGGAGGTGATGTAGACTCAAGTATAACTATATTGCCCTTTCTCACATGGGGAACGATAGCCCTTGTAGCTGACTCAACATATCTCATATCGGCAGTCTTGTCCTCGTTGATAGGAGTGGGAACAGCTATGATATATACATCGCAGTCATCGGGGCAAGTAGTCTGAGCAGTAAGCCTGCCGCTTGCTACAACCTGCTTTACAAGGTCACCCAAACCAGGCTCCTCAATAATAATCTCACCCTTGTTAAGAGCGTTTACAGCCTTTTCGTTAAGGTCGTAGCCCACAACTCTGTGACCCTTTGACGCAAACATTGCAGCGGTAGGCAGACCAACGTAACCGATACCTATAACACAGATGCTTTTCATTTTGTTTTCTTCCTTTCGTTATATAAAATTTATTTTATCTTTGCTTTTATTACGGCAAGCTCGTCCTTTATCTCGCCTGTAACCCATAATACTATACCATATACTATAATACCACAAAATACAAATATTGCCAAACATAATTTATTATCGGGCAGTATCAGCTTAAGTATCTCAATAACAGCTACCATAACCGCAGCGGAAAAGAGTATTCTGAAAAGTCTCTTAGGCTCTATGGACCACTTGAGATAATGCCTTGTGCCGTATCTTGCCATAAGGAAGTAGGCAAAAAAGCCTATGAACGTAGTCACGGCAGCTATAGCGTAGCTGTTTGTAAGCTTTATAACTATATAGAAAAGCACTACCTTCATAACGCCGCTTATAAGACTTCTCTTGAATATAGCGTTAGTATTGGAATTAAGCTCCCAGTGCTTTATGGAATACTCCGTAAGTCCTAAAAACATCATACCCAGCGCTACCCAGAACATAACTATATGTCCTGAAAAATAGCTTTTTTCAAATAATGCCCTTGCAGCTGCATCGCTTACGGCAAACACTCCCGCCACAGCGGGTATAGCCACAAGCATATACATCCTTACAGCCTGATTGAGAAGCTTTTGCACATCGCCCTTTCTGCCCTCGGACCATGCCCTTAATATAGTAGGGTAGCAGCCTCGCATAACAGAGGCATTAAGCAGAGTAAAGGCAGTTGATATAAGGGAGTAATTTGTCTGATAAACTCCCGATGCACCTAAGCCCAGTGTAGCCGTTACTATAAGAGCGTCCGAACGCGTAAGGCAGGAGGTGGCAAGCTGATTTCCCATAAGGGGCATACCGTAGTCCTTAAGCTCTTTTAATATAGCCTTGTCCGCCTTGCCCTTTATATAGCTGAATATCCTAAGGCGCTTGGCTCCTATTACGGAAACCGCAAGATCGGTAAGGAAATAGCTTAAGAATATCCATTCAACCTTATTTCCCCACAGCATACAGAACAGTACCATAAGCACCAGCCTGCCGCATACTGTTATGACGGAGAGAAGAAGATTGAGCTTTGCCTCTCTTATAGCCGCAAGCATGGATATCATAAGCTGAGCCGTGTTGTAGGTCACAAGCCAAAGCACACAGCATATGAGGAGCCTGCCGCTGTATACCGATGTAAACTTTTCCACAAAGGCGGTATTTCCGAAAAAGATCAGGAGTACCGCATATATAATGAAGGCAAGCACAACGGATATTACATTTACCTTTAGCCATGCTGAAAATACCGTTGAATAGAAATCCTGATGCCTGCCAGCTATATCGTATTTGTTGATATAGCGCAGCACCGACTGTACAAGCCACTGTATAGCCACCATACCCACAGTGGTTATAATGATGTTGGCATTGTTATAAAGTCCCATTTGGCTGTCTATATAGAGGTAGGTCATTGCAGACATAGTGACAATGCCTACAATACCCTCTATAGCCTTGGCTATCATATATATAATTGTTTCCTTGCCCATTGTAGCCTTTTTAGTTGCGTTTTCCGACATAGCGACCTCACTTAGCCTATATTCTCAAATTCGTAGTACATTTCTTTTTCGTTGCCCTTTAGTCTTAAATAACTAAGGCTGTTTCCTCTTATGCCTGCAATATTTATATATCTTACACCGTCCTTAAGCTCTGAATAGCTGCTTTCTCCTACGGAAGAAAGAACGATGACATTCTTACCGTTATCGTGTACGGCAGTCCTGAATATATCGTGAAGGGCATCACGCTCCCTGTAATCCTTAATGCCTGAGAACAGATAGCTGTCCATCATTACCACTATATTATTCTTGCTCATTCTGTTGATATAATCCTGCAGATATCTCCACTGATCCGTGCCTGCGGACTTAACGCTGCCCCCTGCAATACCTATGGATACAAAGGAGAAATTATCACTGTTGTTTGTGGCATACTTATTCTGCCATGCAACAGAGGGAACAGCGGAGGTATTTGCAATACCGTCCTTCAGCACAAGAGCGGAGGCATTTTCCGACATAGCTGATATTACGCTATTGGCAGCGGCAGAGCCTATGCCCGTTGAATATCCGAATACGGATATCTCTTCATAATTACCGTCAATACTGTCAAGGTCCGTATTCATATAGTCGTTTACATCACTTCTTGCGCCGCTGCCCATACTTGTGGGAGCAAAGGCAACAAGATCGTCTACATATACTGTACCGCTCAGACTGTTTATGTCGTCTGTGTTAAGACAGGATACATATATCTTGTCCAGCTTTACGGGAGTAGAAAGATTTTGCGGTACGCTTATTTTTGCCTGCTGCCACTGTGTATTGGTAAGCTCCTCTGCCACAAGAACATTTTCCTCATGGCCGTCGTTGTCCGTAAAGCGTACATTAAGCAGGTAATTGCTTCCGTCGCCCTTGTACCACAGCATAAGGTCTGAGGTGTCCGCAGGCAGCATTATGGGTTTTTCGTCAAAGCTTGCATATACTGCCTGTGTGGTAGTCATATTGTTTACAAATCCATAGTCTATCCTAAGACTACTTTTTCCGTCTGAGCCTACGCCCTTTTCTATACTTGCGGAGCCTGTAAGTCCTGAATCCGCAGGGTAGAAGAGCATATTCATATTTCTGCGGGATTCAAAGCTGTTTATGGCAATATGCTTTTTGCCTACAGCTATCCTAATTGTAGAGCTTACGTCATAGCCTGAGGCGGTAAGTGTGGCGATACCCTCGCTTTTAGCCACAAAGCTGCCGTTTTCAATAGTGCCTATGCTTTCGTCGTCAACTGTCCATTTTATATTGTTCTGATCTACGTCAAGGGAATAGCCGTCCTTGTTAAGAAGTACCGCATTCAATTTTGTCTTTTCGCCTACGCCCAAGGCATATGTCCCTGCCGTTGCCTGCAAAGCCGCTGCGCCCTTTAATATGGTAACATCCACATAGCCCGAAATATCACCGTAGGTAACGGTTATCCTACCCTTGCCCTCAACGGAGGGAGTGAACCTGTTCTCATTCCATGTGCCGTCAAAGGAGGAGCTGAACTGCAGCTTGCCCAGATCGGGGTCTATCTCCTTCATAGTGCCGTCGTAAAGCCTTATATTGACTGTGCTTGGGAAGTCCTTGAACATATAGCTGTTTTCATTCTCGGCTATATAGGGCTTTAAGAAGGCGGGCTTTCCAGCCTCGCCCACAGCCTTTATGCCCAAGCCGTTGGCAACGGAGCGGAGTGAACCCTCGCTTGGCACATTTACTACCTTTGTGCTGTCTGAGTCCTCTGTCTGGACTACCATAGTTGTAGAACCGCCGCCGTCAAAGTGTATAGCGTCGTAGGCTCCGTATTCACGCATAATATTGGCAGCCTCTGTATGTGTGGCACCTATGCCGTTTCTTCTGCCGTCTATACACACTATGTATATCCTTGTCTTTTCCTTGTTTACACCTATCATTGTACGGGGATTGCGCGCATTCTGACCTATTATAAGTCCGGAGGCTACATTTTCTCCGTTCCTCAGAAGCTCGCCGCCGCCGCTTAAGCCCATCTCTATTGAGGATATGCTCTTGGCACTTCTGAATACAAACTTTTCATCCTCGGCAAAGCGCACCTCCATACCTGTTGAGAACTTGGACAATACCGCATCCCTCTGTGAATTGGGTACGGCTATGATATAGCCGTTTTCGGGTATAGTGACCGTTGCGCCGGGATCTGAAATGCTTGTTATAACATTGTCCTCCACCACTATCTTGCTAAGCTTTGTAAAGGTCTTGTCAAGAGATGAGGTATCCGACATAACATTCCTGTCAAAGTATACGGGCTTTGAAAAATCAGTGACCTTGTTCTTGGCACCCAGTACTATAGAACTGTCCGAAGGACCGTAAAAGCCTATTGAGCTCTTTACATAATCTATAAAAGGCACGCCGTCACTGTCAATAAAAAAGCCTGCATATCTGTTTTCACTGCCGTTGTAGTAATTCTGAGCCGCTATCATCTGACCGTTGCCCGCTACCTGACCCATACTTGACATCCTGCTGCCTGAGCCGAAGAAGTCGCCGTTTACGGCAGCTATGACGCCGTTGTCCTTTGCCAGCTTGTCCACAGAGGCTTTAAAGCCAAGACCGTCTACGCTCTCTATTACATCAAGAGCAAGATTTGTTTCAGCCGCATCTATGGTCAGCACATAAATATCCATCCAGCCTGCGGGATAGAGCCTTCTGCTCTTTTCGTAGGTAAGGCCCTTGGCAATTTCCTGTATGTCCTTTTTCTCATAGAGCACGCCGTCTGCCGCCGCTGCCTCCACAACTCCCAAAGAAGAAAGCGCCATTACAGCAGCCATACCTATACTGCTCAATACTCTCAAAATTTTCTGCATATACAAATCTCCAATCGTAAAAAATTACATTAATACATTTTCTATTATACTATTTATAGGAATAAATTTCAACGAAATAGGGATTATGTAATTTATTTGTAAAAAAAGGACCAAAAATTGCCGTCGTCTTAATAAATCCCTGTTTTATGGGAATACGGATATCAGCTTTCCATGAAAAAACCCCGACGCACAAGCGTCGGGGCATTGTATTCTGTAAAGCTCAATAATGGAAGTTAGAAAGGGTAGGGGGAGAACTTCATTCATTAAAGAGCTTTAGGTAAAAACCAATGGACAAGAGATATCTTGTTCATCAGCTTACATACATTATATAACATAGAGCATATAATGTAAATAGTTTTTTTGTGAAATAAATGAGAACATTTTTTGAAAAATTGTGTAGAAATATGCAAAATTTTAATAAAAAATATAAAATATTGACCATTATTATATTTTATATGAATAAATTGTGAATTTCCTGTCATTTTGTTACAGCAGTATGCATATTATACCGCCGCTGCCCTCGTTTATGATCTTCTGAAGGCTTTCCTTGAACTTGAACTGAGTGTCCTCTGGCAGACGCATAAGCTTGGTGTTAAGGTCATCGGTCACAAGCTCCTTAAGAGTCCTGCCAAAAATACTGTATTCCCAAATACTGTTAGGGTCTACGCTGTACTGGGCGTTAAGATAGTCCACAAGCTCCTTTGACTGCTCCTCAGAGCCTACTATAGGCGCAACGGTAGTCTTGATATTGGTCTTTATAAGGTGTATTCCCGGAGCCTCAGCCTTTATTTTTATACCGTATCGGCTGCCCTGCTTAAGTACCTCTGGGGGTTCAAGAGCCATATCCTCAACAGAGGGCGTAACTATGCCGTAGCCCTTTTTATTTACCTCATCAAGGGCATTCTTTATCTTGTCATACTCCTTTTTGGCATCGGATAACAATTTAATAGTAGAAATAAGCTCAAACTCACTGCTTATTTCGGTACCCGTAGTTTCCGTAAGCACGTCATAGAAAATATTGTCGTTAAGGAAAAGCTCTATGTATGCCTTGCCCTCCCCCAGGTCTATGTTTTCGGAATATATCTTCTTTACATTTTCGTTTTCGTTTAATATCTCGGAGGCTGCGGGTATATCCTTGATACCGTTTATGCCCTCTGCCATAGCCTTTGCCGATTCTATTATGCTGCTTTTTATATGGTAGCTGCTGTCCATTGCCTCAAGCCACTTCGGTATGGCTATATCCACCTCGCCCAGTGGGAAGGCATATAAAGCCTCGCTCAGTATATTGCTTATGTCCTCTGTAGTCATATCCCTGCAATTTACCGCAAGCACAGGCATTTTATATTTGTTCTCCATCTGCGTCCTTATTTCCTGTGTCTGCTCAGAAGAGGGGTCCTTGCAGTTAAGTATTATGACAAAGGGCTTTCCCGTGTCCTTAAGCTCCTTTATTATCCTTGCCTCGCTGTTTATGTAGCTTTCCCTGGGGATATCGGTAATACTGCCATCTGTAGTAATAACAAGGCCAAGGGCTGCGTGATCCGTTATTACCTTATGTGTGCCAAGCTCGGCAGCCTGGGCAAAGGGCATTTTGCTTTCTGACCAGGGTGTGGACACCATTCTGGGGCTGTTGTTCTCTGTGTGTCCCTTTGCCCCGTCTACTATGTAGCCTACGCAGTCTATAAGCCTTACATTTAAGCTTATTCCCTCGGCAGGGCTTATTGTAACTGCCTCGTTAGGCACAAACTTAGGCTCCGTAGTCATTATTGAAGTACCCTCTGCCGACTGGGGCAGCTCATCCCTTGTCCTTGTTTTTACATATTCGTTTTCAATATTGGGTATAACGAGCTTTTCCATAAAGTTTTTTATAAATGTAGACTTTCCCGTTCTCACAGGTCCTACTACGCCAATATAGATATCTCCGCCTGTTCTCTCCGCTATATCCTTATATACATCATAGCTGTTCATAACATACCTCCGTTCAAAGTTATAATCATTGTATGATATTTCAGGTGTAAATATGTAATTTTGAACTTTATGAAAAACTTACAAAAATTTGGCTTAAATTTTGTAGAATACTACCAAAATCGTTTTTTCTGTTTCACAAAAATTACCGCAATGTTGAAAAATTGTGTCATAAAACGGATTTTTACCAGTCAAAGGCAAAAAAACAGGGCTCAACTGTGCAAAATTTACAAATGCAGGGCATAAAAAATAAATTTGACAAAACCTCAAATTCAAGTTATTATTACATTGTAACAATTAATTTTTTGGATGTTTATCCATTTAAAGGGAGGTAAACGATTATGAAAAATTTAACTCTTAAATTAGACTCAATTGACAAGGTAAAGGATTTTGTAAACATTATAAGCACTTTTGACGGTGACTTTGATTTAGCTTCCGACAGATATGTTGTAGACGCAAAGTCAATAATGGGTATCTTCTCATTAGACGTTAGCAAGCCTATCCGCCTTGACGTACATGATGACGCTGAGTTTGACGCAGTTAAGGCTAAATTAGGCAAGTACGAAGCATAATTATTGAAATTTATTATAGCTTTATAAACCAGAAGGAGATGTCGCATTTGAATATGCGACATCTCCTTATTTTATGACACTGTACGTATAAATTTTTGTTTAACTGAGTAAAATATACCTCTCCACCGCCTAACGGCGTCAGCACTTTCGGCTTTGCCGAAAGCCGACCTAACGGTCGTCCGATAAATCTTTCGGTGCAATGTCCCCCTCCCCTGATAGGGGAGGTTTAGGTGGGTGTCTTTCAAAGTTGCTTATTTACTTAGAAAAACAACAACTAAGCTGCTGTCACAGCCTTTGCGGTGCATAACCTCCCCTAGCGTAGCGTCGGAGGGGAGGGGGACCATGCGCAGCATGGTGGAAGGGTCGCCTTACTAACATAAACACAAATTTAATGCAACAGCCTCTTTTATCGTGCAGTTTATTTTATTTTAAATATTTTTTTAATTACTCTCTTAATGCGGTTCATACCGCCGAACAGTATATGCCTTAGGGGCATAATGCCTACCCATATCCTGACATAAGCGCGGTACAGCTTATTGTCGGCGGAAAAGGTCCTTTTGCCTCTGTGTATCTCGGTGACTATTCCCGCAAGCTGATCGTGGCGTATGCCCCTTTCTACAGTCCACTGATTGTCGCCGCACATATTGTATGTACCGTCGGCATTTACCCCCACTACTCTGTGGAGTACAAACTGACCGTCATCTCTTATATACAGAGGAAGGTCATATTTTTTAAGAGGGTCAACAGCCTTTTTTATAACAACTCTGTCGCCGTCGTTGTGTATGGTGGGGAGCATACTCGTGCCTTTGGGATTGAAATTGACTGTACCGCCGCTTTCAAGCATTTCCTTCATTACACCGTATATCTCATTGAGCCTTACCTGCTTAGTCTGCAATAAAACCAGCTCCCTTTAAGGAGGTCATATATTCCGCAACATCCCTTCTGGCAGTTTCCTCATCTGTATCGTATTCCTTGAGTACTCTCTGCACAAGCTCCTCCTCGGAAACATCCTCTTCAAGATTCTTCCAGAGGAAGGCGCCTACATCGTTAAGCGTTATAACGCCGCTGAAATCCATTGTACCCTCGCCTACAGGCACTACTATATTGCTGCCTGCCACCTCTCTCAATAAATAACCGTCTTTTATCTTCATAGCTTATTCCTCCACTTTTATTCCGTTATAGCTTACCTCAGCCGCTTCCTCGGATATATTGCAGCCCAGTCTGTAGAGCTTTACGCTGCTCAGTACTCTGTCCAGCATATCCAGAAGCATTATCATCCTGTCCTTTTCGGCAGGTCTTATGGTCTGCTGCATTACAAGGGGTATTGCCTCCACTGCCTTTATCTGCTTTACCCAGTTGTCCTCCGAGCGCTCTAAAAACACAATTGCTCCAAGAGGCACCTTCATATTAAGGTTTCTGTCAGTCTTACCGCTCCAGGGGGTACCATATACCCAAAGCCTGTCGTCTACAAGCCTTATGGCGGGCTTATCGTCATTTATTATCCTTGCATTGTCCGCGCCGAAATGCTTTTGCCAAAGCTCCGTGTGTGTAGACTTTCCCGTACCGGGATCGGCGGAAAACAAATAGGCATAGCCGTCCTTTACAACACCGCTGCTGTGGAGCATAAAGCCGTTGAAGTGCAAAAGCGCCTCGTAAAATGCCGCTCCCGTATAGACATATTCTATATCATCTATTGTAAGATGAGGGCTTTCCCTATGCCACTGCTCCAATGTCTCGTCGGGAATATCTATTGTTATCTGAGGCTTTTCAAACTCAGTCTCATAGAACTTAGCCTGCTTAAGCATTGTGTCATATTTATATTTGATAAGCAAATCTATATCTGCAACTCTTAGTTTATGCATAAACATACTCCTTTTGTACAAGTATAGCACAGTTACCCGAAACTAACAAGCATTTTTTATTTTTTCCCAATTATAGCAAAAAGGTCCTCTGCAATGGAAAGCCTGTTAAATGGTATTATAAAGTAAAAGCCGTCTGCAAAGTCATATACCTTGTCCATGACCTCCCCGGATATATCAATACCCACCTTCTGCGCCTCAGCCCTTGTCATATCGGGAGAAAACCTTTGCACAACACTGCGGGGAACGGTTATTCCCGTAAGCTCATTTTTGATAAAAAGGGCATTTGTATAGCTTACAAGGGGCATTATTCCCACAAGCATTTTAGCGGAGCTTATATGCTTTTTTATATCCCTGAGTACGGCTATATCCTTATCGTCATATACAGGCTGAGTCAGAAAAAATTCCGCTCCAGCCTCTTCCTTGAGCCTTATCCTCTCTATCTCCGTTTCTATGTTTCTTCTGGCATAATTTATGGCTCCGCCGTAGGATACTCTGCTGTCGGCAAGCTGTATGTCGTTCATTTCCCTTATGTATTCCATAAGCTTTACGGAATCGAAATTGAAAACGCCTTTTATATTATCTCTGCTTGTGCTTGGCACAGGGTCTCCCGTAATAACAAGGAAATTCCGTATATCGTTTATATATGCGCCTAAAAGCTGAGAGCCTATGCCTATGGCATTCTTGTCACGGCAGCATATATGGGGCATTACATTCACACCTGTTTCCCGCGCTACCTTTATACTCATAAGTACGGAGTCCGCCCTTGTTCTTCCGCTGGGGGAATCCGCAAAGGTTATAACGTCTACATTTTGCTTTTTAAGGTAATTGGCAGTTTCCATAAGAGCGGTACAGTCTCCGTTCTTAGGGGGATCAAGCTCTACGGCAATTATTTTGCTACCCTTTCCCTTGTCTGCAAAGAATACATTTGACCTGCCGCTTTTATGTGAGCCTGTGGTCTTTTCAGCCTTGTGCCTGTGGGGGACAAATGTCCTTTCAAGGCTTACGGCATCGCCTACAGCCTTTATATACCGCGGGTCCGTACCGCAGCAGCCTCCCAGTATATCGGCATATTCCGCAATTTCCGCCATTTTGCCCGCATAGTAATTTATATTGTCCAGAAAAACCATTCTGTCCTGTATCACAGAGGGATAGCTGGCATTGGGCAGAGCAGTTATGAACTTATCCGTATTTATATCTGCATCCCTTAATACCTTAAGAAGATGTCCCGGACCTATGCCGCAGTTAAAGCCCATAGCGTCTATTTCCGCTATAGCGCCTGCCTTCTCCATAAGCCGTCTTGCGCTTATGCCCTCTTCTGTGTAGCCGTGCTGATTAACGCAGAACTGCGTTATTATAAAAGCGTCCTTTTTTCTCTCTTTTATATGCCTTATGACCTCTGTTACAGGCTCGATCTCAGAAAATGTCTCAAATACAAATATGCTGCCGCCCTTTTCTATAAAGGTATCTGCAATAGTATAGTAGTCCTCTTCGTTTCCCGGACCTATGTCACAGGCAACAAATACATCGTCTCCTGCCGCCCTTACGGCAATATCATAGGCGGCGGCAATATTTTCCTTAAGCTCCGCCTCAGTACAGTTAAGGCCTGTCCTGTTGCTTTCAAAGGTATTTGTCCTTATGAGCCTTGCGCCCTTTTCGATATAAGCCCTGTGTACACTGTATACAGCCTCGCTGTCCTCGGTATTTGCCTTTTCAGCCATGATATCTGGGTGTACAGAGGCAAAATATGTGCCGAAGGCGCCATCGCACAGAAGTCTGTGTTCCTTAAGATATTTTCGTATATCCATATATCTCACCGTTACAGAAGCTGACAGAATATACCGTGTACATAATCATTTACAATATAAAATCTCATGATATAGCCTGACTTTCTTGTAGCCTCGCTGAAGTCCTGACCCTTCGGAGTAATGACTCTTTCCACATTTCCCTGATCATCGGCTACTGTAAAATACAGGTCTATGGTATAGCTGCCATCATCATGCTGATTTGTGATATATTCCTCGTTTTCTTCATCTATTAAATAGGCATTTATTATCTCTTCTACCTTAGAGCAGTTCTTGTCCGTGTCCGTAACCGCAACGCCTGTAGTAACTATACCCTTTGAATTGGTAAGAGGTATCCTGCCGCCCTGGTATACAAAATCGGTTACAACATTATTCTCAACAGCTTGTCCATCTTTATCTGTCTGCAATATCTTGCCCGAATTCATTACAACTCCCTTTGAAGCCTCCTCAGCCTTCTCGTCGTCATACTCTACTGTCTCCGGGTCCACTCCAAGTACCGCAACTGCCTTAGAGGGATAGTTATCATCATCCAGAGTATAGAGTATAAAGTCATTTATACTGTATTTTCCCGGTACTGTAGTACCCTTTACAATACTCTCCTCGGCAGCGGTATTTTCAGGCACTTCTGCGGCATCCCTTCCGCAGCCTGATAATATAAGGACCGATAACATAGCCAAACACAATAATTTTTTCATAATAAACCTCCGTTATTTATATAATATTTGTAATTTTTCTCTTCAATATACTTTAACTGCAGTACATATGACAGAAATCCGTACATACTCCTATTTTATCAGATAATTACGCCTTGTCAATAATTACTGTCAATTTAGTATACCACAACTTTACGGGTATTTCAAACAGACAAAAGAAAAAAGGGTCTCTTAGAGACCCCCAACAATACATCAGCACTTGTTGTCACAAATACCGCCTATGCCATTATTTCCGCAGCAGCAGAAAAGAAGTATAAGGATAATTATCCATGAGCAGTCGTTGTTGCCACAGCCGCCGAAAAGATTACCTACTCCATTGTTATTTCCGCAGCAGAAAAGAAGAATAATGATGATCCATAAAGTATTGTTGTTACCGCAACCCATATAAGTTACCTCCAATTTCTAATACAATTCAATTTTATGCGGGAGTACGGAAATATTGCAGGTCCACATTAAAAAAATTTAATTTTTATGCAGTTGAAATAAATAATAAATTATGGTATATTCTATAGATAGTGAAAAGAGGGAATAATATGTACAGCATATACATAGTGACAGCGGCAGTGCTGTGGGGTATAATAAGCCTGTTTTCAACAGAGCTTAAGGCCTGCGGCTTAAGTCCCGGCGGCATAGTTGCGGTGCGCAGCTTCGGTGCGGCGGCAGTGCTGTCGCTGATATTTCTTATAAAGGATAAAAGTATTTTTAAAATAGAGCTTAAGGATATAAAATATTTCATAGGTACGGGAATAATAAGCTTTGTATGGTTCAACTGGTGTCTTTTCACATCGATGAACGAGTGTACAACAGCCATAGCGGTGGTATTGCTCTATACCGCTCCCGTGTTCGTGGTATTCTTGTCAGCGCTGATATTTAAGGAAAGGCTTACAGCCTTAAAGCTTACGTCCCTTGTTATGACGATTTTAGGCTGCGCCTTTGTTACGGGTATTGCAGGCGGAGATATAAACGGAACTCCCTTCGGCATAATATGCGGCATAGGCTCAGGGCTTTTCTATGGGCTATACAGTATATTCGGCCGCTTTGCCCTCAATAAGTACAGAGATGTGACAGTTACCGTATATACCTTTATATTTGCGGCAATAGGCTCAATACCCCTTTGCCATAGGGCTGAGATATCCTCTGTGCTTTCACAGCCACGGGGAGCGCTGACATCGGCGCTTATAGTACTTCTTTCAACGGTAACTCCTTTCCTTTTATATACAAAGGGACTTTCAAGGGTAGAATCGGGCACAGCATCTATACTGGCGACTATCGAACCGGCAGTGGGAGTGCTTGTAAGCGTATTCATACTTCGCCAGCAGCTTACTTTTACAAGCCTTGTAGGAATAATACTTATATTTTCCGCAGCTATAATACTTAATATAAAATGGGAGAGCAGAAATGGAATACAGACAAAGACTGAAAAATTATAAAAGAATAATAATAAAGGTAGGAACGACATCCCTTACATATGAAAACGGCAAATTCAATCTCCGTAAAATGGAGCGCTTTGCAAAGGTGCTTACAGACCTGAGAAACAGGGATATAGACGTTGTGCTGGTGTCCTCTGGTGCCATAGCCGTAGGCGCTGAAAAGCTGGGCTTAAGCGAAAGACCTAGGGACGTCATAGGCAAGCAGGCATCCTCAGCCGTAGGTCAGGCTATACTTATGCAGATGTACGAGAGATTTTTCGGCGAGTACAATCAGAAGATAGCACAAATACTTCTTACAAAGCCTGTTTTTGATGCAGAACATAAGAAAAGGAACGCAAGCAATACCTTCAACAAGCTTTTTGAGCTTAAGGTAATACCTATAGTAAATGAAAACGATACCGTAGCAACAGACGAGTTTAACGAGTTTTCGGACAACGATACCCTTTCAGCCTATGTTGCGGCTATCGTAAAGGGAGACCTGCTTATAATACTTTCAGATATAGACGGTATGTATACCTCAGACCCCAACAAGGACGAAAGGGCAGAAATGATAAATGTAGTGCCTGATATAACAGACGAGATATATTCCCTTGCGGGAGGCTCTGCGTCCATGTTTGGCACAGGCGGTATGATAACAAAGGTGCAGGCGGCGGACTTCCTCAGCAAAAGAGGTATAGATATGGTCATAGCTTCGGGAGAAAGCCCCGATGTGATACACGACATACTTGAGGGAAACAATGTAGGCACTCTTTTCGTAGGTAAAAGAAATGAATAAGCTTGAAATACGCAAAAAATTCAGAGAAATAAGGCAGACTGCCGCTCCCTCGTCAATAACCGATAAAATATATGCCTCCGAGTACTACAGGCTTGCAGAGAAAATATTTACATTTGTAAGCTATGGCAGTGAAATAGATACGATACCCTTTATAAAAAGGGCGTTAAAGGACGGCAAGACTACAGCAGTGCCTGTGATGCTCAATAAGGGTGAAATGGTATTTATTGAAATAAGCTCCCTTGCCGAGCTTACTCCAAATAAATACGGCATACCAGAACCAAAATATAATGAAGAAAAGCTTCTGATCTCAGACAGTAAAACCCTTATAGCCGTACCTGGGCTTGCCTTTGACAAGGATAAATACAGGATAGGCTACGGCGGAGGATATTATGACAGATACCTGAGCAAAAATGAATATATGGTGTCGGCAGGCTTGTGCTATGAAGCACAGCTTACAGAAAGCCTGCCCAGAGAAGAAACGGACATACCCGTTGATATTATAGTAACGGAGGGAAGAATAATATGAAAACTCTTACAGAAATGGGAAAAGACGCTCTTACCGCCAAAAGAGCCATAGCAAAGCTGACTACGGGAGATAAAAACCAGCTTCTTTTAAGCTGCGCTGAGGCTTTAAGGCATAACTGCGACAGCATAATATCTGCCAATGCCATTGACCTTGACAATGGCAGGGAGAACGGTATCAAGGCATCGCTCATAGACAGGCTTACCCTTAACAGGGACAGGATATTTGCTATGGCAGAGGGGCTTGAGCAGATCGCCGAGCTTCCCGATCCCATAGGCCAATTTGAGAATATGAAAACACTGCCAAACGGACTTATAGTAGGGCAGAAAAGAGTACCTATGGGTGTAATAGGCATAATATATGAGGCAAGACCCAATGTCACCTCAGATGCTTTCGGACTTTGCATAAAGGCGGGAAGCGCCGTTATATTAAGAGGAGGCAAGGAGGCAATTAACTCCAACAGAGCAGTGGTATCCGTGTTCAAGGACAGTATAAGAGCTATGGGCATAGATGAAAATATAGTTCAGCTTGTGGAGGATACCTCAAGGGAAAGCGCAAATCAGATGATGAAAATGAACGGATATATAGACGTGCTTATACCGAGAGGCGGAGCAGGTCTTATACAGAGCGTGGTGCAGAATTCTACCGTTCCCGTTATAGAAACGGGAGTAGGCAACTGCCATGTATTTGCCGATGAAAGCGCAGATATAGATATGGCAGTGAATATAATAGTAAATGCCAAGGCTCAGAGACCCGGAGTATGCAATGCCGCCGAAACATTTCTTGTGCATAAGAACATAGCGGAGAAATTACTTCCTCCCGCTGTTGCGGCACTCAGGAAAAAGGGTGTCGAGATAAGAGGCGACGAAAGAGTACAGGCTGTAATTCCCGATGTCAAGCCTGCTACAGAGGAGGACTGGGCAACGGAATACCTGGACTATATTCTTGCCGTAAAGGTAGTGGACAGCATAGACGAGGCTATAGACCATATTGCAAAATATTCCACAGGACATTCCGAGTGTATAGTGAGCCAAAGCTATGAAAACACACAGAGATTTTTAAATGAGATAGATTCAGCCGCCGTATATGTAAATGCGTCTACAAGGTTTACAGATGGCAATGAATTCGGCTTCGGCGCAGAAATAGGCATAAGCACTCAGAAGCTCCACGCAAGAGGTCCTATGGGACTTAAGGAACTGACTACTACAAAATATGTTATATACGGTAATGGTCAGGTAAGAAAATAAATGAGGTATAGGTATGGTTGGCAGTACAATACAAAGTCGAATAGATGAAAATGGTAAATTAATTATAGAAAAAATCCCACATGAAAGTAATCTAATTATTATCCATACTATCATATGGGTTATTGTAGTTTTATTAATAATTGTTTTTATTGCTTTATTGCTACGTTACATAATTGCTAAAAAATATGAAAATGAAGTTATTAAACATAGTAAAAGATATAACAAACTACAAGAAATAAACAAAATATACAGTAATAAATTCTGTGATTTAGCACCGGAAAACATCTATAATAAAAAAATGAACAATAAAAATCAGTTCGACTTATTTAATTATGACAAGTTTTTTATGAATACTATAAAGCAAGAAAAAGAGTTTTATGTTAAAGCTTTGAATAAAGCAAATAATAATAAAAATTTCTTTCAAGATTACATAAATGAAATTAATTCTATTGCTCCCGATACAGAAATAGAAAATAAACGATTTAAATCACTGTATACAAAGATTGAAAACAAATTATTTGATAAAGAAAAGTTATCACCCGTTACTTCAATTAAAATGACATGCAATTTAAGTTATACAAGTCCTAAAGGAAGAAATCATTACAAGAAAGATTTTCATTACGATGCTGATGATATCAATAAAAAACTTGAATACATTGACGAATATAATAATTATACGGAAACAAAAGAATATCAAAGAAAATTAATGACTCCGACATTAAGATACGAAATCATGCAAAGAGATGGCTTTAAATGTGTACTCTGCGGTCGCACTGCTGAAGATGGTGTAAAACTGCAAGTTGATCATATAAAGCCTGTTTCAAAGGGAGGTAAAACAATTAAAGAAAATCTGAGAACATTATGTAATGAATGTAATTTAGGTAAAAGAGATAAATATGACGAAAATGGATTGAATTGATAGAAAATGAAATATAAAAATATAGTAAGGGGTAAATTCATACTCCGTGAGAACCGCTTTATAGCCCGTGTCGAAATAGACGGCAAAACAGAGGTCTGCCATGTTAAGAACACGGGACGGTGCAAGGAACTCCTTATAAACGGCGCAGAGGTCTTTCTGGAACCGTCGGATGACCCAAAAAGAAGGACAAAATATTCCCTTGTTGCCGTCAACAAAAAGGGCAGGCTTATAAATATGGATTCACAGGCGCCCAACAAGGCTGTTGAGGAGGCTCTGAGAGAGGGAAGGCTCTTTGAGAATATTACATTCCTGAAAAGAGAATGTACATACAGGGATTCCCGCTTTGACTTCTATATAGAACAAGGGCATATAAAGACCTTTATAGAGGTAAAGGGCGTTACACTGGAAAACAACAATGTGGTAAGCTTTCCCGATGCTCCCAGCGAAAGAGCCGTAAAGCATGTAAATGAGCTTGTAAAAGCTGTTGAAGAGGGCTACAAGGCCTGCGTACTCTTTGTGGTACAGATGAGGGATGTGGACTATTTTACACCGAATGTGGAAAACCATAGAGAATTTGCCCTCGCCCTTAAAAAAGCTGCCGAAAACGGCGTAAATATACTTGCCTATGACTGCAATGTAAGCGAAAATGAAATGACTCTGAATGATAAGGTAAAAGTCGTATTGTAATATTTGTGTTCAGACTGCCGCACTTAGCTTTGAAAATAGCTAAGCGGCAGTTTTTTATAAATTTGTGTTTATAGCAATAGGTTCGACCTCTCAGTCAGCCCCGTTCACAGCTATTTTTATATAAGCTTTTGCCGCGGCTGACAGCTCCCCTGATTAGGGGAGCCTTAGGTGGGTGCTTTGCAAAAGCCCTTATTTACTTAGAAAAACAACAACTAAGCTGCTTTCACCGCCTTGCGGTAAATGACCTCCCCTTCGCAAGGGGAGGGGGACCATGCGCAGCATGGTGGAAGGGTCGAGTTACTAACATAAACATAAATTTATTATCTCATCAAATTAACTCTCAAAACATTCACATCACAAAAATGACGGTTTTGTCATCAAGACAAAACCGTCATTTCAGAAACCTATATATAACAATATAATACCTTAATTTTCTTCGTACTCATCAAGGGTTATCATACTGTCAATGCTTTCGCCTGCGGGGATCATAGGGAATACCTTTTCATCCCTGTCTATCTCGCATACTATGAGAGCAGGCTTACCGCTTGCAATAGCGCTCTTTATGGCATCGTCAACTTCTTCGGGCTTTGTTACATTATATGTAACAGCCTTATATGCCTGACCCAGCTTAATAAAGTCTGTAGCCTTGTCAAGATTAGTCTGAGAATATCTTGCGTCATAGAAAAGGTCCTGCCACTGCCTTACCATACCGAGAACGTGGTTATTTATAACTATCTCTATAATAGGCACGTCATTTGCAACTGCTGTAGCCATTTCAATATGGTTCATATAGAAACAGCCATCGCCTGCGATATTGAATACTACCTTATCGGGCTGACCTACCTTGGCGCCTATGGCAGCGCCTAAGCCGTAGCCCATAGTACCCAGACCGCCTGATGATATGAAATGTCTTGGATACTTGTTCTCTATGAACTGGCAAGCCCACATCTGATGCTGACCTACCTCGGTAACTATTATCTCTTCGCCCTTGCAAATAGCGTTTATTCTCTCCATAATATACTGGGGCTTAAGTGTGCCGTCATGTACATACTTAAGAGGAAATTCTGCCTTGTATTTCTCTGCCTCAGCAAGCCATTCCTTCCTCTCTTTCTTCTCCAGACGTGCATTTATACGCTTTACTACCTCATTTACATCGCCTATGACTGAACAGTAGGCAGGTACGTTTTTGCTTATCTCGGCAGGGTCGATATCTATATGCAGTACCTTTGCATTAGGGGCAAAGGTCTTGAAATTAGTTGCAACTCTGTCGCTGAAACGAGCGCCCATAGCTACTATAAGGTCGCACTCGTTTGCAAGAAGATTGGATGTCTTGGTGCCGTGCATACCTATCATACCCGTATAGTTGGGATGGTCCGCAGGAACGGTGCCTAAGCCCATAGCTGAGCATGAAACAGGCATATCCTGACTTTCTATAAGCTTTATTATCTCATCTGTAGCCTCGGCATTGATACAGCCGCCTCCGCAGTAGAGGAAAGGCTTTTCGGCATTGTGGATAAGCTCGACTGCCTCGGACAAGTCCTCCTCGGTAATGGTGTTTACTCTCTTTTCAACAGGGATAGGCTCCTGTGGAGTATACTCGCACATAGCTGCCGTAACGTCCTTTGTAATATCTATAAGCACAGGACCGGGGCGTCCCTTCCTTGCTATCCAGAAGGCCTTCCTTACAGTATCGGCAAGCTTGGTAACGTCCTTTACAAGGAAGTTATGCTTTGTAATAGGCATAGTTATGCCTGTGATATCCACTTCCTGAAAGCTGTCCTTGCCCAGATATGAATTGGCAACATTGCCTGTAATAGCGACCATAGGCACACTGTCCATATAGGCTGTGGCTATGCCCGTTACAAGATTACAGGCACCGGGACCGCTTGTGGCAAGGCATACGCCTACCTTACCAGTAGCCCTTGCATATCCGTCTGCCGCATGGGCGGCGCCCTGCTCGTGAGATGTAAGATAGTGCTTTATTTCGTGCTGATGCTTGTATAAAGCATCATATATATTCAGTACGGCGCCTCCCGGATAGCCGAATATAGTATCTACACCCTGCTCCTTAAGGCACTCTACCAATATTTCAGAACCATTTAATAACATAATTACCTCCGTTTAAATTTAATATAAGCCCGAATAGTCGTCAGCCTTATACATTTCTATATATTTTTCAGGATAATGATAATCCGCATCTATGCCTTTTTCAAGCAGGGGATAAAGGTCATACTCAAATATCTGCGTTGAAGTAAGGCTGTGTCCGTTTTTGGAAACTCTTGTAAGGGTTTCAAAGCCCATATGGCCTTGGTGTATAAATATGCCGTTTATATCGCATTCATAAAGAGCGGAATGGCTTGCATCAGCTTCGCCTAAATAAACTATTTTGCCGTATTCACAGCTATAGAATTTATAGGTGTAGTCTGCCTCACAGCAGCCTATCTTAACACAGAGCTCCTTATATCCGTCTTTGTTTATATCATAAGCGCAGTATTCTACCTCTGTATCGCCGGTACATGGTTCGCTCCAGGTGTTTACTCCGTCTGAATAGGTGGCTGTATGTCCTGCTTTGCTCAGCCACTTAAGTTCATTGATATATACTGCCTTTACATCCTCCTGCATAGCTGATACAGGCGCAGCCGTAATAGTCAGCATCATAATGAAGGACAATAAAACAGCTATAGTCCTTTTCACAGCCATACCTCCTTAGTTCAATACGGCGCCCTTGTCTGCTGAGCTAACAAGCTTTGCATATCTTGAAAGATAGCCTGTCTTTATCTTAGGCTCAGGTATCACCCATGTCTTTCTTCTCTCAGCAAGCTCCTCGTCGCTTACCTCTACGTTTATCTTGCCGCCGTTTATATCTATATCTATAATATCGCCCTCGCGCACAAGACCTATATTTCCGCCTGCGGCTGCCTCGGGAGATACATGACCTATGCTTGCGCCTCTTGACGCTCCGCTGAAACGACCGTCTGTAATAAGAGCAACATCCTTATCCAGCTTCATGCCTGCAAGAGCAGATGTAGGTGAAAGCATTTCTCTCATACCGGGACCGCCCTTGGGACCCTCGTATGTGATGACCACAACATCGCCCTTTACTATCTTGCCGCCGAATATAGCTGCAATGGCGTCCTCCTCAGAGGTGAATACTCTTGCAGGACCCTTATGCTTAAGCATTTCGGGAGCAACGGCGCTTCTCTTTACAACGCAGCCGTCCTTGGCAATATTTCCTCTTAATACTGCAATACCGCCTGTTGTGGAATATGGGTTATCGACCTTTCTTATAATAGTACCGTCGGCGCCTTCTATACCCTCTATATTCTCGCCTACAGTCTTTAATGTAACTGTGGGATTGTCAAGCTCAAGTAAGCCAAGCTTGTTTATCTCAGCCATAACTGCGGGAATACCGCCTACAAGGTTCAGCTCCTCTATATAGTTAGGGCCTGCGGGAGCAAGGTGACAGAGATTTGGAGTTTTTGAGCTTATCTCATTTGCTATGTCCAGATTTATCTCAACTCCTGCCTCATGGGCAATGGCAGGAAGATGGAGCATAGAGTTAGTTGAGCAGCCCAGAGCCATATCCATTGTAAGAGCATTCTTAAATGCTTTTTCATTCATAATATCTCTTGGCTTTATATCCTTTTCCACAAGCTTCATTATCTGCATACCCGCATGCTTTGCAAGGCCTATTCTGTCGCCGTAAACAGCAGGTATAGTGCCGTTGCCGGGAAGAGCCATACCTATTACCTCTGAAAGGCAATTCATGGAATTAGCTGTGTACATACCTGAACAGGAGCCGCAGCTTGGACATGACTTGTCCTCATATTCCTTAAGCTTTTCTCTGCTTATAAGTCCTGCCTCATAAGCGCCTACTGCCTCAAATGTCTTTGAAAGAGAAAGCTTTTCACAGCCCATGGTTCCTGCAAGCATAGGACCGCCGCTGCATACAATAGCGGGGATATTAAGTCTTGCGGCTGCCATAAGCATACCAGGGACTATCTTGTCACAGTTGGGTATAAGCACAAGACCGTCAAAGCCATGTGCCATAGCCAGACTTTCAACGCTGTCGGCAATAAGCTCTCTCGTAGGAAGAGAGTAGTGCATTCCTATATGTCCCATAGCTATACCGTCGCATACACCTATTGCAGGCACCTCTATAGGTGTGCCGCCTGCGGCAAGTACACCTGTCTTGACAGCCTTTGCAATATTGTCAAGGTGAATATGACCGGGTATTATCTCACTCTTGGCATTGACCACACCTATAAGCGGTCTTGCCAGCTCTTCATCCGTATAGCCCATCGCCTTGAATAATGAACGGTGGGGCGTCTTGTCGGGACCCTTTTTAACTCTGTCGCTTATCATTTGTTGCCTTCCTCCTTGTATATTCGTATATATAAATTATTATTTTATGATTTTCAAGCAGGAATTTCAGTGAAATTCCTGTTTGAAAATCAGGTGTACAGCGGTACACCCGATAATTTATCAAAGGTTTTCAATAATTAACTTACCCATTTCCTTGCAGCCGACCTGCTTCATACCCTCGCTCATGATATCGCCTGTTCTGTAGCCCTTATCAAGGACCTTTGTAACGGCGTCCTCAATGCACTTAGCCTCTTCCTGAAGACCGAAGCTGTACTTAAGCATCATAGCGCCTGAAAGAATAGTAGCGATAGGATTGGCAAGGTCCTTGCCTGCTATATCGGGAGCAGAGCCGTGTACAGGCTCATACATACCAAGAGTACCCTCGCCAAGACTTGCAGAAGGCAGCATACCGATAGAGCCTGTCATCTGAGATGCCTCATCGGAAAGGATATCGCCGAAAATATTGCCAGTAACGATAACATCAAAGGTAGTAGGCCTCATTATAAGCTGCATAGAGGCATTGTCTACATAAAGATGGTCAAGCTCTACATCGGGATAGTCCTTTGCAACCTCTAATACAACACTTCTCCAAAGTCTTGAAGACTCCAGTACATTCTGCTTGTCCACGTTGGTAACGTGCTTATTTCTCTTTCTTGCTATTTCAAAGGCAGTCCTTGTTATTCTCTCAACTTCCTTTACGGAATACTGCTCTACATCGTAGGCAGCCTCGCCCATATCTGTCATCTTTCTGCCCTTTTCGCCGAAGTACATACCGCCTGTAAGCTCTCTTACGACCATAATGTCTACTCCGTCTGCAACAAGCTCGGGCTTAAGAGGACAAGCGTCCTTTAAAGCATCGTGAAGAGTTGCGGGTCTTAAATTGGCGTATAAGCCTAAGGCACCTCTTAAGCCTAAGAGTGCTCTTTCGGGTCTTTTATCGCCGGGGAGAGTGTCCCACTGCCAGCCGCCTACTGCGCCCAGAAGAACGGAATCGCTTGCCTTACATACGTCAATAGTTTCCTGGGGAAGAGGTTCGCCGTACTTATCGATAGCGCAGCCGCCGCCTAAAACGTAAGTATATTCAAAAGTATGACCGAATTTTTCACCTATAGCATTGAGTACGGCTATATTCTGCTCCATTACCTCAGGACCTATGCCGTCGCCTGCTACTACTGCAATTTTATAGTTCATTTTATACACCTCTATTTAATTCCTAATTTGACCTTAGTCTGCTCGATAAGACCGCCTGCCTTAAACATTTCCTGCATAAATTCAGGGAAGGGCTCTGCCTGATAGGTCTCGTTCTTTGTCTTGTTTGTAATAAGACCCGTATCGAAATCCACCTCGACATCGTCGCCCATTTCAATATTGTTGGCTGCCTCCTCACACTCAAGTATAGGCAGACCTATATTTATGGCGTTTCTGTAGAAAATTCTGGCAAAGGTCTTGGCAATAACGCATGAAATACCGCTTGCCTTAATGGCTATAGGCGCATGCTCTCTTGATGAGCCGCAGCCGAAGTTCTTTTCGGCTACTATGATGTCGCCGTCCTTTACATTTTCCACAAAGTTTACAGTTGAATGGATAGCGTCCTCCATACAGTGCTTTGCAAGCTCCTTTGGATCGGAGGAATTCAGATATCTTGCAGGGATAATAACGTCTGTATCGATATTATCGCCGTATTTAAAAACTGTTCCGTGTGCTTTCATTGAATGATCCTCCTTTTACACTTCCTCAGGGTCTGTTATACTGCCTGTAATTGCAGTAGCCGCTGCTACAGCAGGGCTTGCAAGATAGACCTCTGATTCGGGATGTCCCATACGACCTATAAAGTTTCTGTTAGTGGTAGATACCGCTCTCTCGCCCTTGGCAAGTATACCCATATGTCCGCCTAAGCAGGGACCGCAGGTAGGAGTGGAGAAGGCGCAGCCTGCCTCAACAAATATCTTGGCAAGACCCTCTTCAACACACTGCAGCCATATCTTCTGAGTGCCCGGAAGTATTATAACTCTTAATCTCGGATTTATTTTCTTGCCCTTGAGTATATTTGCGGCAATTCTCATATCACTTATTCTGCCGTTTGTACAGGAGCCTATAACTACCTGATCTACCTCAAGACCCTTAGCCTCGTCAATAGTCTTGGTATTTTCGGGAAGATGAGGGAATGCAACAGTAGGTCTTAACTGAGACAGGTCTATTTCATAGACTGCATCGTACTCGGCATCATCATCAGCCTCATATATAACGGGAGTTTTCTGTGAATGCTCCTTAACATATTCAAGAGTCTTGTCATCAACAGGGAATATACCGTTCTTGCCGCCTGCCTCAATAGCCATATTGGCAATAGTGAAACGATCGTCCATAGTAAGATACTGCAGGCCGTCGCCTGTAAATTCCATAGACTTGTAAAGAGCGCCGTCAACGCCTATCATACCTATAATATGAAGTATGATATCCTTGCCGCTTACCCACTTGGCAGGCTTATTCTTAAGCACGAACTTAAGAGCGGAGGGTACCTTGAACCATGCAACGCCTCTTGCCATACCGACAGCCATATCCGTAGAGCCTACACCTGTAGAGAAGGCGCCTAATGCACCGTATGTACAGGTGTGGGAATCGGCGCCTATAACTACATCGCCTGAAACCACAAGACCCTGTTCGGGGAGAAGGCAGTGTTCGATACCCATCTGACCTACCTCAAAGTAATTCTTTATATCCTTGTCGTGAGCAAATTCCCTTATATACTTACAGTGCTCTGCTGACTTTATATCCTTGTTGGGAGTAAAGTGGTCCGGCACTATAGTGACCTTTTCCTTGTCAAATACCTTGTCTATACCAATTTTGTTAAACTCCGTCACTGCAACGGGAGTTGTAACATCGTTGCCAAGCACAAGGTCCAGCTTAGCCTCAATAAGCTGACCTGCCTTGACAGAATCAAGGCCTGCATGAGCGGCTAAAATCTTCTGAGTCATAGTCATACCCATAGTGATGTCCTCCTATAAAAAGTTTTTGTATTTTTCTTCTATATCCTTGATAAGCTTGTATTCCATTGAGTCCACAAGAGCTATCCAGCTTGCCTCAATAATATCCTTTGAAACGCCGACAGTCGTCCAGCTGTCCTTGCCGTCGCTTGACTCTATAAGCACCCGCACCTTAGAGGCAGTGGCTGAATTGGAATCAAGAACTCTTACCTTGTAGTCTGTAAGATGAACGGTGGCAAGGCTTGGATAAAATACCTCCAAAGCCTTTCTAAGCGCCTTGTCAAGAGCATTGACGGGACCGTCGCCCTCAGCGGCGGTTATCTCGCTTTCGTTATCCACCTTTATCTTTATCATGGCGGCGGCTGTCTGTCCCTCTGCAAGAGGCGGATGCTCGCCTATTATCTTAAAGGTCTCAAGCTCGAAAAACGGCTTGTACTTGCCTAATTCCTTCCTTATTAAAAGCTCAAAGGCACCGTCTGCGCCCTCGAACTGATAGCCCTCGTACTCCAGCTCCTTGAGCTTGTCTATTATCCTTGAGGTCTCCTCTGAGTTTTTTTCAATATAAGGAGCTATCTTCTGTATCTTGGAAAGTATGGTAGTCCTGCCCGCTACCTCGCTTGTAAGGAACTTTCTTTCATTTCCCACAACAGAGGGGTCTATATGCTCAAAGCTTTTGCTGTTCTTTGATACACCGTCAACGTGCATACCGCCCTTATGGGCAAATGCCGTTTTGCCTACAAAGGGTTCTCTGTCGGAAAGCTTAAGATTTGCAATTTCACTTATCTCCCTTGCGGTATGAGTGAGCATATTCATATTTTCCTCGGGTATGCAGCTGTAGCCTCTCTTTACCTGGAGATCAGGTATTATAGTGGAGAGATTGGCATTACCGCATCTCTCGCCGAAGCCCGTAAACGTACCCTGAACATGTGACGCTCCCGCCATTACCGCCATAACGGAGTTGGCAACAGCCATACCGCAGTCGTTATGAGTGTGTATACCCACAACAACGTCAAAAGCCTCAACGACATTTTTTGTCATAGCATATATCTCATCGGGGAAGGTGCCGCCGTTTGTATCGCAGAGGCAAAGACAATCTGCACCTGCCTGTACAGCGGCGTCAAGAGCCTTCATGGCATATTCCTTATTGTTCTTGTAGCCGTCGAAAAAATGCTCGGCATCAAAAACAACCTCCTTGCCCTGCTCCTTAAGATATGAGATAGTATCATATATCATCTCAATATTTTCCTGAAGAGTAGCGCCTATGATATCCGTAACATGGAAATCCCAGGTCTTGCCGAATATGGCAACGGTATCTGTACCTGCGCCTAAAAGCGCCTGTACATTGCCGTCCTCGGCAGGGGAGATATTGCGCCTTCTGGTAGAGCCGAAGGCTGCTATCTTAGTGTTTTTAAGGCTTACGGAACGTATCTTCTCAAAAAACTCCAAATCCTTGGGATTGGAACCGGGGTTGCCTGCCTCTATATAGCCGACTCCCAGCCTGTCCAGTGCCTTTACTATCTTTATCTTGTCCTTTACGCTGAAGGACACACCCTCTGCCTGAGCGCCGTCTCTCAATGTTGAGTCAAAAATAGTTATATTATTCAAAGTAATCACCTATTTGGGATATAAATTTGTGTTTATAAGAATAGGTTCGACCTCTCAGTCAGCCCCGCTCACAGTTGTTTTTTATATAAGCTTTTGCCGCGGCTGACAGCTCCCCTGATTAGGGGAGCCTTAGGTGGGTGCTTTGCAAAAGCCCTTATTTACTTAGAAAAAACAACAACTAAGCTGTTGCCACTGCCTTGCGGTAAATGACCTCCCCTTCGCAAGGGGAGGGGGACCATGCGCAGCATGGTGGAAGGGTCGTTTTTCTACGCTAAACACAATTTTATCTTGCCAACATAATTAGTTATTTATAAGCTTGTCCTCGCCATTCCAGCTATAGAGCTTTCTGATCTCCTCGCCGACCTTTTCAGACTGATGCTCTGAAGCAAGCTTTCTCATAGCCTTGAAGTGAGCCTGACCGCCTGCTGAAGACATATCGAGAAGGAATTCCTTTGCAAAAGAGCCGTCCTGTATATCGGAAAGTATCTTCTTCATAGTCTTCTTAGTCTCTTCTGTAATAAGCTTAGGACCTGTTACATAGTCGCCGTACTCTGCTGTGTTAGAGATAGAGTATCTCATACCTGCAAAGCCGCTCTGGTAAATAAGGTCTACAATAAGCTTCATCTCGTGTATACACTCAAAGTAAGCGTTTCTCTCATCATAGCCTGCCTCAACAAGAGTTTCAAAGCCTGCCTGCATAAGCGCGCATACACCGCCGCAGAGAACAGCCTGCTCGCCGAAGAGGTCAGTTTCTGTTTCTGTTCTGAAGGTAGTTTCAAGAACGCCTGCTCTTGCGCCGCCGATAGCAAGTGCATAAGCAAGTGCAATGTCCTGAGCCTGTCCTGTATAGTCCTGCTCAACAGCTACAAGACAAGGAACACCCTTGCCTGCCTGATACTCACTTCTTACAGTATGGCCGGGTCCCTTTGGAGCTACCATAGTTACGTCTACATCCTTAGGAGGTACTATCTGATTGAAGTGGATATTGAATCCGTGAGCAAACATAAGCATATTGCCTGCCTCAAGGTTTGGCTCAATAGATTCCTTGTAAAGCTTAGCCTGAAGCTCGTCGTTGATAAGTATCATAATGATATCGGCCTTCTTAGCTGCCTCAGCGGCTGTATATACTGTAAAGCCCTGAGCCTCAGCCTTCTTCCATGACTTGCTGCCCTCGTAAAGACCGATTATAACATTGCAGCCTGACTCCTTAGCGTTAAGGGCATGAGCATGACCCTGGCTGCCGTAGCCGATAATAGCTATTGTCTTGCCGTCAAGTAAACTTAAGTTACAATCTTCCTGATAAAAAATTTTTGCCATTTTTCTTTCCTCCTGAAAAATAATTAATATATTTAGTGCTTTTAACACATTATTAACTTCTTGTCTTTCTTATGGGGTGATTGCCTCTGCAAAGACCTGTAAGACCTGTTCTGACTATTTCCTTTATACCGTAGTCCTTCATAAGAGAGGCAAATGCCTCTATCTTGGAAGGCTTGCCCGTTATTTCTATTGTAATGGTCTCGCTGCCTACATCTATGATGTTGGCTCTGTATATATCCACCATAGTGGCGATCTCCGACCGTGTCTTGGGAGTGGCTGCCACCTTTATAAGAGCAAGCTCCCTGAATACGCCTCTGTCTCTGCCAAGCTCTATTACCCTTATTACATCCACAAGCTTTTCTACCTGCTTTATTATCTGCTCAATAGAAACATCGTCGCAGTCTACCTGTACCGTAATACGGGATATCTCTTCATCTTCAGTAACACCAACGCTCAGGCTCACAATATTGTAATCACGTCTTGAAAAAAGACCCGCTACCCTGCTCAGTACACCTGCCTGATTGTCAACCAGTATGGACAAAACGTGTCTGCTCATTAAATTACCTTCCTTTCATGGTTTTCATATCTTAAATTTTTTGCTGTCTTGATGTAAACCGTAAAACATATATAAGGTCATTATACTACATCCGAATTATCAATTCAACAGACTAAATCAACAAGTTAAGCGCCGATTATCGGATGTAATTATGCATAATGTATATGCATAAATAAAGAAAGCCCCTGACTTAAAAAGTCAGGGACGAATATGTCGTGTTACCACCCTAATTCAAATATACATTGCTGCATATTCCTCTGCAGGCTCAATCAAGCCCTTGCCTGTAACGGGGCATACCGTTCCGCTCATACTGTGATTTCCGAGGGAAAGCTCCCGGGTGATAAATATATTTATGATCTGCCGCCTTTCAGCCAAGGGAGGCTCTCTGTAAAATCATTGACAAATACATTTTTATCCCGATCAATGCCTGTTAAATTTGATTAATAGACATTTTATCACAACAAATATGCTTTGTCAATAACAACTTATAAATTTTTTAAACAGCAAAGTTAAATGGCATTAAGGAGCCTTTCAGCCTTTTCCTTTTCCTCATCGTCAAGCAGTGAAAGTATTTCTTCTATTGTCCTTCTGTATGCCTCGTTCTTTTCGGTAAGCTCCTTTATCTGCTTTTCGTGTTCACTTCTGAGCTGCAATGATTTCATTCGATGCTCGCCTATATTCTTGAAGCTTATTATAAAATCGTCCTTAACATTGTTCATAGGGCTGCTTAGGTAAACTCCCTCTATCCTTACCCAGCCCTCAGCATTGTTGAAGTGTATTCTCAGCTCTATCTCTACGGGAGTGCTTTCCGACGCATTTTTCCTTATGCTCTCAAGGGAAAAGGTCTTTGCGAATTCGGCATAGTCCTCATCGGATAGGTAATTTTTCATCCTCTCCATAAATACAGAGTAGTCCTCATCCTCCGCAGAGTTTATGACATCCCTGTTTTTAAGGGTGTCAAAGCGTCCCGTTACGGTGTTAAGGTATATAATGGTAGTGGTATAGGCGCCCATATCCGTTACGTTGCTTCTCCTGTGTCTGTTGTAGACCTGCTCGATAGTCTCGTTGTCTTCCTTTTTTTCAAAAAATTCCCACACCATATCCGAAAACTTCTTTTCAATAGTGATATCCCACAACATACTTCCGCAGTAGCCATATACCAGGGGAAAGACAGTCAGTGAAAAATACCTGTCAATAGGCGGTGCATAGTTTTCATATTCGTTGATCATACCGTTGTGAGAGGCATTCCAGTGTATATAGTTCCACTTTGTCCTGTCGATCTCATGGTCGTAGACCTGAAAAAAGCTTTTGCCTATACATTCCTCCTTGGTATAGGGCAGTATATCTTCATATCGGTCGTTCATAAACGTAAAGAAAATATCCTTAGGAGCGCCTGACACATCGTCTGTTTCCACTCTGAACACAGCTATAGGTACAGGTATCTTCTCCATTATACGATAGTAATCTTCAATACTCTCAGGGCGATTGTCCCGCATATATTTCAACTCCTTATAATGCATAAGACTGTCAGCTCCGCCGAAATGATCTCCCCCTTAAGCCCGTTCGTCACTTCGGCGGAGCTGACATCTCCCCCTATTTTAATTTTGAATAAATTTTAAACAAAATTTGCTCAAACAATGTGATTATAGCATATTATTCACACATTTGCAACATTTTTTACACTTTTTTATTAAAAAAATATTACGCTATCATTTACAAAAATTTATTGTAATTTTTTTAAATTTTGCAATTAATTTTCTTCCTATCACCACTTTTTTGTGTTATACTTATAACAAGTACATTATAAATAAGAAAGGAGTATTTTTATATGAAGAGATTCATAAGCACTTTACTTGCTGTTACCATGATAGCATCGGTATTCAGCATACCTGCCTTTGCCCGCTATGAAGGCACAGAGGGTTATAAATATAGGTCTACTCAGGACCTTGAGGTAGATGTAGACGGCGACAAGGTAGTTGTTACATTTCCCGCCGTTGACAAGGAAGGAAATGTTATAAAGGACAACCCGCTCAAAGCCGAAGGCCAGGTCAATTCCAACGGCAATCCTACCGCCGGCTGGACAAATCCCACAAGCGGTATGATAATATGCTACGACGGTTGGGATCCCCTTAGCAGCAAAAAGCCTGCAAATGACAACAAGACAGAACACGACATCATCCGCGGCGTAGTAGATACGCCTACCCAATATCCCATAAGAATATTTGACGGAGGCAACGGCTACGGCGATAGATTCATAAAGGATGCTTATTTGGATACGACAGTCGTGGCTAAAAGCCTGTGTACAGGATATATGATACAGTATTCCGAAAACGGCGGCAAATGGGTGGATGATCATGAAATAACAAGCTTCAATCATGGCAAAAAGCTCAATACCCTTAATGCCGATGGAAGTGTTACGCCTCAAAGCAATAACACCTTCTTTTTGGAGGATCAGATAACAGAGGCTCTTACTACCAACCTTAAGGCAAACACAGAGTATGCTATAAGAGTAATAGCTTATGAAAAGGACAATGCGGCTTCAAAGCAGAATCCTTATCATGTATTTACTCCTCAGACCATAAAGACGGGAGCAACCAAGGAGCTTACCCCTGCCTTCCCTACAGTTGAGGGCGGCGGTACATATTCACAGGGCGGCAGAGGTACTGTAGAGGAGCCGGGAGATGTATATGTTGTTACCAACCTTACAGACTCCGTTACCGATCCTCAGCCCGGTTCCTTCAGATACGGCCTTGAGAGAAAGGACACAGGCAAAAAGACAGCGCCCAGGACTATAGTATTTGCCGTAGGCGGCACTATAAAGGTAGACCCCGCCGCAGGCAAGAACGCAAGGCGCTTTAACGTAACGGACAACACAACTATAGCGGGACAGACGGCTCCCGGCGAGGGCATTACCTTCTACGGCGGCTCCTTCAAGTTCTCAGGCAAAAATATAGTTGTAAGATACATAAGAGTAAAGCTTGGCGAGGGCTACGATCAGGATGCGGCTACAGCCAGCGGCGAAAACATTGTAATAGACCACTGTACCTTCAACTGGGGCGTTGACGAGTGCTTTACGGCAAAGGAGCTTATCAACTCCAGTATACAGTACAACATTATAGCTAACAGCCTTTCTATGGTAAACAAGAACGGCGCACTCAACTCAGATAACGAAATAGCCGCAGGCGAGTCCGAGGCAAAGCATGGTATGGGCTCTATAATTAACGGCTATGAGACCACCTTCACTCATAACCTCTATGCCAACAACGGCACAAGAAATCCGAGATTTGAGGGATCATTTAGCTACAACAACGTAAGCTATAACAATCTGCTCCAGTTCTCAAACAATGTAATTTACAACTGGGGACACAATACAGGCTACGGCGGAGAAAGAGGCGACGGCAGAGTCAACTTTACAAACAACTATCACAAGGCGGGACCTAACACCATTGCCAAGGTAAAGGACCTTATATTTGACTTTGACGGCGTTTCCAAGTTCTATTTCAACGGCAACGTGCTTGAAGGCAATGCAGCCGTAAGCGCCGACAATGCCTCAGGTGTAAAGGACTTTAGCTCCGCATATGCTCTTACATCTCCTGTAGAGCTTACTAACCCCTACGAGGCGGAAAGCGCAGAGGCAGCATATGATAAGGTACTCAGAGAGGTAGGCGCGTCATATGCAAGAAACGCACAGGATGCAAGGCTTATACATGATGTGGAAAGCAACAGCGGTTACTTCATAAACAGCGAGGCAGAGGACGGCGGTGTTTCCGACAAGACATATAAGACCGATGAAGCCGACACAGACGGCGACGGTATGCCCGATAACTGGGAAGACACAATGGGTCTTGACAAGAACAACAAGGCAGATGCCTGCGCAATAAACACCGATGGTCAGTACAAGGGCTACTCAAATATCGAGGTATATATAAACGATATACTGGGCGAATGGGACAAAGCCGATAAAAAGGCTCCAGAAGCCGTTCCTATTGACAATGTTGAAATATATTCAGGCAATGAAAAGATAGGCGATCTGTCATCACCCTATGTTGTGCTTACACAGGACGAAATATATGACGTAAAGGCAGAAAGCTTTGACGAGGCTTATATCAACGGAGATATGGTAGGTACTGCCGTAAACGGCACAGCCTCATTTATGCCCGAAAAAACAGGTGTGTACAATCTTTCACTGCTTTCATACAATGCCGATGATGTGCCTTCAATATTCTCTGATCCTATAAAGATAGTAGTAGTACCAAAGGATGCGGCTGAAAATATGGATGGCTTTACGGCAGTGGATATAGGTGATGTAGGCGCTGTAGGCACAAGTCTTTACAGCCCGTCAGAGGGAAAGCTTACATCTGCGGGTACGGGACATATAGGCACGCTCAATACCTCAGGTACACAGAATCCTGACAGATTCCACTTTGACTACAAGGAGGTAAAGGGCGACTTTACATTTACCGCTCGTATAGACAATCTTGCAAAGCTTGACTATCTCCAGCATTCAGGACTTATGGCAAGGGCAAGCCTTGATCCTTTAAGCGAGTTTTATATGGCATCTCTTACATATATTAAGGGCGAGGATTACGAAGGTACGCAGGATATTTCAGGCAACTTTGTAAAAGCCAAGAATATAATAACTCTTGCAAGAACATCTCAAGGCAACGGAGCATCCATTACAAGTAACTTCCTGGGCATACCTCAGACAAGAGCAGACCTTGAGCCTAACCACGGCTGGGGACGAATTACAAGAAAAGATCAGACTATTACAGTATCTGCTTCATTAAACGGTACGGACTGGTATGACCTGGATACATATACCACTACCCTGCCCGAAACTATATATGTAGGCTTTGCCACAGACGCTGCACAGGACGAAATGGACTTTGTGAGAGTAAATGCAACAGAATTTTCAAATATCAGTCTTACTCTTCCAAAGCCGGCCCTTGACAAGGATAATCTTCCCGAACCTACAATGCTCGGAGATACAAACGTAGACGGAGCCGTTACCGCAAGCGATGCGTCAGTTATGCTCCAGTATGTATTGACTGGCTCAGGCATAACGGAACAGGGACTTTCAAATGGCAATGTTTCAAAGGATAAGGTATTTACATCACAGAATGTAGCCGAGATACTCCAGAAGGCACTTGACAGCACATACGAATTTTCTATTGTAAAAAGCGCTGCTCCGACAGCAACCGCTCAGACAGAAACGACTTTGGCTGAATAAGGCTTGTAAACTTTAAGCAAACAAAAGAAGCTACCGCAATTTTGCGGTAGCTTCTTTTGTTTGCTTGATAAAAATTTAGTGCGGTAAGCTATGTTTTTATGGAAGTAAAGTTGATGAAATAAATTTTTGTTTATGTTAATAAGGCGACCCTTCCACCAACCTTCGGTTGGTCCCCCTCCCCTCCGACGCTAACGCTAGGGGAGGTTATGCACCGCAAAGGCTGTGACAACAGCTTAGTTGTTGTTAATTCCAAGTAAATTAGCGACTTTGAAAAGCATAAACCTAAACTTCCCCTTCGCAAGGGGAAGTGGCAGCCCAACCATTTCGTTGAATTTAAAATACATTTGCGTTGGGCTGTCGATAGGGTCGCCTTACTAGCATAAACAAAAATTTAATGCAACAATCCTTACTTATATACACAATTCGTATCAAATAAAAAACACCGATTTTCGGGGGTCCAGGACCCCCGAAAATTTACAGCACATTCATTTTAAACACAAGATCCCTATCATCCTGGGATATGCCGAGGTATCGTTTTGTGACGGCATAAGAGCTATGGTTATAGATATCCATAAGCACGGCAGGAGGGGTGCCGTTTTTCCAAGCGTGGTAGCCAAAGGTCTTGCGCAGAGAATGACAGCCTATACTTCCTATACCGCAGCCCCTTCCCCCAGCCTGTATTATCCTGTGAGCCTGAGAACGACTGAGATGTCCGCCCTGTCTGCTTTCAAACACATACCTTCCTCTATCACAGTTTTTAAGAAAAAGCCTTATAGCAGAGCATATATTTTTATTTATGTATATTATGCTTTCCTTTCCCGTTTTCTTTTCCTTCAATACTATATGCCTCTTTATTCTGCCGTTTTCGTCAAGTATATCCGACCACTCTACAGATATTACATCGCTTATCCTCAGAGCAGTATTCAGGCAGAAGGTTATAAGCAGATAATTTCTGTAGCTTCCCTTTTCCAGATAATAGCTTTTTAGCTTTTTTACATTTTTAATGTTTTTAATGGGATATGTTTTGTTCATATATGTCTCCTTTTGTCGGATGCTACACAATGTATAATTGTGTAGTCCCTGACTTTTTTCAAATCCTGCATAAAGTCTATGTATTGACAATATACAACAAATTCTATATAATATTATCCATAAATAACAAAATATGCTTTAAACCGCATATTTATGTATTTTTTTATTTCATTTCATGCTACACAATTATACATTGTGTATCGTGACATTTGGCGACATTTATCTCCGACAGGGGATTTTTTTTATTTACATTGCAATTACATTTATTTTATGCTATACTTATTTTGGAATTTTATATACAAATGAGGAAACAAAAATGAGAGAAATAGACGTATCGATAATAACCGAAAATATAAAAAAGCTTTGTATAAATGCCAACTGTATTCTGAATAAGGATGTATATAACGCCATAGAAGAGGCAGAGAAAAAGGAGACCTCTCCCATAGGCAGGAACATACTTTCTCAGCTAAAGGAAAATGCCGACCTTGCAAGGGAAAAGTGCAAGCCCATATGCCAGGATACAGGTATGGCAGTTATTTTTATGGAGATAGGGCAGGAGGTACACTTTACAGGCGGCAGTTTGACCGACGCTATAAACGAGGGTGTGCGCCAAGGCTATACAGCGGGCTATCTCAGGAAATCCGTGGTTTCAGACCCTCTTATAAGAGTTAATACAAAGGACAATACGCCTGCAATAATACACTATGATATAGTTGAGGGCGATAGGGTACACATAGAGGTAGCGCCTAAGGGCTTCGGCAGTGAAAATATGAGCAGGATATATATGCTTAAGCCGTCAGACGGTATTGAGGGCGTAAAGGCTTCCATACTGGACTGCATAGAAAAGGCAGGTCCGAATCCATGCCCGCCTATGATAATAGGCGTAGGTATAGGCGGAAACTTTGAGCTTTGCGCAAAGCTTGCCAAGAAAGCGCTACTTCGTCCCGTAGGCTCCCATTCCGACAAGGAGCATATAAGAGAAATGGAGGAGGAGCTTTTGGAAAAGGCCAACAGGCTGGGCATAGGTCCCCAGGGTCTGGGCGGAAACACTACTGTACTGGGACTTAATATAGAGACCTACGCTACACACATTGCAGGACTGCCTCTTGCAGTCAATGTAAGCTGCCATGTTACAAGGCACGGGGAATGTACGATATAGGAGGCAGGATATGAAGGAATTACTGACGCTTTTATTTACTTTCCGCTGGAAGGAGCTTTTTTTCACACCTACAGATAACGGACTTATCAAATTTTTCAGATATGCATTTGTAGGGGGCATAGCCTTTGTTGTGGACTACTGCGGCTTTGCCGTTACCTCCCTTATATTGGGAGACGGTACGTTCAGCGTTGTTGCAGCCACTACAGTAGGCTTTATAGCGGGACTTATAACAAATTTCATACTTTCAAAGAAATTCGTGTTCACCGAAAACGCCAATGTAGGCGCAGCGGGAGAGTTTATGGTGTATACGGTCATAGGCATAGGCGGATATATTTTCAACATACTGCTCATGCTTCTGTTCGTGAAATTTATGAACAAATATATAGCCAAAATAGTTGTTGCCCTCATAGTTCTTGTATACAACTATCTGGCAAGAAAAATAATATTATACTCAGGAGGAGATAACAAATGAAAAAGGTAATTATAATAGGTGCAGGCCCTGCGGGACTTACTGCAGGCTATGAACTTCTGAAGCGTTCAAAGGACTATGAGGTCGTTATACTTGAGGAAAGCAATGCAATAGGCGGCATTTCAAGGACCGTAAGATACAACGGCAACAGAATGGATATAGGCGGCCACAGATTTTTCTCAAAGGATGACAGGGTAATGGAGTGGTGGAACAACATAATGCCTTTACAGGGAAGTCCTTCCTTTGACGATAAGAAGCTTGGCAGAGTAAAGAAGCTTGCGCCAAATGGTCCCGACCCCGAAAAAGAGGACAAGGTAATGCTTGTGCGCAACAGGGTATCCAGAATTTACTATCTCAAAAAATTCTTTGACTATCCCGTAAGCATGAAGCTTCAGACATTTAAAAATATGGGTCTTGCAAGGACTATCAAGGCAGGCTTCAGCTATCTCGGCTCAACAATACACAAGCTGCCCGAAACTTCACTTGAAAATTTCTATATAAACCGCTTCGGACGTGTTCTTTACTCAATGTTCTTCGAGGGCTACACTGAAAAGCTATGGGGCAGACACCCAAGTGAAATTTCCGCAGATTGGGGTTCTCAGCGAGTAAAGGGACTTTCCGTTATGGCTGTTATAAAGGATATGTTCGGCAAGCTCATACCTTCAAAAAACAAGAAGGTAGAGACCTCTCTTATTGAAGAATATATATATCCCAAATACGGTCCCGGTCAGCTTTGGGAGACCGTTGCCGAGGAAATAAAGGCTATGGGCGGCACTATTATAATGAACTGCGGCGTAAACAAAATAAACAACGCCGATAACAGAATAGTATCCGTAGGCTGCACAAACGGCGAGACCATAGAGGGCGATATTTTCATTTCATCTATGCCCGTAAAGGACCTTGTGGCAGATATGGACAATGTGCCTTCAAGAGAAGCCTCTATTGCAGAGGGCCTGCCCTACAGGGATTTCGTTACGGTAGGCCTTCTTGTAAAGAAGCTCAATCTCAAAAACGAAACAAACATCAGAACTCTCGGAAATATAGTGCCCGACTGCTGGATATACGTTCAGGACACGGGAGTAAAGCTAGGAAGGATACAGATATTCAACAACTGGTCTCCATATATGGTAAAGGACGCCGAGAATACCGTATGGATAGGTCTTGAATATTTTTGCGACGAGGGCGACAGCTTCTGGAACCTCAGTGATGAAAAGTGTATAGATCAGGCTATAGGCGAGCTTATAAAAATGGGCATAATAAACTCAAAGGACGATGTTCTAGATCGCCACAGAGAAAAGGTAAAGAAGGCTTATCCCGCTTATTTCGATACCTACGACAATATAGACGAGCTCATAGACTGGCTCAATACATTTGACAATCTCTACTGTGTAGGACGTAACGGTCAGCACAGATACAACAATATGGACCACTCTATGGTCACTTCATTCGAGACTGTCAACAATATACTCAGCGGTAAAAAAACAAAGGAAAATATATGGAATGTAAATACCGAAAAGGAATATCATGAAAAGAAATGATAGGGCTTGTCAGGGAGGAAATGCTAAAATGACCGATATTATAAAAAAATTAAATGCAGATAAAAACACCGAAAAAAGCAAAGCAGACCCCGTTTCAATATTCAGCCGTATAATACTTGCCCTGTCTTTTATTACGGTAATTTATTACATGCTAGGTCCCTCCGAGGGATATTTACATTCGGATTGCGTCGATACCATAGTGTGGGCGCAGAACAGCGTTGAAAGCGGCAGTATTTTCAGCTCTACTGCCTGCTATCCCTGTCTTCTGCCCTTCGGCGCAACATTTCTTATGTTCCCTTTCATAAAGATACTGGGCTTTACCATGTTTGCATACAGGCTCTCAATGCTTGCTTTCATGCTGCTTTTCACAACGGCTCTCTACTTTATGCTCAGGGGAATGAAATGGAACAGGAATATATGTCTTGTGACAATTGCTCTCGAGCTTATTGTAGTATCGTCTTCACAGAAGCTGAGAGAGCTTTTCTGGGAGCATATCATACACTATAGCTTAGGCGCCTTTCTTTCATTTGCTCTGCTTGCCATGATATTTGCTTTTATAGTACATTATGATGAAAATACATCTCTCAAGGGCAATAAAAAAGCCATTGCTCTTGCCGTGTGCACCGCATTGTGGTCCTTCTTCTCCGCATTTGACGGTATCACTACGCTTGCGCTTTCATCTGCGCCTATTATAGCGGCTCTTCTCATAGAGATATTTATGGACAGCAGTACAAGGATATTTTCAAAGGCCAACAGAAGCATAGCCGTATCCGCCCTTATTGTAACGGCGGCAACCGTTCTTGGCAGCATTTTCCTTAAAATAGCCGCAGGCGATATATCCACTTCATATGAAAGCGCATATTCCGTAATAGTAAACAATGAAGAATGGGGACAGAATTTACTTAACTTCCTCAGACACTGGACATCTCTTATGGGCGCAGACTACAGATCAGGCGAATCCATTACAAAAGCGGCGAACATACTGGCTGCATTTAAAATGGCAGGCTCCCTCGTGCTCTTTGGAGTACCCGTGTATGCCCTTTTCACATACAAAAAATTCAACAGAGCCGAGAGAATATTTCTGTTCTACCACTGGATAATGACGGCATTCATACTTTACGGCTTTATTTTCGGAAATCTTTCCGGCGTAAACTGGAGACTTTCTCCTATTGCCTGTTCAGCCCTTGTTATAAACGTTGCCGTATGGAAAAAACTGTGGTCAGCCGTGAATTCCGGAAGAGCTCTTGCGGCCGTATCAATATTTGTTATAATATCATGTATAATAACTACGGGGCAGATAATAACAATGCCTTCGGACTACGGCAGAGACGACGACCACCACAAGGCCATAGAGCTTCTGGAGGCAAACGGCCTTGATTACGGCTATGCCACATACTGGAACGCCAATATACTTACTCTTCTTTCAAGCAGCAAGGTAAAGGCCAGAGATATAGTAATAGACGGCGACGACATACAGAAAGGCTGGCTCAATACGGATACGGCATGGTTTGAGGATCAGCCGGGACAGGATAAGTATTTCGTACTGCTGACCAACGGCGAATATGACAGCGCAGTCGAGAGAAATCACGTTATACTTGAAAACACCATAGATACCATACGCGAAGGCAACTGGGTGATCCTTGTAAAAGACAGGAATATATTTTAACCGATCATAAGAGGGGATAGCATTATGCGTAAATTTTTTGCAAATATCAAAGGCGACAAAAAATTAATGGCTCTGTACTGGCTCATACTCGTTTTTATACTGGAGCTTACGGTATTTAATTTCAGATTTTATCAGGGACTGGGCTATGACAAAATAAGGCTTGACGACTTCTTCGGAGACAGCTCCGTGGAACAGGTGGGAGAAAACGAATTCAGATTTAATTCAAACGGGGCAAAAATGACGTTTAATAACATTGACGCCCATGTTAAAAATCTGTATATAGATATAAACTGTACGGGGACTCTTCCCGATAAACCCAGCTTTGACGAAAAGAAAGCCTTTGAGGAAAACAAAAGAGTAAAGCTTAAAATAACGATAGACGACGCAAGCAACAGCAAGGGTATCACAATGCCCGAAAAATATGTTGTTTCCACTGTCGAAAGGACAAAATATATACCTCTTAACCTAAGCGGTATATCCCATACCCTTACTTTGGAATTCAACAATGTTGAAAACAAGAGCTACTATATAAACAGCATAGTGCTTAACAAGGGCGTGCCCTTCGGCATTAATTTCATAAGAATAATAGTGCTGTTCCTCATAGGGATACTGCTCTATATAATAAGACCGTTTTCGGAGTTTTATAATTACAGACTTAACACAGACAGCAAAAAACAAAGAGGACTTATAGGCGGTGTTATAGCTGCGCAAATAATATTAATGCTTGCAGGCAGCCTTATAAATCCCTTTTACGTCTATAATACGATAGGACACCAGAATCAGTATAACGAGCTGGCGGAGGCCTTGCTTGACGGACATTTTTACCTGAACGACGTGCCCGATACAAAACTAGCGGAGCTTGAAAATCCATACGACCCCGAGGAAAGAGACAGAGCGGGCGTATACGGAAGCTGGGACCATGCCTACTATAACGAAAAATATTACGTATACTTCGGCATTGTTCCTGCTCTCATTTTCAATATACCCTCAAAAGCCTTATTCCACAAGGATATAAGGCCTTACGCCTGCATAGCAATACTTATACCTATATTCATAATAATGAGCTATGCCCTTATATACGCCCTTACAAAGAAATTCGGGGAAAACGAAGAAGAAAGCATACCGCTCCTTCTCTATATAATGCTTACGACACTTTTTGTAAACGGCTCCGGAGCGGCATTCTTTATGGTATGGCCGGATATGTACACACTGCCCATAGTTACCGCTCTTACACTTGCCGTATCGGGACTGTATTTCTGGCTTTCCGCCTTTAAACCCTATGAAAACGGCTATAAACTGAGTTCGCTAAGATTATTGATAGGCTCTCTTCTCCTTGCTCTTATAGCAGGCTCAAGACCTCAGCTGCTTACGGCGATATTCTTTGCAATACCTATTTTCTTTAATGCGGTATTCAAGGACAGGAAGCTGTTTTCAAAGAGCAGCATTAAGCAAAGTCTGTGCTTTGCACTGCCTATAGTACTGTTTGCGCTGTTTATGTTTTGGTATAACTTTGCCAGATTTGGTTCAATATTCGACTTTGGCGCAAACTATAACCTTACCACAAACGATATGACGTCAAGAGGCTTTATGCCCGGCAGACTGGCGCAAGGCATATTCTCATATATTCTTCAGCCTATTGCATTTGAAGGAAAATTCCCTTATCTCATAGGTCCGAGCGGCGCTTCGGGCTTTATGGGAAGCAACTACAGCGAAGGCAGTTACGGCGGTATTATTTTCCAGGCGCCGATAATTTTCATACTTCTTATACTTCCGAAGGTAAAGGATGAGCTTAAGAAAAAAGGATTTTTTGCCGTCACTCTTATGCTTATAATATTTTCTTTCCTGATCGCGGGAGTTGACTCCGCAATGGGCGGCATACTTTCAAGATACGCTCTTGATATGGACTGGATGCTTATACTTGCCGCCATTATAGTTATATTAGGCGCTTACAACAAATATAAGGACAGCGCCTATTGGAAATTGTTCGGCTATTGTATGCCCGTATGCTTCGTTATGTCTATGCTTATAACATTCGGTCTTGTTATAGGCGTAAGGGTTTACACGCCATTTGATTCCAATCCCGAAACATACTGGAAAATAGCCTCTGCAATACAGTTCTGGCTTTAAAAGGGAGATGTTGATATGGATAGGAACCGCTCTTTTTGTATGCGGCTTTACTATGATAACAGCAATACTCTGTTATATTGCAGGTATGATACTTTCCACTATAGTTGCCAAGGATAAACAGGATCTTGAATTTAAGCTTATAACAGCAGACCGTATGGAAAAGGATCTAAAACAAAAGGACTGATAATATGAACATTACTACACCCATAACAAGAGAAAAGGCACGAAGCCTTAAGGCAGGGGATATGGTATATATAACAGGCGTAATATATACTGCAAGAGATGCCGCTCACAAAAGAATGCTGGATAATCTGGAAAAGGGCATTGCTCTGCCTGTGGACCTTACGGATCAGACCATATATTTTGCGGGACCCGCTCCCGCAAAGCCCGGAGAACCTATAGGCTCCGTAGGTCCTACCACAAGCTACAGAATGGATGCCTATTCACCTAAGACAATAGAACTGGGACTTACCTGTATGATAGGAAAAGGCGCAAGAAATGAAGCCGTTATCGAGGCTATGAAGAAATACGGCGCCGTGTATATAGGCGCAGTAGGCGGCGCAGGCGCTCTCTTAAGCGAATGCGTCAAAAAGTGCGATGTAGTGGCATATGATGACCTGGGTTCAGAAGCAATACACCGCCTTGAGGTGGAAAATTTCCCCGGCATAGTCATTATAGACAGTGAGGGCAATAATCTCTATGATACGGAGCCTGCAAAGTACAAAAGCATATAGATCTCCGACAGATAAAGGCAGGCTTTCGGTATAATACCGCTACGCTTTTGCCAAACTGTATCAAAAAAGCAAGTATCCATATGGAAACTTGCTCTTTGGCATTAAACATATGCAGGAAACACCTGCAGCTACGCACCCCTAGTCTAACGGATAGAACGCTCGGCTCCGGACTGAGAAATAGGGGTTCAATTCCCCTGGGGTGCATTTGTATTTAGTTTAAAACATAGGGTTTGACAAAATTGGCTCTGTTGCCAAAGTTGCCAAATACCTATGTATTTTTATATATAAAGTTCTGCCTGCGCCATATTAATCTGATTTTCCGTATCAGCTTTGTTTGAGGTATCATATGTGTAATAATCCTCATTTACTTTTTCGGTATGTCCCATTAGTGACGATGCTACTGACGTAGACATGCCTATTCTTTTTAGTTCTGAATTAAAAGTTCTTCGCAAGTCGCTAATACTTTTATTTTTTACACCAGACTGTTTGCACTTTGTCTTTATGCAAGCTGCAATTCTTTGTCCTGTAATTCTTCCATTGACATCTGAAAAAATAAATTCTCCTTTGCAGTTAATATTATTTTCTGCTATTTCAATACGTTTTAATAAATCTTTTAGCCATTTTGATATAGGAAACTTTCTTTCTTTGTTTGTCTTAGTACCTTCTATAGTATAGGTTATCTTTTGTCCTTCTACCCTATGTGCTTTTTCTGAATGACGTATATAAAGCCAATCATCTTTAATATCAGACCATTTTACAGCAGCTATTTCTCCGGTACGACAACCTGTAAGCATTGCAAATTCAATGCTGTAAGCCACTATATATTCGGGCTTATTTCTGTAATCTTTATTAAGTTGTGCAAGAATAGCTTTCCTTTCAGGAAGGGAAACTGTTCTATCACAGCTGCTGGTAATTGTTCTGTCACATTTTTTTGTTAATTGTCTGAGTTCGTATTCAATTCTTGCGTAAGGATTTTTGCTTATGTATTCCTCGGAATATGCATACCTGAATATATTGTCCATATAGCTTCTTAATGCTTGATATGCCTTTACCTTAAGATGATGTTTTTTGACCGTATTACCGACAAATTCAGATATATCCTTCGATGTAATCTGAACAATATTTTTTTGTGCAATAGCTTTTCCTTTAAAAAAACGTATGTAATCGTTCCTGTATCTTCTTATTGTTCCATCATTTATAACATCAGACTTGAATTCTAACCATTCATTAAAAACATCTTCAAATTTAATGTTTATTGGAATTTTATGTTTGTAATAATCTATAAGAAATTTGTATAATGCCTCCTTTGTATTTCTACTGACTACTTTTGATTTTCCTTGTTCGTCTTTTATACGTGTAGAAAATCTTTTGTAAATCTTACCATTTGATTTATTAATACTTTCCGTAATTTTATAAGGATGCGAGTTTAAAATTTCATTCATTTCTGTTATTTTATCCCGAACCTCGTCTAAATTAATTATACCATGATTTATTGCAAAATCAATATCAAAACATATATTATGCGTAGTAATAAAAATCTTCTCCTTTCTCTACGCTTTACATATTTTTATCTTTAGTTTTTTTAAATGTAAACTTTACACTTTTTTATGCATATGTATCTTTCTTGCACTTTTCTATCAGGATAGTAATCCATGATTGATATAATTAGTGACGGATTTTTTTAATGTGTATTGTTGAAAATGGGATAAACTCTACATTTCTTTTTTTGTTTTATTCTATTAATGCACCAGTATGGTGAATTTATGAATTGTGAATTGTCTCAATTATCTCATCAATTTTTTCATATAAATCGGTGTCATAATATATCTTGTTCTGTAGTTCTGACCTTGCACGATTTAAAGTACGTTTTATGTTTCTTTTCTTTAGTTCTCTCAATATTTTCTGTATATCTTTGTCACTTAAAATCGTTCCAAAAATTCCATTCTTTAAATCTCCTTCAATATCTTGTATTAAGAGACTAAGCCAGTTTTTGAGCATATTTCCATTACTGTCACACAGTTTTGAAATTTTATCTTTTATGTTTTCATAATTAGCTTTTTTCCATTCCTGCATAGGGTAATATATTTCTCTGTTGAAGTAATCCATATACAAATCATGTATATTGTCATCAGACAAACTATCAATATTTGAGCCTAAATGGGTGTTTATAATATGGTCATGTTTTGAAAATTTGTATTCTATTCTAAGATAATCACCATTTATGTTTAAAATACATTTATCCTTAAGCTCTTTTGTTTTGTTGTACATTACGATTTGTCTGTCTGACCTCTTTGCGCCTATTGTTTCAATACTTTTCTTGAATCCGTTCGTTTCCTTTATTATTTCATTGAATTGATAAATTTTGTTGCCATTATGTTGCCCAAAATTAAGGTATATGTTACTTGGTATATTGTACACCATTAGCAGTAATACAATTTCGTATTCGCTAAATTTTTTCTCAAGAAGAAGTGTCGCATTTATTTCGATGTAACTCAGGCGCATATCTGCAAAGTTATAATTTATATTCATATTGTATTTCTTTGAGATATAATCAAAAACCTCATTGATTCGTCTTTTGTATCTGCCTACATTTAAAGGTCTTAAATTGTTCTGGGATGCTATGCTCATATCAATTCTCTTAGTTGTTCTTCTTGAATTAGTATCGAAAGTTAATTTGCCGAATTCTTTATCTGTTATTGTAAGTTTGCCTATTTTACTTCCATTGGAAGTATCAAGTGCGTTGATAGATGAAGTATCAGCATAAGAAAATGCAATATGGTTGTCATTGCTATCTGGTTCTTGGGTTAGGAACATATCGAAATTATGTATTGATGTCTTATCAATACCGATAAGTTCGCTTATAATACTATTGTTCATAGTATTCCTCCTTTTTTTTAAATTCAGCAAATTTTTTGCTGTATTTTTATATAAAGGTTAATAAGAAAATTTTTAACCATATTCAGAAATTTTTTTATTTTTTTATCATGGTATTTCTATAGAACAATTTTTCATAAAGAGTCAGATTATTGCTTTGGTGTGGGAATAAATAAGCAAAAGGAATTAAACAGATTTGCTGCATTAAAAAAATCTGTATTGCGTTATTGCAAAAACAGATTTTTATTAAACTAAATATGGATTTTTTAAATATTTTTTTATTTTACAAACAAAATAGCAAATATTTAGCAATAAAATCATCATAAATATGCAGAAAAAATTTTCATAAAAACAGTAAATTCTTCTGAATATTAATAAGAGCAGTATTTTACTGCTATCTAATTTTTACCATAATAAACGCAAAATAATTTGAATTTATGATAAGAATTTAAATAAATTTTTTAATTATCTGATATTTTAAAATAATTTATAATTTTATGTTAAAAGAAATCTAAATTTTTTTTATAAAAAAGGTAGACTCTATTTATTAGGCTATATTCTTATAATATTAAAATTGGAGGTGGGTTTTATGACCTATGGATATATCAGGGTATCTACAAAGGAACAAAAGGAAGACAGACAATACATTGCTCTTAATGAATATGGTAAAAAAGTTGATAGGATATTTATTGATAAACAAAGTGGTAAAGATTTTAACAGAGTTGAATATCAGAAAATGCTTAAATTGGTAAGGAAAGGAGATGTAATTATAGTAAAAAGTATTGACCGTTTCGGCAGAAATTACAATGAAATTATAGAACAGTGGCGTATGATTACAAAGACTATAGGAGCAGATATTGTTGTATTGGATATGCCTATACTTGACACTACCAGGAATAAGGATTTACTGGGTACTCTTATAAGTGACCTGGTATTACAGTTATTGAGTTATGTTGCTGAAAATGAAAGGATAAACATAAAACAAAGACAATATGAAGGAATTGAAGCAGCTAAGAAAAAAGGTGTTAAATTTGGCAGACCTAAGAAATATCATCCTGAAAAATATGCAGAAATATATGAAAAATTTAAAAGAAAGGAAATTACTCAAAAGGAAGCAATGAAGTTAATGGGAGTTTGTCAAACTACCTATTACAGAATTGTAAAAGCTTTAAAAAATAATAGTTAAAAATGTATAC
>CANQBJ010000002.1 GCA_947589665.1 uncultured Clostridia bacterium
AAAAAATCAGAGCTGAGCGATGATGAACTGCGAAGGCGTAACATTGAGCTTGAAAAAGAAAATGCGGAATTGAAAAGAGCAAATGACATACTGAAAGACGCACTGGGTTTTTTCGCAAAAGACCGGAAGAAGTAAAGCCAAGAGAATTATATCTGTTTATTAAGGAAAATAAGCTTAAATATCCTGTAAATACTATGTGCAGAGTATTAAAAGTAAGCGAATCAGGTTATTACAGATGGTTAAAAAACAAAGACAAACCAAAGGCATGGCAGCTTCTTGCGGTCGAGATAAATGAGATACTCAACGCTCATCCCGATAATGATAATTATGGAGTTAAAAGGATGAAAACAGCTCTTGAACGTAAAGGCATAAAAACAAGTGAAAGAACTATATACAGAGCAATGAAGAAATGTGGTCTGCTTCACAGGATAAGAAAGCCCCATGGTATAACAAAAGCAGATACCGAAACACAGGAAAGAGAAAACATCATAAAGAGGGATTTCTCGGCAGACAGACCATATACAAAGCTGCTTACAGATATAACAGAAATACAATGCTCAGATGGTAAACTTTATATTTCAGCCGTACTTGATTGCTTTAACGGAGAGATAGTGGCTCTTGAAATGCGTGATAACATGAAAAAAGAGTTGTGTATCGATACAATAAAGCAATTAAAAAGTATATGTAAAAAAGAGAACAAAACGATTTTACATAGTGACAGAGGTTGTCAATACACCAGCTATACATTCAGAGAAGAGCTTGTAAAATGTGGATTGATACAAAGCCTGAGTGGAACAGGTCATTGTTTTGACAATTCACGAATGGAGAGCTTTTTCGCAACATTGAAGAAGGAAAAGCTTTACAGGATACCAACCTATAAGATGACACGAGAACAAGTAAAAACAGAGGTATTCCGTTATATCTTCGGATATTACAATACCATCAGGGTAAACAGCTTTAACCCTGATGGTATGCCTCCTGTTGCCTATAGAAAATCAATGAGTGAAAAACTCTCAGCAGCTTGATTTGTTGCTATTCAGAATTTTGGGTGTTTTTTACTCTGCACTTTTCTTGACAATTCCATTGTTTATGCTAGTAAGGCGACCCTATCGACAGCCCAACGCAAATGTATTTTAAATTCAACGAAATGGTTGGGCTGCCACTTCCCCTTGCGAAGGGGAAGTTTAGGTTTATGCTTTTCAAAGTCGCTAATTTATTTGGAATTAACAACAACTAAGCTACTGTCACAGCCTTTGCGATGCATAACCTCCCCTAGCGTTAGCGTCGGAGGGGAGGGGGACCATGCGCAGCATGGTGGAAGGGTCGAGTTACTGGCATAAACACAAATTTAATGCAACAACCCTTACTTATATACACAATTCATATCAAATAAAAAACACCGATTTTCCCTCCCGCAGCCGCAGCGTGGCTAAAGCGGGAGTTTTGCCTCTTTTGGGGTCAGTAATTATGGAATGATATAACTTTGTACCCCAAAAGCCGTTCGGAGGGTATGGGAACCATCGGAAGGTTCCCATGTTTTTTGTTACTTTTTTTCAAAAAAAAGTAAATAAAAAATTTCTTATGCTTTTTAAAGAAAAAAGCATATTTATCTTAATTATTAAGATAAACAAAAATTTATCAAAAAACCACTGCAATAGCTTATTTTTTTAATTCTTAGTACATCTCTTTTGTAAGGCATTTTTCAAGCGTGTATCGATTTTATTGACACGCTAAAAAGGGGCTGCAAAAGCAGCCCCTCATACATATATTCATATTACAGGCAGATCAGTTGCCGAACATAGAGCTAAAGCTCTCTGTCATAGGCTCGCCGCCTTCGCCCTTGTTTATAAGTACAGGCGCGGTGCCGCTTGCCGTGATCACGTCCTGAACGCTTAATAAATGAATTTCGATGCATGGCTTTATGTATGATCTCATATCGGCACACTCCTTACTGTAATGAATTATAGCTGTAAGTAACAGGTGCTGAGGTTATTCTGTTGCCTTTGACATCTGTCTTGTACGGTATTACCTCTATTTCCGCAGCAAGATCGCCTATATCGGTTATAGTAAAGGCATACATAAATTCATTGCTCAGCTTTGTACTCGTACCGGCTATTGATGTATAAACGATATTTGTAGGTTTAGTTTCGTAGGTCTTGCCATTTGCCTTGAATATGAAGCCTACATTCTGATAGTTGATACTGTCTACATCCGCTATAAACATAATACCGTTTGCTCCGACTCTTTCGGCTGTCAGATGCTTATCTGTCGGCTGCGGTTTTGTAGGTCCCTCGGTTGAGGTTTCTGTTGAGGTCTCCGTTGAAGTCTCGGTTGAAGTCTCCGTTGAAGTCTCCGTTGAGGTCTCAGTTGAAGTCTCAGTTGGGGTCTCCGTTGAGGTCTCAGTTGAGGTCTCGGTTGAAGTCTCAGTTGAGGTCTCGGTCTTATCGGAAGCAACTCCTGTTTCAAGAGCGGTAATACCGTTTATCTGATCCCAGTAAACTGCCTTAAAATCACTGTGAACACTTACTGTCTGATTTTGCTCAACGGTAATGAGGACCTCCTTAGTTTCATCCTCAGAGTCGATACTGATAGTACCTACCTGTAATTTACCCTCATCATCAAGCAGACTGCAGTCTGCAACAACATACAAGTTAAGCTTGCCGTTATTATTCCTGCACTCAAGGAGGCTGTCGCCAAGAGCGACCTTTTCCTCTATCATATCTGACCACTTAAATACAGGCTTGGCATCGGGATCGCTTATGTTAAATTCTGTCTGGAACGCTATAGTATTGATATCCTCGTTCTTAAGCTGCAGTTCTATTGACGCTTCTCTGCCATCCTCAGACTTTGTGAATGTAAAGCCGTATTCATAAGGCGTGTCTGTGTCATCGGGAGAAGTATCTCCTGTTTCCTCGGTACCTGCCATAAGGTCTGAGCTTTCGCTGTCCGCAGGTATAGATGCTGAGTAGTTGATATCATCTTCCGGCTCAGCAGTATTTTCTGCTGCTGCATTCGGCTCAGCTTCCATGCCTGTAACGGGATCTGCCTTTATCTCAATAGGCGGAAGCTCATCGGGTACAGTAACATTGAGAGTGTTACTTACCATACGCTCGCCTTCAAGAGTATGAGCATCGTCTACTCTGTAGAGCTCAGCGCTTATGACCTCGGGTATCTTCTGTCCTGCATCCAGGTCTTTCGGTTCTATCCAGTATATCCAGATACCGTCAGATACATCGCCTAATTCACCCTGTGCGGGAGGCTCTGCAAGAACTATCTGATAGCCGTTTACTATAGTCTTTTCATTTCTCTTATCGCCCTCCAGGAGCTTAACTACGTTGTATGCAGGACTGCCCTTATATTCTCCTGTGAATATTATGGAGCCTTCAGGTATAGTATAAGCCTCGGGATCGGAAGTATCATATGTATAAGCAGTCTTAAGTATGCCTATTCCGTCGGGAACAAGCTCTACATTATCATTTGTAGGACCTAATATGTTTACGCTGCTTACTGTAGCTGATGTGCCTTCATATACGACCTTTACAGAGGCTGCATTGTAGATATACATATATCCCGGCTCGCTCTCCTGGTTGAAGTAGAAGGTCTCTTCGCTGCTGCCGTCATAATCAACGTCCTTTGCCTTGGTCCAGTTGGAATTGTCCTCGCTTACATATACGGCAAACTTAGCGGCTGCGCCCTTGTACTTGATAGCAGTTACCTGCTCGTTGCTGCCGAGATTGATTATAAATTCGGCATTGCCCTCTGTACCTTCAGGAACAGTGCCTGTGTAATCTGCCGCACTTCCCTGTCCTATTATGGAAGGAATAGCTGAAATATAAGTATCTTCACAGTACTCGCTATCACCGTCTGCCTTTACATAGGTGTCGGCAGTTGACTTCATATTGGTTTCTATTGACCAGTTATCTCTGCCTATTGTACCGTCATGCTTTACCTTGACAGGCGCAAGCTCAACAGCATCGGTAGTGTTGAGGAGCTTATCATAGCCTATTACCTTGTATTCATAGACCATATTGTTGCCTGTAGTGATAACGTCTGTATATTTATTCTTATCAGCGGGAACAAAGGCAACGGGAACATCATTTCTTATGATCTCATAGCCCAGCATAGCCTCTCCGCCATTGCTGCTAAGACTAAATTCTATTTCGTTGGAAGTCACAACACTGTTTTCATGAGGTGTGACCATAGTAACATCGACAGACGTATCTGCGTCCATACCCCTGCCGCCTGAAAGCTTGTAATCTCTTGCCTCGTTGTTGAAATACTGTATCTTCTTGTCCTCAAGAGGGAACTGTGATACATAAGCCTGAGTATCGGGGTCATAGGTGAAGCCCCATGCCTCAAAGAACGGTATAAGGTTTTTCTCTGCTGCCGCAGAAGCAAGTCTTATAAGATTGTCGCTTGTACTCTTGGTCATTACAAGAGGTATTGATGTGCTGCCTGAGGCCTCGCCCTCTGAGGTAGCCTCCTCCACAGCCTCTTCCTTGACTGCTTCACCGTTAGGGTCGGGAGCAAGAGCAGTATTTCTGCTGTATGCGTCCATACGGGCATAGAAGTTGTTTGCAAGCTGTTCGTCTAAACTGTCAAACATCTTATAATCGTAGTAGTTGTCATAATATGCGTGAAGCTGCCAGTACATTCCCAATGTCTTGCTCTTAGGCACGGCACCTATGCTGCTTCTTGTAACTACGTCATATACATCTTCATAATTGATCCTGTCAAGTGACTGTGTCGCAAGAAGTGAGAAGAAGTTATTTGTAACCTCTGCAACTACGTAGTTCTTGTTATTGATAACATGACCCATTTCATGAGCAATACCCCAGCCTGTAAGCTGACCTGATGTCTTCTGACCCATATCGTCGGAGGTAACGGGAGTAAGTCCCGCAAGCTCAGGAACACTGCCGTATTCGATACCTATATGCTTACCGCTTGCATACATGAATGCACCTGCAAACATAGCGTGATAACGGATATTAAGTCTTTGCATAGGATATCTGTTAGGGCTTGTAAACACAAGATTGCCCTTTTCGTCATAGTTTTCATTTTTATTTAAGCCCTTGTACTGATAGAACAGGTCTATCTGCTGCTCCATAGCCTCAATGGACTTTTCAAGCTTGGCTGCGCCGCCGTCTCCTATACCGGCAAGTATCTGAGAGGCTGGAACTGAGTACATCATATTGTCCATAACTATTTCAGTCAGGTTGGCAACACAGTTCTGTGGATCGTATTCCTTTTCAGCCGTATGCTTTTCACTATGCAGAGTCTGAAGCTTATCAACATGGGTCTTAAGCTCATCAACGTACTTTTCAATGGCTGCTGTCCTTTCCTCACCTTTTATGCCTGCAACATTAAGCATAGGTATCTTGGTGCCGCCGCTTACTCTCAATGTATAGTCGCGGTTGTTTGTGCCGTTCCACTGAACGTAAAGGGAACCGCCGTTTTCACGGTTTGCATATGTAGCAAGAGTAGGAACTGTAATTACGTTACGTCCTACCTTAAGAGATGTTATCTCCTTGGACCAGCCGAAGGAGGAGTCATTGTGCATCTGCGTAGCAACAAGCTTAAGACTTGTATTAGTGTTCCTTGCGTCTGTAGCAGAACCCAGGTATATAACAAGCTCTGTACCTGTCTCTGCTGCAACTCCTATTGGCTGAAGGTCTGTAAGAGGCATTGCAAAATCATCGTGTCCGTCAAGCTTAGCTGAGACCTTAGTATCTATGTGTATAATGTCGTCAAGGTCCTTTGTCTTGAGAAGCTGCTCTGCATATTCAAGCTCAAGAAGAAGATTGTCGCGCTCGGGATGAAGCTCGCCGCTTTCCTCGTCAACAACGTCAAGCTCATCTTTAAATCCCTTTATCATATCTTCCGTTACGTTGTCCTTAAGCTGTATATGCATATCATCTGCATACATATCATTTATTCTTGTGGCAATATCCTCATACTCATAAAATCTCATTTCGGCTATTGTAATAGACCTAGCGCCCCAGGCGATCTGTATACAAAGCTGGAAAGTATCTGACTTAACAGGATGCTCTGCGATCACGGTATAGAACGGATTGCCGTCGGGGTCCGCCTTCTTTGAAAGGCTTGCGTATACCTTCTGCCAATTGCCGCTTTCATCCTTATATCTTATAGCTGCTGAGGAATAAGAATAAGGCTGGCTTCCGCTTGGCGTAAAGCGTATAGTATCTATGGTATATTCCTGATCAAGAGTAATTATGGGGTTTGCATAATTCTGATAGGTATATCCTGTATCCCATTCCCAGACATAGGTATATGTATCCTGATTATTGTCTACGGGAGCATTGATATCTCCGTATATTATTTTCTCGTCGCTTTCAGTAAACTCTACCTTTTCTATGTGAGAGGTAAGCTCGCCTCTGCCCTGAGGCTTGTTTATAAGCTTACGCATAGGCATAGCTACGTCGTTTGATGCTGTCGGAGTAGCCTCCAGAATATCGTATTCTGAGCCTGCGCCGTAGCCGTTATGACCTATCACATAGACCTCATAGGTAACTCCTGCCTTAAGGTTAGTTATATTGTGGGAAGTAGCCGTAATGTTTTCTTCTACGGTTTCCTCCGTAGCGCCCTTTTCTTTATAATGGACGCTGTACCACTGGCTGTGCATAGTAGCCTTCCATGAAACAAGTATTGACTCTACATTTGCCTCTGCCTTGGCATTTTCCGTCTTTGGCGGCAGAGTACCCATAGAATCCATTTCTATAGACCTTGCCTCTGACCACTTGCTCTTCCAGTCGCCGCTTACGGAACGCACACGCACGGTATAAGGTACATACTGCTTAAGGTCGCCTCCGTTAAGGGCGCCTACGTTCATTGAAGTCCTGTTTGTAGGCGTAGTCTGCTCTGCAGCGCCCTGGCTTACGCTTACCTCATATCCGTCTACATTGTGCTGAGGTGTCCACGTAACATTGAACTTGGGATAAAGGCCTGATTCTGTCTGCTTTACCTCTGTTATTTCAGGAATATTGAGCTCGGGCTCAGGTATCCTGCTTTCCATATTGTTTACAAACTCTACCTCGGCTATATCCACAAGCTTAGTGCTGGAGCCTGTAACCTTGATAGTCACTTTCTTTATGGCAATACGCTTACCGATATTTATTACTACAGTACCGTCGCTTTCTACTGTAGCAGTACCGCTTGGGCTTGCGAAAAGGTCCGCAAATATCGGAAGTATAGCTGCGGGCTCAGGCTTTGATGAAGTATCTTCTATTTCTATGACATAGGGCTGCTCATTGCCCTCCTCGTCAACACCTATTACTTCAATACTGCCTTTTGTAATACGGTTTTCTGAACCTACGGGCGGCTTTATAACGATACCCTGCGCCTGCTTTGCCTCTTCGGGAGCAGCGTCGTTTATATTAAGAGCCACCTCTACTGGATTATCTTCTGATATATCGGCATCTTCGTTCTTAGGAGCAAGCTGCACAGAATTGCCCTGGCTCTGTACCAGATCACTGACATCTCCACCCTTTACAACAGTATTTTCAGATACTTCGGGCTGAATATTTTCAGCTGAAATAATACTGAGGGGAACTACAGGCGTATTATCGCCCTTGTTGTGTGTAATATATGCAAGGTCTGCTACATTTATAGAGCCGTCGTTATTAAGGTCATATGTAACGGTTATATCGTTATCTGTAGTACCGCTGTCTATGACGTCCATCATTGCCTGCTCGTCTTTTGTATCAACTGTGCCGTCGGCATTTACGTCGCCTATAGCCATAACAGCGTGCTGCGCTGAGCCGGGTCCGAGAAGATCGTTCTTCTGCTTGCTGTTGTTGATCTCTACCTTAGTCGTCATACCCTTCTGTATAACTATATCGGACTGAGTATATTTAGCATAGCCGGGAGCCTCGATAATGAGTGTATACTCCTTCACTCCCGTGTCTGTATCTACGGGAACATTGCTTATTACACCTGATGCAGAAGTACCCTCTGCATTTGTAATGATATCGGCGCTGTAATTTGTATTGACATCCTCTTCATCATTAAGTACAACATGAAAGCTGTCGCCCGGCGCAGGAAGGTCGAGGTTCAGGCTTATTCCCAATGTGCTTACATCCGAAACGCTCTCCAGTGACCCTATATCGGAATCGTCGACAAGGTCTGCCTCTATATCGGCAGCAGGGACAATGGCGCTTTGAAGTAAAAGAGCTGATGTCAGGATAACTGCACTTATTTTCTTGAATAAATTCTTTTGGGATTTCATAAAGTGCTCCTTTCTTGTATTTATTAAGGGATATAGGTTTGTACTGCACCTGCGATACAATATACGGGGCTTGAGGCGGCCATATATCTACCGTCTGCACAGGCAACACCCACTCATCCTATTATATTAAGAAAATTATAACATTATTTGACCCTTTGGTCAAGATTTTTTAATGTCGCGGACAAACCTTTTTAATATTGTTCACACTTTGTTCTAAATTATAAAATTATTGTAACAAAAAAATGAATATCGCAAGCTATCTTGCGATATTCTTTCTGTTTACATATATGGATAATGTAAGTACCGCTGCCATAACAAGAAGTATGCCTATGCCGTCTGCAAAAGTAAATGCCACCGAGAAGAACAGCGCCGATACAACGGCAGAAACCAAAGGCTCAAGAGCGCTCAGCACAACAGCTGACGTAGAGCCTATTTTTGCAACACCTGCAAGGAACAGTCCAAAGGCAGTTATCGAACCGAATATAAGTATAAATAATATATAACCCATTTCGGCAAGACTTTGTATACGATAAAACTCCACAAGCCCCGAAAGCAGCAGTATAATAGCCGAAATAAGCGACGAAAAGCCAAGCAGATACATGGAGCCGTACTTTTTGATAAATCCTACGGGCTCTATGGTATAAAAGGCATATGCCAAGGCGCTTGTAATACCGAAAAATACTGCCTTTGGCGATATGGCAAGGCTATTTATACTGCCATGGGTAGATATTAAAAATATGCCTGCCATCGCTGTAATTACGCAGATTATCTCAATAACACCGGGAAGCTTCTTATTTATAAATGCCATAGCTATAAGCACGAATACAGGCGCGGCATATTGCAGCACAGTACCCGTTGCCGCATTGGAATATCTTATTGCCTCATAGTATGAAAACTGCACATATGTACTACCTATTACAGCAAAAAACAGAAGTGTTGTAATATCCTTTTTATTCTTAAGGCATTCAAAGGGGTCTGTCCTCTTTTTGATAAGAGATACGGGCAGAAACACCGCAGCCATAGCCATCATTCTCAGAAGTACCACAAAAAGCGAGGGTATCTCGGATATTTTATAAAGCTCCTGGGCGGCTATGCCCCCAAGTCCCCAGCATACGGCAGCTATAGTGACCATTATGCAGCCCTTTTTGTTTTCAGACATTTCTATGCTCCTTTTATCAAAATTATATAAATGTTATCATTTTTATATATAGTTTTCAAGTATAGGAAATGTAAAATTTTAATAATTTTTTTGCCATTTTAATGTTAATTATTGACTTTATATTACAGTCGTGTTACAATCAAACTAGGCAAAATGCTGTATATAAATTAAAAAATGAAAGGTGGTTTATTCAAAATGAATGATGTATTAAAGAAATTAAGCGCAATAGGTATCGTTCCCGTTGTAGTTATCAATGACGCCGATAAGGCAGTGCCTTTAGCTAAGGCTCTTGTAGAGGGCGGCATTCCCTGTGCAGAGGTAACTTTCAGAACAGCAGCTGCTGAAGAGGCTATAAAGAGAATGGCTGAGGCAGTTCCCGAGCTTATAGTAGGCGCAGGTACCGTACTTACCAAGGACCAGGCAGACAGAGCTATTGCAGCAGGTTCTCAGTTCCTTGTAAGCCCGGGCTTAGACCCTGAGATCGTTAAATATTGCAACGAAAAGGGTTATCTTATCACTCCCGGTACTGCTAACCCAAGTGACCTTAACCATGCAGTGAACCTTGGTCTTGAAGTTGTTAAGTTCTTCCCTGCTGAGGCTGCAGGCGGTCTTAAGATGATAAAGAGTATGGCTGCTGCTTATACAGGACTTAAGTTTATGCCTACAGGCGGTATCAATGCTGCTAACTTAAACAGCTACCTTGAATATGAGAAGATCATATGCTGCGGCGGTAGCTGGATGGTTCCCGGCAAGCTTATTGACGAGGGCAAGTTCGATGAGATCGTTACACTTTGTAAGGAAGCTGTTTCAACTATGCTTGGTCTTGAAATGGTACACGTTGGCATCAATACTCCTGATGAGGCTTCCGCTATGGCTGTTGCAGAGAGATTTAACAAGCTCTTCAACTTCCCGATCAAGAACGGCAACTCTGCTGTTTTCGCATCAAGCGGCATCGAAGTCAGAAAGCAGATGTTCTTAGGCAAGAACGGACATATAGCTATTGCTACAAACTATATGGACAGAGCTATCAACTACATCGAGGCTATGGGCGGCGAGTTCGACTACAGCACAGCTGTTGTTAAGAACGGCAAGACTACCGCTATATACTTAAAGGAAGAGTTCGGCGGATTTGCTGTACATTTAGTTCAGAAATAATCAATCCATATGTGAATTTTGGCTGCCGCAATGCGGCAGCCTTTTTATGTACATCACGATTTTAATATAACATATCCATATTCTACACATATCCTATTTATGCACTTTATGTAAAAGTCTGTAAAAAAATGAAGATGATAATTTCAATATTACTATTGCAAATATTTGTCAAATATGGGAAAATATATGTATACTTATTACCAAAGAGGCAAAATTATGGATCTATCAATCATAATAGTCAACTATAATACAAAGGCACTTACCGAACAGACAGTACGTTCCGTTATGGACACTACCTCTGCCATAGACTATGAGATAATAGTAGTTGACAATTCTTCAAAGGAAAAAGAATATTTTACTATGGATAACCCCAGGGTAAAAATTCTCAGCAGGGTCGAGAACAAGGGCTTTGGTCATGCCTGCAACATAGGTACGAATATGGCTATAGGAAGATATATACTCTATCTCAACTCCGATGTCATTATGCAAAACGGCACCTTAAGGGGAGCAGTGGAGTATATGGACAAGCACAGGGACATAGGCTGTCTGGGTATAAGAACACTGCTCAGAGACGGTACCTTTGACCACGGCTGCAAGAGAGGCTTCCCCTCTCCCTTCAACAGTCTGTGCTATGTACTTGGCTTACATAAGCTTTTCCCCAAGATAAAGAAATTCGGCGGATATACCTTAAGCTATCTCAGTAATAACGAAACAAATGAGGTAGACAGCGTAAGCGGAGCCTTTATGCTTATACCCAAGTCTGTACTCAACAAGGTAGGGCTTTTTGACGAAAGCATATTTATGTACGGAGAGGATATAGACCTTTGCTACAGGATAAAGCAGGCAGGCTATAAGGTAGTCTACTATGCCGATGTATGGATGATACATCTTAAGGGTCAGAGCGGACTTCATACCAAAAGCCCCGTTGTTATAAAGCATTTTCACGACGGTATCAAGCGTTTCTATGATATGTACTATAAGGACAAGCATAATTTTATAGTTACGTTTCTGATGCACAGCGCAATAAATATAAGATATGTGATTGTGCTTTTACGCTCAAAGCTTGCAAAATAGAAAGAGTGATAATATGAGTATCGATATCCTTATGGCAGCCTATAACGGAGAAAAATACATAGGCGAACAAATAGAGAGTATACTTTGCCAGACAGTAGGTGACTGGCGGCTTCTGATATGTGACGACTGTTCGCAGGACAGCACGGCTGAAATAATAAAAGAATACTGTTCAAAGTATAAAGGTCGTATCCTTCTCTATGAAAATGAAAAAAATTCCGGTTCTCCCTGTTCCAATTTTTTCAGGCTTATCAGAATGTCTGACGCAGACTATATATTTACGTGCGACCAGGACGATATCTGGAAGGCGGATAAGATAGAAAAGACCCTTAAGGCCTTTGATAACGACAGTATACCCACTCTTGTGCATACAGACCTTACTGTAGTTGACGAAAGCAAAAAAACGATACGCTCCTCTATGATAAGGTCACAGCACATAAATGTCAAAAGAAACAGACTTAACGAGCTTATAGTACAGAATATAGTAACAGGCTGCACTATGGCAATAAACAAAAGCCTTGCCGACATACTTAAGGCTCCTGATAATATTCCCGTACACGACTGGTGGATAGCCGTATCGGCTGCCATATACGGGCAGATCAAATTCATAGACGAACAGACTGTATATTACAGGCAGCACGGCGACAATCAATGCGGCGCTCAGGATATGGACAGTACGGAATACCTTGCAGGCAGATTTAAGGACAAAAGCAGATCAAGGCATATGCTTGAGCTTGGCTATATTATGGCAGAAGAGCTTATGGACAAATACGATATACCCGCGGAGTATATCCCTATGCTCAGGGAATATTCATCTATGCCCGAAAAAAGCAAGCTAAAAAAAATAAATACCCTTTTCAGATACAATATCTGGAAAGGCGGTTTAATTAGAAAGCTGGGACAGCTTTATTTCCTGTAGGAGGCAATTATGAAGTCAATGAATACGGCTGTTGTTAAAAAAATAATACGCTACGGCAAAGACAAGGGCTTAATGTCTCTTGCGATAAAGCTTAAGGAAAGAGCAGGCTATAAAATTGCCGCGCAGAAATACATAAAAAGCCATACTCTTACACAGGCGGAGATCGAAAAGCAGAAAAGCGCAAGCTATGACAAGGATACTCTCATAAGCATATGTGTTCCTCTCTACAACACCGAAAAGGAATATCTTGAGCAGATGCTTACATCTGTTATAGACCAGACCTATCCCCACTGGGAGCTTTGCCTTGCCGACGGAAGCTCGGCAGAATACACATATATAGAAGCAATTGTAAAGGGCATAGGCGACAGAAGGATAAAATATAAAAAGCTGCCCTGCAACAAGGGTATAGTCGAAAACAGCAACGAGGCATGCGCCATGGCAACAGGAGAATACATTGCCCTTCTGGATCATGACGATGTGCTTGGCATAGACGCTCTCTACTATGTCAAAGAGGAAATTGACAAGGACGCAGACTACATATACACAGACGAGGCAAGCTTTTCAAGGTCTGTCAAAAAGCCGGATATAATACATTTCAAGCCTGATTATTCAATATTTAATCTAAGAGGCAATAACTATATATGCCACCTTTCAGTGTTTAAAAAATCACTTTTTGATGCTGTAGGCGGTTTCAGGCAAGGCTATGACGGAAGTCAGGATCATGACCTTATATTAAGACTTTGCGAAAAAGCAAATAATATAGTGCATATACCAAGAGTGCTGTATTTCTGGAGAATACATCCCGACTCCGTGTCTATGGACATAAGCGCCAAGCCCTACTGCCTTACTACAGGCATAAGAGCAGTGGAAAGTCATCTGGAAAGGATGAATATAAAAGCTGAGGTAACGAACGCTGCGGAAAACGCTTCCGTATACAGAGTTAAATACATAAGCTGTGTAAAGCCTTCTGTCATAAACAACATTGAGAACATAAAAGGTGTTACAAACGAATATATTATCGTGGCAAGTCCTGAGATCACAGTAAGCGCCGAGGCACTAAGAGAAATATGCAGCATACTGCGGCTAGACGGTGTGGGAATGGTCGGCGGTATGGTCACTGAAAAGGGAAAAATAAAATATGCCACACTTAAAACACAGGGAAACAAGCTTATATCGGAATATGAAAATATGCCTGTAATAAGCGAGGGCTATATGAAAAGGCTCAGATATGCCCAGTCAGCAGAGGCTCTGCCCTGCCGTTTCTTCGGTATAAGACGTTCCGTACTGGAGGGTATGGGATATTTTGACGACAGCCTTTGGGAGGATAACAAGACTGTAGATATGTGCCGCAGGCTCAGAAAATGCGGCTATGAAATAGTATTCAGTCCTTACGCTACGGCTGAGATAAAGAGGTGAAAGAAATGCATATTATCCTATTCAATATACTCAGTGGTATATTTGGCATTACTGCCCTTCTTATACCTGTGCTTTCCAGCTTCAGAAAGGGAAAATACAGCTATCTGCCTGTTGCAAGCCTGAGCGCCTATATTCTGGCTCTTATTTTCCAGATACTCGGTATAGGCGAAAGGGTCAGCCTACAGGACTGGTCTGCCCTTGCAGATACCATAGAGGCGATTTCATTTACTGCCGTACTCTTTGCCGCCGTTATCATAGTGCTTAATATCGTGCTGGTCAGAATAAAGAACTGAAATTTTATATCTCTTTTCTGTATTATCTTGACAAAATCACTGTTTAATGTTATGCTATTAACTGAACCAAATATTTACTTATCAAGAGCGGCGGAGGGACAGGCCCTGTGAAGCCCGGCAACCGGTCATAATGACAGCGGTGCCAATTCCTGCGGTTTATTCCGAAAGATGAGATTTTAGAATAAGCCTTTTAAAAGGCTTTTTTTATTGCATTTTTCAGAAACAATATCAGTAAAAGCATAAAGGTAGTTTACAGGAGGAATTTCAATGAAAAGATTTTTTACTTCAGAATCTGTAACAGAGGGACATCCCGACAAGATATGCGATCAGATATCAGATGCTGTGCTGGATGCCATATTAGCTCAGGACCCTATGGCAAGAGTTGCCTGTGAGACCATGACTACAACAGGTCTTATAATGGTGGCAGGCGAGATCACAACAAACTGTTATGTAGACATTGACGAAATCGCAAGAGAAACCGTCAGAGAAATAGGCTACGACAGAGCCAAATACGGATTTGACTGTGACAGCTGCGCGGTGATAACATCACTTAAGGGACAGAGTCCCGACATTGCGCAGGGCGTCAACTCTTCTCTTGAGGCAAGAAAGGGAGATGCCGATGCAGACGATACAGGCGCAGGAGATCAGGGTATGATGTTCGGATTTGCCTGTGACGAAACAGAGGACTATATGCCTATGCCTATATACTATGCTCACAAGCTTGTAAAGAAGCTAAGCGAGGTCAGAAAAAACGGTTCACTGCCCTATTTAAGACCTGACGGCAAGAGCCAGGTAACCGTTGAGTACGACGATGACAAGGCAGTCAGGATAGACAATGTTGTAATATCCACACAGCATAGTCCCGATGTCGAACACGATCAGATAGAAAAGGATATTATAGAACAGGTAATAAAGGCTGTAATACCGTCAGAGCTTTTGGATGAAAATACTAAATATTATGTAAATCCCACAGGCCGTTTCGTAATAGGCGGACCCCAGGGCGACTGCGGACTTACGGGCAGAAAGATAATAGTAGACACCTACGGCGGATATGCAAGTCACGGCGGCGGTGCTTTCAGCGGCAAGGACCCCACTAAGGTAGACCGTTCTGCCGCCTATGCCGCAAGATATGTTGCAAAGAATATCGTAGCAAGCGGCATTGCAAGGAAATGCGAAATACAGCTTGCCTATGCCATAGGCATAGCTCAGCCTCTTTCAATACTTGTAAATACCTATGGTACGGGAAAAATATCCGATGATGAGATAGTTGAGATCGTAAAGGCTAATTTTGATTTAAGACCTGCCTCTATTATAAAGAACTTCGATTTAAGACGTCCTATATATAAGCAGACTGCAGCCTATGGTCACTTCGGCAGAAGTGATATAGACGTACCTTGGGAAAAAACAGATAAGGTAAGCGTATTTAAGGTATATTGATGTGATAGCCGCAGTATATGATCACGGCTGTACGTCAAATATCCATTTTTCATAAAAAATTGACCCCCAAAATCAGATATCGATCTGACTTTGGGGGTCGTTACATTTTGGTCTGCTTTTTTAATTAAATAAGCTGTTCAGAAGTGTGTCCATTTCCTCTTTGCGCTTTTTTGTTCTTTCCCTGTCTATTGTATAGGTACTGCCGTCATATACAATGCAGTCGCCCTCTTTTGCATCGGGGAGAACGGTTTTTTCCAGTTCAAGCATACTCCCGTCCTCGCTCTGACACACTATTATATTTCCTTCTATCCTGTCTGTATAATAGATTTTCATAATACACCGCCTTACGGGTTGCACACCTTACATGGGCTGTAGCCCAAAGCTTTAAGAGCATCTGAATAGCCTGTATATATTTCCTTATTTTCCGGTTTTGTTTTTATACCGTAGATACAAGTGGTCTTATGATATTTCATACTGTTTTTATTCAGAATATAAGACGCAGCAGCTTTTTGATCAGCTCTATTACTTCCGCTAGCCTGCCGGGCCCCACCTCCCGAACTCTCCGTTGCAAAGGTGATACCGCTGCCTGAGCTTAAAGCCGTTATCGTACCGTTTTCATCAGTCCTGTATATCTGTATATTCTTATCCTTAAGCTTATTCAGCGTAACCTCTGCAGGATGACCATAGCTGTTGTCCTTTCCTACCGATATGACCGCATATCTTGGATTTACCTTTTCTAAAAATGTCAAGCTTGTGGAAGAAGCGCTTCCGTGATGTCCCACCTTAAGTACATCGGCTGAAATATCTATACCTGAAGATACGATGTCCGATTCCTCCTCGGACTCCGCATCACCTATAAACACAAAACGGTCATTGCCATTTACAAGCTTAATGGCAACTGAGTTGTTGTTAAGCTCGTCTGTACAATATTTCTTAGGACCGATAACAGTAAAGTCAAAATCTCCCAATTCATATGACGCACCTACAACAGGCTCTATGACCTTTGCCTTGCTGTTCATTATTGCTCCCGCCATATTTTCAAAGCATTTTGTAGCGGCAGATACCTTTGGCATAATGATATTTTCAACCTTAAAGGAATTGATAACATCGTCTATGCCTCCTATATGGTCGGCATGAGGGTGAGTAGCTATAACGTATGTAAGCTTATTTACTCCGTTATCCTTAAGATACTGCTTTATCATTTCGCCGTCATCCTCTTCGCCGCCGTCTATAAGCATATATATGCCGTTGCTCTCAACAAGCATACAGTCTGCCTGACCTACGTCTATAAAATGCACCTTTTCCTCTGTCTTGTCCGCCGCATATACAGGCGCCGCCATAAGTATAAGTACAAAAAGTAAAGCGATAGTTCTTTTCATAAAATTCTCCTTTTGGAAAAGCCCCGCTTATGCAAGGCTTATTTCCCCACTAAATCTGATGTATTTATAATTTCGAGTACCTCGTCTGTAGCATTGTCTATAAAGTATATGTCCACAGTCGCATCCTCCTGAGGTATGCCGCTCAATACCTGATATGACGCGCTTACCATATAAAGCTCAAGAGCAGCTATAGACTTTTCATAGGTGATAGTATCAGAACACCTTATTTCAAATCTGCTCAGGTCCCCGCTGTACTGTATATCCACTATAGACGGATATTTCTCCTTATCGGACTTTATCCTGTTTACGGTATCTATTACCTGATTCCTAAGTGAAAGCACAAAGGCATCGTAGCTACTTTGCGACATAAGGGCGGAAACATAGCCTGTCTGCGTGTCTATGCTTATGTCATTTGCGCCCCAGTCCCTGACCTGCTGCTTAATGGCGTCCTCTGTTTCGTTTATTCCAAAGTACTCGGGAGATATAATCATTCTAATCATATTATCCTCCTCCTTTACAATGCGGGCATCTATATCCACACCCTTTTCAGAAGAAAGCTCCTCTGTTGTACTTTCAGTATATTCTGCAGAAGTCTCTTCCGTGAACTCAGAGTTATCAATATCTTCAATGTTTGCAGTTTCAACTGCCGAACAGCCGCACAATACACATAATATAAGCACTGTCCCCGTTATTTTCCTCCACATAAAAACCTCCCGCTTATGTATAATAAGATATTTTCCTTTTATTTACCTTAAGTATACATTATATCGGGAGGTTTTTCAATAATTTTTTACATTACAAGGTTTGAATTGTTAAACTGCATTACAAGAAGATCGTAGGAACGTGCCGCTGAGTCCATCTGAGCCTTCAGCTGCTCTATAGAGTACTTGAACTGGTCAAGCTCTATTTGTGTTATCTTGCCAAGCTTAAGCTGAGTTTCCTTTACTACAAGCTGCTCCTCCATATCCCTGAGATTTGCCTTGTTCTGAGCGTATGTGCTCTCTGTATTCTTTATATTGTCATACAGTGATGTAATGGCAGCCGTAAGTGCTGTCTTTGTATCACTGAGACCTCTGTTTGCCTGATTATACTGTGAATCAATAGTTTCCTTATCGCTTGTCGTAACACCTGTGCTGCCTCTGTAGCCGTAGGTATCAGAGGTATACTTTGCAACATCTACAGTGTCCTCAAGCTCCTTTAAAGTCTGATTTGAGCTAAGAGCCCTTGCTATAGTTGTATCCAGATCAAGCTGAGAGCTTACAGGTGTAAACTCCTTATCCTCAACTATGATATTGTACTTCTTGTTTACGCTTTCGCCCATAAGCTGATTAAGACTTCTGAAGGCTGCTGACATAGAGTTTTCAAGACTAAGCTTGCTTGCCACAAGATTTTCATGAGCAGTTACCTGAGCATCATACTCTACCTGACTTACCTTACCAACCTTAAGCATTACCTTATAAATCTCAAGCTGTCTTTCACTAAGCCCTATTCCCTCGTCATAAAGCTCTATACTTTTTTCGGCATCCTTAAGTCCGTAGAAAAGCTGCTTTATATTATACTCTATCTTGCTCTTTTCAGCCTCTTTGTCCGCATCATAATTCTTAAGACTGTTTGTAAGGTTTCTGAGAGCTATTGAGTATGAAACGGTGGATGTAGCGTCTACAGAGCTTTGCCATGCATACTTTGTTACCATTTCATTTATCTCGGCGATCTCCTGGCTTTCATCCAGGTTTTTTAAATTCCTGCTGTAGGCAATAGCCTTTTCCACTGCTTGATCTACCGTAAGGTCAGTTACGGTGCCGTCGTCCACTGCGTTATTGCCGTAGGTGGAGCCTATGACCTTTACCTCGCCGTTCTTGCTTGTTCCTATGGATGAAAGTCTGTCGGCATATACGGGACTTGAAGACGTAATTACCGCAACTGCCATGGCAGTACATAATATTCTTTTACTGTTCATTTGTCACTGCTCCTTTCTTTAAGGCCTTTTTAGCCTCTTTCCTCATTCTTTTATCCTCGTCCTTCTGAGATACCCTTCTTCTGTGCTTTTTCCTGAATTTATTCTTTACTGAATTAATTCCGGAATAGAGAAGAGGTATGAACAAAAGTGTAATAAGCGTACCTATTGTAAGACCGAATACTATAACTATACCCAAACTTTGGTTTGTTTCCATACCTGAGCCAATGGCAAGGGCTACGGGAAGCATACCTATAACGGTTGTAAGAGTAGTCATAAGTATAGGTCTAAGTCTGTCGCGTCCTGCCTCTGCAAGAGCCTCGTTTACTCCCAGCTCCTCGTCATTTTCAAGAAGCTGATTGGTATGGTCAACAAGCACGATACCGTTGTTAACTACCATACCTACAAGCATTATAAGTCCCATATATGCCGAAGCCGTAAGGCTGTTGCCCGTAACAAGAAGTCCTAAAATACCGCCTGTAATGGACATAGGCATTGAGAACATTATAATAAAGGGATATACAAAGGACTCAAACTGTGACGCCATAACCATATAAACCAGGAGTATAGCTACTACTATACAGGTAAACAGGTCTGAAAATGTGTCCTGCATCATTTCCATTATGCCGCCGAACTCATAGGTATAGCCCTCTGGGAATACGTAATTGTCAAGTACCCGCTGTACCTGTTCTCTCTGGGCGGAGCCATCAAGACCCTTTATCTCGCCTGTAAGCTCTATGTATTTCTGCTGATTTTCTCTGGTGATTGTAAGTGCGCTTTCGCCCATTTCGATGCTTGCCACCTCTGTAAGAGGAATAGTGGCACCTGTAGGCGTAGTGACGTTGATATTATTAAGGTCCTTTATGTACTCTATATCATCATCGGGGTACATTATCCTGACATCGATCTCCGTACCACCTGTCTTGTATTCCGTAGCAACGGAGCCTGAATTTGCTGCGCTTATGGCAGAAGCTATAGTCCTTGTATTAAGACCGTACTGGGCTGCCTTTGCCCTGTTTATTACAATGCTTGCCTCCGAAGATGCGTCATCAAGTGAGGATTCTACATTTGAGGCATTGGGTATCTTTGAAAATTCCTCCATAAGCTCGCCGCTTATTTCTCTGAGGGTATCGTTATCATCGCCCTTTATCTGTACATTAAAGCCATTGCCTGCCAATGAACCCATAGACATACCGCTGTCGCTTACCTCTATTTCGCAGCCTGCTATATTCTGAAGCTTGCTTTCGATATCGTCTGCTATTTCCTCGCTGGAGCGTGTTCTGTCCTCCTTGTCGCCTACATCGTAATTAAGCGAAACGGTGGAGCCTGTGCTAAATCCCATCATACCGCCTACGGATGCATACATCCTTTCGGTCTCCGGAACATCGCCTATTCTCTCAAGGAGGGTGTTAAGCATAGCCTCGCTTGTTTCATAGTCTGTACCGTTGGGAAGAGTAGCTGTAACGCTTATTGAACCCTCGTCTGTAGATGCCATAAGGTCTGAACCTACCAGGGGCACGCAGAAAAGTGAGCCTACGAATACCGCTATAATTATAAATGTACTTCTTATCCTGTGATTAAGACACATTGTTATAAGCTTTGCGTAGCCCCTGTCCATTTTATCCAGGAAGCTACCTACGCCTTTATCAAGCTTATCGATAATGCCGCCTTCCTTGTGCTTTTTGCTTTCCTCATAGCGCATAAGCACTGCCGAAGCCATAGGCACAAAGGTAAGAGCCGTCACAAGGGATGCGGTAAGAGCAAAGCATACGGTATATGATATCTCCTTCATAATATCGCCCATTGTACCCGGCATAAATGTAAGAGGAAGGAAAACGGCAACTGTTGTAAGGGTGGAAGCCGTAATTGCCATTGATACCTCTGAGGAGCCGTGATATGCCGCCTCAAAGGCGCTCAAGCCTTCGGACCGCTTCTTGAATATATTCTCAAGTACAACTACCGAGTTATCCACAAGCATACCTATGGCTATTACCACACCGCCCAGGGACATCATATTAAGGGACATACCGCTCAGATACATAAGAGCGAATGTAGCAAATATTGATGTAGGGATAGATACACCTATAATAAGGGACATTCTTACACTTCTCAGTATTATAAGGAGTACGAATATAGCTATGAATGCCGCCTGAAAGGCTGTGCTAACCATATTGTTTATACCAAGCTCTATGTACTCTGCCGTGTTCGTAAGCATGGTCAACTCAAAATCCGGATACTGCTTCTTTATGTCATCCATAGTCTTGAGAATACTCTTGCTCACGGTAACGATATTGGCATCGCTTTGCTTGGAAAGAGCATACATACAGCCCTCTTCACCGTTTATAAGGGTCTTGGAGCTTTTATCCTTCTCCATTTCTTTTACCTCGGCAACATCCTTTATCATAACATTGTTGCCTGTCTTTGTAGTAATGAAGGTATTCTTTATATCCTCTAATGAATTGAATTCACCCTCTGTCCTCAAAGCGATCTCGGTTGTACCCTGCTTAAGAGAGCCTGAAGGCATATTCGTATTTTCCGCCGCAAGGGCTGCGGAAATGGTATTGATCGTAATTCCGTAATTCTGCAGCTTATTCTGGTCAACTATTATCCTGACCTCTTTATCTGTACCGCCCATAAGTGATACAGAAGATACGCCGTCTATCTTTTCAAACATTGAAGAAACATTGTCGTCAAGAAGATTGTAGAGGGTATCTACATCATACTTGCTGCTTGTGACACCTACCATAATACTCTGGGCATTCATATCCATCTTCATTACAGTCGGATCGTTAGCATCGTCGGGCAGCATTGCCCTTACTCTGTCCAGTCTGTCTCTCATATCGTTTGTGGCAATATCTATATCCGTACCATCAACAAACTGTATGGCTACTATTGAAGAGCCTGAAGAGGACTGTGACGTAATGGTATCGACACCTGTTATGGTGGCAAGCTGCTCCTCTATAGGCTTTGTTACAAGCTCCTCCATTTCCTCGGGAGCCGCTCCTGTGTAATTGCACATTACAAGAGCAACGGGTAAATCTACATTGGGTGTCATAGCAAGCTCTAAGTTGTTATAGGCTATGAAGCCGCCTAAGAACACAACTAAAGTCGCCATAATTACCGTAACTTTTCTTTTAATACAGGTTTTTATCATTTCTTAGCCCCCTTGCCCTTGGCAGGAGCCTCATTATTATCTGTGGCAGCCTCTGTTGTCTGCTCTATCTCTACTCCGTTGTCCGTCACTATGTTTATGGCATCGCCGTCTGCAAGATATGTCTGACCCTTTACGACTACCTTGTCTGTAGCCTCAATGCCTGAGGTCACCTCAATGGTGTCGCCTGTGTCTATACCTATGGTAACGGTCTTTCTGACAGCGGTATTTCCGTTTTCTGCTACAAATACATAGTATTCCTCACCGTTCTTGTCAAGAACTGCATCCCTTGGCAGTACAAAAGCGTCGTTGCTTGTGGACTTGGCAAAATGTACCTCAGCAAACATACCTGCCTTTAAAGTGCCTGTAGTGTTGGGGATATTTATTTTTATAGTATATGTGCCGTCGGTATTTGCTCCGGGGGGTATCTCCGTAATAGAGCCTGTAAACTCCCCGCCCTCTGTCAAAGAAGGAATATTGATAGTAACTGCATCTCCCACATTTACGCTTGTGGCTATCTGCTCTGATACATTGACCTCAACCTTAAGAGATGAAAGGTCTACTATCTGGTAGCCCACTCCTGCTGCCATAGCGCCTGCTGTGACGTTCTTCTTGAGAACGGTACCGCTTATGGGACTTGTGACTGTGCAGTAGTCTATCTGCTGCTTTGCGTTCTCCACAGCTACCGTTGCTGACTTCTGAGCCGCAAGGGCAGTATTGAGAGCGTCATTTGCCCTCTTTGTATTTTCTGCCGTAGTTTCATTGGCAAGTATATTGTATGAGGTATTTGCCTGATTTAAAGCGTCCTCGGCACTCTTTACTCCAAGCTCCGCCTTATCCTTAGCATTGTTAGCTGTAGTAAGGGTATTTGCAGCTGTGTCAAGGGCAATCTTAAGGTTGTTAAGAGTGTCCTCGGCAAGTCCTCCTACATCGTAAAGCTGCTTGTTTATGTCGTAGTCATTCTTTGCCTTGTCATAATTTGTCTGGGCATTTGTCACTGCTATTTTGGCGTCCTCTACAGACTTCTTTGCATTCTCAAGAGCCGTCTGGGCATTGGTAATGGCACTCTTGGCACCCTCAAGCTGTGACTTCATAGTCGCTCCGTTTGCCGTGGTAACACCTGTTCTTGCAGACTGCACGCCTGCATTGGCTGAATTAAGTGAAGCCTGAGCGCTCTTAAGAGCAGTCTGATAATCCTTGTCATCTATCTTATAAAGTACGGCGCCCTTTGTAACGGTATCGCCTACCTCAAAATATGTAGCTGCAACCGTTCCCTGAGCCTTGGCAGTCACGTCAACAGTTTCGGCAGCCTGTATAGTACCTGAATACATATACTCGTCCTTAACTGTGTTTATGGTAGGATTGGCAACCTCTACGCTGGTAGCCTTTTTCTCCTGTTCTGTTTCGGGCATACCGCCCTTTGGTCCTCCGCCGCAGCCTGAAAGCATTGCAATACATAAAGCCGCAGCCGTAAATCTCAAATACTTTTTCATACATAACCTCCCAGATTTGCTTTATAATTTTATTATTAAAAATTTTTAACACAGATCAAATTATCATATAAGCTTCTTGAGTATGCTTACAAGTGAGCTTTTTTCCTCCTCGGTAAGATGACCGTAGAGCTTATTTTCAATATCCTTGGCAGAGTTTTGTACAAACTCCGTTATTTCCCTGCCCCTTTCACCTAATCTCAATATTTTATTGCGGGCGTCTGTTTTGCTTTGCTCTCTTACTATCAGTCCGTTCTTTATCATTGTATTTATCATACTGGAAACAGATGATTCCTTAACACCCATTTCCTTGCTGAGTGTCTTCTGATTGACAGAACCGTCCTCCACAAAACGTATTATGCCGAGTATGGCTGCCTGCATAACTGAAATATTGAATTTCTTAAGTATTTCATTTTGCAGGAGCATACATTTGTGGGATGCCTGATAGAGCAAGGGTGTGATACCCATATTTATGTTCAGATCCTTCATTTATTTCACCTCACAATAAACTTAGAATTCTAACCTTTTTGATTGTACTCCTTATTATCAGCGATGTCAATATTTTTTTTATGAATTTTCCATTAGAATAAAAAAGTTAAGATTTGCTTAATAAATACAAGCAAACCTTAACTTGAAATATATACTAAAATGTCATATTTTGCGGTGCTGAGGTAATTTTTTTCGGTGATCTTTCGCCTTTTGTGCCAAAACCACCTCTGCCAAAGGCTCTGCCGCTGTTACCGTAGGAAGTGACGCCCTTCTGAGCCGTTATTTCGGCAGCGGACTTGTCATCTGTGTTTACGGTGTATTTCTCGCCTTCCTTTATATTCTCGGAAGATAATATGATATTCTGAAATTCCTTGGCAGACTTCATTTCGCCTATAACATTGCCCTTGCTGTCCTTTACCGCAACGGAGGTGCCTGCAGGCTGTACGCTGTCAAGGGTAATATTCAATACATTCTGCTTTCCGCCGTCGGGACACTGTGCCATTCCGGCTGCGCCTAATGCTATAACGCTTCCGCCGTTTATGCTGCCCTTTCCTGCATAGTCAAGAGCACCGTTACCGCTGTTGGAAGGTCCGTCTATAGCTACAACACCACCGTTTATGCTGAGATCGCCATTGGAATCTATGCCGTCTCCGTTGGCGTCTATATGTATAGTACCGCCGTTTATTATTACCTGATGCTCTTCGCCGTCGCTGACTCCGCCCATCATTTCAGAGCCTGAGCCGCCACCTGCATTTATGCCATCGTCTTCACTTTTTATATTGATGCTGCCGCCGTTTATAGTGGCTATGGCCTTTGACTCAATGCTTTCGTCCCTTGTATCTGCGCTTATGTCTCCGCCGTTTACAGTGAGATCCCCCTCTGCCTTTATGCCCTTGCTTTTCGTAGAATTAATGACTATGCTGCCGTTTTCTATAGTTGTTATATTTGCTGATTTTATACAATGGTCGTTAGAAATTATATTAATGCTGCCGCCCTTTATCGTTATATCGTCATCAGCCTTTATACCCTTGCTGCTTGGAAATTCCGTAGTAGCTTCCGTTGAACTCTCGCTTACATCTGCTGTACTGCTGCCTGCAGTTGTGCTTTCCGTCATATCCTCCCTTATTGTTGTTCCTTCAGGCATATTTTTCCTATGGCCTCTGAAGTCCTCGGACATCTGCGGTCTTTCGCCCTCAGGCATTTGAGGAGGCTGTCCGTCTATTTTAGGCATTTCACCCATCTGAGGTCTTTCACCATTGCCGAAGGGCATACCGCCTCTGCCCATAGGCTCATTGTCCGTACTCTCGGCAACCTCTCCCGTTGCCGTTACATTCAAAGCGCCGCCTTCTATATTTACATTCCCTTCTGCCTGAATACCGTCCTGCTCTGATATTATCGTAACGCTGCCGTCCTTTATTGTAATATCGTCATTGGTATGTATGCCGTCGCCTACCGAATTTATGTTTACACTGCCCTTTTCTATCTCAACGCTGTCATCAGACGCAATACCGTGGTCATAGTTTGCCTTTATATTCAGAACACCGCTGCCCTGTAATACTATATCATCATTGGAAAATATGCAGCCCTTTCCCTCTGATGTATATTCCTTACCGTCTGTAAGAGTATTTTCACTGCCCTCTGCGGTCTCCACCGTAAGCTTGCTGCAATTCTTTCCGTATATGGCAGGTCCGCTGCTGTTTTCGATATTTACATTATTAAGTATGAGCCTAACGCTGTCCTTAGTGTCAATGCTTATCATACCCTTGTAATCTCCGCCAAGAGTATAAGTACCTCCCTTTGTTATATTATAAGTATTCTCCTTTATGCTTCCAAGATTTACGCTTACTGCCGTACCTGTATCTGCAGAGGTTATGCTGCAGCCTGATATAAGCATAGCCGCAGTGATAATCAACGCTGTTTTTCTTTTCATATCTGTCTCCCCTTTCATCTTTATGCACTTATGATAATATTTTATTTTTAAATTAAAATAAAAAGAAAATTAAAAATTAATTAAAATTGGTTGCTATTTCCGTATTTTATGATAAAATTTAACCATAAGAGTGAATACGGAGGGTTGCATATGAAATATATAAACGAATTAAAAGAGGGAGAAAGAGTAGTCGACTTCTATCTCTGCAAGCAAAGACAGAGCAACAAGTCAACAAGAACAGGCAAAAATTATCTTTCACTTACACTGGCGGATAAAACAGGCATCATAAACGGCAAGGTATGGGATATCTCAAGAGATATACAGTCCTTTGAAGAAGGAGATTACATCAAGATAGACGCTATGGTACAGGTCTTCAACAAGGACCTCCAGCTCAATATAAAGAGGATAAGAAAGGCTCAGGAGGGAGAGTATGACGAGGCTGACTATATACCCACCACAGAAAAGAATGTAGATGAGCTTTATAAAAAGCTGGAGGCATTTATTTCATCAGTAAAGGAGCCTTACATAAATAAACTCCTTACCAATATTTTCATAAAGAATGAAAATATCTCCTCAGCCTTTAAAAAGCATACTGCGGCAAAGGCAATGCATCACAACTATATGGGCGGTCTTATAGAACATACCATATCCGTAACGGAAATTTGCGACTTCTTTGCCTCACACTACGAAAACGTAAACAGGGATGTGCTTATAGCATCGGCACTTCTCCACGATATAGCAAAACTCAAGGAGCTTTCCGATTTTCCCAACGTAGACTATACAGATGACGGAGAGCTTATAGGCCATATAGTAATGGGCGCCGAATTTATAGGCAGGGAGGCAGACAAGATAGAAGGCTTTCCGCACCAACTCCGCTCACTTATACAGCACAATATATTGGCTCATCACGGTGAGTACGAATACGGCTCACCTAAGCTGCCCAGAACACTTGAGGCATTTCTCCTCCACTGCGCAGATGATACGGACGCAAAGGTAAAAATGATTGAAACAACTATTGCAGACAGTGATTTGAACGGTCCCTGGGCAGGCTATAATAAAATACTTGCAAGGAATATAAGAAAGACAGAGTTTTAATAATGAACATCAAAAAGAATGATATCTGCACTATTACAATTACAGATATAGGGACTCACGGCGAGGGTATAGGCAAGATCGACGGATATACGCTTTTTGTCAAAAACACACTTCCGGGTGAGGATGTAAGGGTACTTGTAGTAAAGGCAAACAAAAGCTATGGTTACGGCAAGGTCCTCAATATAATAACGCCTTCGCCCCACAGGATAAGTCCGCCCTGCGAGGCAGCAGGAAAATGCGGAGGCTGTACCCTGCAGCACCTTGAATATTCGGAACAGCTTAAGCTCAAGCAAAATAAGGTAAAGCAGAATCTTATGAGAATAGGCGGCTTTGAAGATATTGAAGTTGAGCCTGTTATAGGTATGGAGGAGCCATGGCATTACAGGAATAAGGCACAGTATCCCATAGAGCGTGACAAAAGCGGCATAAAGATGGGCTTTTATTCTTTGGGAACTCATAATATCGCAGAATGCAGCAGATGTCTTATAGGAAGCAATTCAAACGAAAAAATACTGAAAGCAGTAAAAAGCTTTATTGAAAGCAATAATATTTCTGTCTACAATGAAGAAACAGGCAAGGGGCTTGCAAGGCACATCCTTATAAGAGAGGGATATTTCACAAAAGAAATAATGGTGTGCCTTGTTGTAAACAGCAGCAGCTTTAAATATAAAAAGGAACTTATCTCCGCATTAAACGGAATTGACAGCATTAAGTCCATAGTTATAAATTACAATACTGTAAGATCCAATGTCATTATGGGAAGCAGATGTGAAACTATATGGGGCAGGGACTATATTGCAGACAAGATAGGAGACCTGACCTTTAAAATATCCGCTCTTTCCTTCTTTCAGGTAAATCCGTTGCAGACCTATAAGCTTTACTCAAAGGCGCTGGAATTTGCCAACCTTAAGGGCAGTGAAACAGTAATTGACGCCTACTGCGGCATAGGCTCTATATCCCTGTTCCTTGCGCAAAGAGCCAAAAAAGTATACGGCATTGAAATAGTAGATGCCGCAATAGAAAACGCAAAGGAAAACGCTATACTTAACAGTATAGAAAATGCAGAATTTTATACAGGCAAATCAGAAGAGATCGTACCAATGCTTTATGACAAGGGCATTACACCCGATGTTATGGTAGTAGACCCTCCACGTAAGGGCTGTGATAAAAGCCTTCTTGAGCTTATGCTCAGAATGGAGCCTAAAAAAATAATATACGTCAGCTGCGACAGCGCAACCCTTTCACGTGACCTTAAAATCCTCTGCTCAACAAATGAGTATAAAATAGAAAAGGTACAGCCTGTAGATATGTTTCCTATGACATATCACGTGGAGTGCGTGGTTCTGTTGACTAAAATACATAATTGATAGTGTAAAAATGCTTGAAATATAATGCTACCTACCCTAGTAGAAAGATACTATAGATAATCCAAAAGCAAATGGAGGAATGAAAGAATGTTTAATCCAGGATTAAAGATCGGTGAAACAATAAAGAATAGTGACATCGTTGAAACGTTTCAGTGCGGTAATATGGGTGGAATGCGTCGTTCAAAAGCGACAAATACACTTGTTATCATTTCAGACTATACAAAAGGAATCTATCATGATAAGTGGATCGGCGGAGTCCTCCATTACACCGGAATGGGGAAATCGGGCGATCAGGATATCAATTGGGCTCAGAATGCAACTCTTGCTAATTGCAGGAATAACGGTGTTGATGTTCACTTGTTTGAGGTTATGAATGAAGGAGAATATGTTTATTGCGGCCGAGTTGAATTAGTGGATAATCCCTACACTGAAATGCAGCCAGGTGAAGACGGAATTGACAGAGAGGTATGGATGTTCCCAATTCGCCCAGTGCCGGATAATGACGTGAAGAAACCAGATATATTTGTTTTTTCAGACATGGAGGATTATAAAACTCGTGGAAAAAATGTTGATGCTGAATATGCAAAGATTCTGGCAGAGAAAAAGAAACGCGGTAAAAAATCGAAATCGGTTGCTCCGGTGACAGCACCTGTAGCTCCAAAGCCTGAGCCCAAGCCACCGGTTGTAATACCGCCTGAGATTGTTGGAAAGAAAGTTAAGCATAAGACTTTTGGTGTTGGGACAATAACAGCCATTAGCGGCACATCTATTGATGTGAATTTTGAGAAAATAGGACTAAAAAAGATGGGATATGAGTTCTGCATGGAAAAGAAAATGCTTGAATTCATTTAAATTTAGCGATGAAAACAATAAAAGTAGTTGCAGCGGTTATATGCGATTCGCTGCAGGAGAAGAAAAAGATATTTGCTACGGCCAGAGGCTATGGTGAGTTTAAAGGTCAGTGGGAGTTCCCAGGTGGAAAGATTGAATCCGGTGAGACTCCTCCGCAGGCTCTTGTAAGAGAAATACAGGAAGAGCTTGATACAAAGATTAACGTTGGTGATCTGATCGGGACCATCGAATACGACTATCCAACGTTTCACCTTTCGATGGATTGCTTCTGGTGTGAGATCGTGACCGGAGAGCTAAAGCTTCTGGAGGCAGAGGATGCTAAGTGGCTATCGAAGAAGGAATTGTATAGTGTTCATTGGCTTCCAGCAGATATTACGCTCATTGAGAAGATCGAGCATCAAATGGGCTAAGGTGGATTTGTTTGGTAGGAGCCGTTAATGACTTGCTTGGTAGGAGCCTCTACATTCATAGCATTGTCTCAGAGCATGTGGAAACAATCTGCCTTCTTAACATTAAGAAACAAACCAGATTTGCAGGCTATGAAATAGTCTGTGAGCGAACATAGCTTAAACTATACAATTTACGAAAAATAAAAATAAGAAAAGAGCGTAGTACAAATGTCTTACAAAAACACAGCGGTATTTGAAGATATGCCTGTATCAAAGGCAGTATATACAATGGCGATACCTACCATAATAGGTCAGCTTATAGTACTTATATACAATATGGCAGACACATTTTTCATAGGGCGCACAAATAACCCCTATATGGTCGCCGGAGTATCTCTTATTCTTCCCATATTCAATATTCTGATATCTATAGCGGGACTTGCAGGTGTCGGCGGAGGTACCCTTGTATCCCGTCTTTTAGGCAAAAAGGACGCAGAGGAGGTCAAGAAGGTATACAGCTTCAGCGTATATCTGGGAGTAGCTGTGGCGGCTCTTTTTTCACTCATGGTGTTTCTGTTTATGGAGCCCCTTATGGCACTTCTGGGGGCAGGAGAAGAAACTTATACATATGCGTCGGGCTATGCCTTTTGCGTAATAGTACTGGGCGGTGTTCCCACAGTACTTTCAAACGTACTCTCCACTCATCTGAGAAGCGCCGGCGAATCCGGAAAAGCAGGCTTTGGCATAACAATGGGCGGTATTATAAACATTGTGCTGGATCCCCTGTTTATGTTTGTACTTTTCCCAAAGGGAATGGAAATAATCGGAGCAGGTATGGCAACCTGCCTTTCAAACTGTATTTCCTGCGCTTACTTTATATTTGTTCTTATAAGAATGGGGGATAATTCGGTACTTCGCCTTTGCTCTCCCGCCAAGCTGCCAAAAGCAGAAAACATAGGCAGTATATTCTGCGTAGGTCTACCCTCCGCCATAGCCACATTCCTATTTGATATGGATTATATTGTAATAGACAGGCTTATGGCAGGATATGGCGATATGGCTCTTGCCGCCGTAGGCATTGTTTTAAAGGCTGAGCGTCTGCCTCTTAATGTCGGCATAGGAATATGTCAGGGTATGATGCCTATAGTTGCCTACAACTATTCGGCAAGAAACTACAAGCGTATGAATGCAGTCAAAAATTATTCCTGTATGATCGGCATAATTTTTGCCATAATAAGCGTTACACTGTATGAAATATTTGCGGGACAAATTATGAAAATATTTATAAGCAACGCACAGACAGTCGCTCTTGGCACAGGCTTTCTGCGTATACGCTGCCTGGCTACGCCTCTTATGTTTTTAAGCTTTTTCCATGTATATCTTTTCAACGGCTTCGGAAAGGGAGGCTATGCGCTTTTCCTCGGTGTAATGCGCTGGCTTGCCTTTAACATACCAATGCTGTTTATACTTAACTATATTATAGGTATGCAGGGCATAGTATGGTCACAGTTTACGGCAGATATACTTACCGTACTGCTTTCGGTTACCGTTTACAAAATATTTGAAAAAAAGTCCGATATGCGGATTGCCAATGTCTAAAAAAAGGAAGTGAGATCATGGACAAATACGAGGAGGAAATTTTATCAAGGCTGTATCAGTCCTATGTAATGGGCGGAGACGTTTATTCCTATGCTTACAATACGGAAAATGCCCATAAGGTAGAAATCAAAAAAGGAGCCATAAAGCTCCTTGAGGAAAAGGGATATCTGGAAATACTGTCATTAGGTGATAAAAAAGCACGAATTGCCATAACCGATGCAGGGATAGAATACGGAAACAACAATTATTAAAGGACTGCTTTCGCAGTCCTTTTAGCGTGTCGATAAAATCGACACGCTTGAAAGAAATGCTTGCATTTCTTTCAGTTCAATTAAGGTGGGAACCAGCCGTGTTTTCCGCAATTTTGGTGTTTAACACCAAAATTACAGAAAGGTTCCTGTCCTCGGAGGAAATGAATTCCTCCTGCGGATTAAAGTCTGCGACGCTTTTTTACAAGCTGTTCTTTATTTTAATTCATATTTACTATCGAAATATTGTTTTTTCGACGGTCTGAAAGGACTGCCTTCGCAGTCATTTCAGACTTTTGAGAATTCTCTTTTCCGCACTATTAAATAACACATAAAATGGACAAGAGCCGTAAGCGCCCATGAAATGGGATATGATATATAAAGGCTCATAAGCGTATGATGCCACCTGAAAATAGTAAATATCCACACAACTCTGAAAGCGCAAGCTCCTATAAGAGATACTGTCATAGGCAGTATGGAATAGCCCATTCCTCTTATTGCTCCGGCAAATACGTCCATAGCGCCGCAGAGGAAATATGTAGAGGCTATTATGGAAAGCCTTATAAGACCATACTGTATTACCTCAGCATCTGAGGAATATATACCTAAAAGATGATTGCCCATAAGGTATGCACCATTACCCATTAAAAGACCTATTATGGAAACAATAACGACGCATTCCATAAGCAGCTTGTCGATCCTTTTGTACTTGCCTGCGCCCATATTCTGCCCTGTAAAGCTTAAGGCAGTCTGATGAAGAGCGTTCATTGAAACATATACAAAGCCTTCTATATTGCTTGCAGCCGTATTGCCTGCCATAATAACAGAGCCGAAAGAATTGATTGATGACTGTATAAGTACGTTTGACACATTGAAAATAACGCCCTGCAGGCCTGCGGGAACACCTATTCTCAGCATAAATATAAGCTTGCTTTTATGTATTCTCAGCTTTGAAAGATAAAGTCTGCATATACCGTCATTTTTAATAAGGCACCTTATAATAAGCGCCGCCGAAATAGTCTGGGATATAATAGTTGCAAGAGCTACGCCTGCCACTCCCATATGGCAGACTATTACAAAAAACAGATTCAGTATAACATTGACTATTCCCGCAAGTATAAGAAAGTACAAGGGTCTTTTGGTATCGCCTATAGCTCTTAGTATAGCTGCGCCGAAATTATAGAGCATAAAAGCAGGCATACCGCAGAAGTATATTCTCATATAAAGTGCCGCCTGATCAAGTACATTGTCGGGCGTACCCATAAGAGTAAGCATAGGCTTTGCAATAAGCACACCCAAGAAAATAAGGACAATACCGCCTACCAATGCAGTAAGCACTGCCGTATGTATGGTCTGCTGTATATTTTCCTCGTCCTTGGCGCCGTAAAACCTGGCAACAAGTACATTGGCGCCGACAGACACACCTATAAAAAGATTGACCAGAAGATTAATAAGGGAACTTGTAGAACCTACAGCGGCAAGAGCCGTACTTCCCGTAAATCTTCCCACAACAATAATATCCGCCGCATTGAATAAAAGCTGCAGTATGCTTGAAAGCATAAGAGGTATGGCAAACATAAATATCTTGCCCAGCAAGGGTCCGTTGCACATATCTATTTCATAAGACTTTTTCATTATACATTACTCCCATTTTCAACAAATTAAAAGGGTATCGCAATTATTAATTGCGACAGCCCTGTTAAATTTCAATAAGACAGACAGCCTTTGAGGAAATTCCTTCGCCCTTTCCCGTAAAGCCAAGCTCTTCCTCTGTAGTTGCCTTTACATTGATACGATCTGCGTCAATGTCCAAAGCCTCAGCCAGATTTTTCTCCATCTGCTCTATATAAGGACGCATCTTAGGTCTCTGAGCTACTATTATTGAATCGATATTTATTATCTTAATGCCCTTTTCGTCCATTTTTTCCTTAACGCATTTAAGGAGCTTAATACTTGATATGCCCTTGTACTGAGGGTCAGTATCGGGAAAAAGCTTTCCGATGTCTCCCATTTTGGCTGCGCCTAAGAGGGCGTCCATAATAGCGTGTATAAGCACATCTGCGTCTGAGTGACCCAGAAGTCCCTTTTCATAGGGGATATTCACTCCCCCAAGTATCAGTTCTCTGTTTTCCGTAAGTTTATGTACATCATAACCAAGTCCGACTCTCATACCCATATGTTTCACCTGCTTTATATCAGAATATATCTTCCAGCTCAAAGCTGTTTCCCTTTTGCGGAGCCTCTGTTTCCTCCAGCCTGAACCCCGCAATTTTAGCAAGCTCTCTTACGGTATTTTTGGAGACCTTTTTACCCTTGTATTCTATAAGGTCCTCCATATCTCCCGTAAATATGTCCGAAGGCATATACTTTTTAAGCACTATCATATCGTTTGATGTGAATATTTCAAGAGCATCGCCGTCTTTTATATTGAAGCTTTCTCTTAACTCACTTGGCAGCACCATACGTCCCAGCTGATCTACTTTTCTTACTATTCCTGTTGATTTCATGTTAATACCTCCATACCAAAATGTGCTTTTATATTATGATATTAACATATTTGGTAATTTTTGTCAACATAAATCGCTTACTTTTTTCTTTTTTCTGCAATAATTGATCTTACCTTCTTTACGGAACCCCTTGCCTTCCTTATGGAGCTTTCGCCAAAAAGCCTGCCCCACTGTGTTGTGATCTCAAGAGCGGCGGCATATTTATCCGCCAGTGTAACTGCCAGTGATTCCTTATACTTGGGAAAGCCTAAGCAAAGAGGCCACATATGCTTTGCTATAGCGTCCGCCTCTCTTTCGCTGAGGTCATCGGCAAGCCTTGTGGCATTCCTCACGGCAAGGCGAGGGTGTAAGAATGCGTGAAGCTGCGGTGTTTCCTTTTTATGCCAGTCATACCAGTAGAGATCGTGCAAAAGCCCTGCCCTTGCGGCAGCCCTGGGATCGGCATCTATCTTCTTTGCTATCTTAAAGCTATAATATGCCACATTAAGGCTGTGCTGCAATCTGGATGTTCTGAAATGCTGGTCATAATTATCAAGCCTTTTGACATTTTTGCTGTTAAAAAATTCATCAATATATTTTCTGAACTCTACCACATCAGGATCAGACAGATCATTCAGGTCGATCCTGGAGCCAATTGCTTTTTTCATATACTTTTCTCCCTATTTTAACGCATATCCTCAAAACTGTCCATATCCATTTCGGGGATATACTTTCTGAACAAATGCATAAACATAAGTGATGTCAGTATGGCATAAAAGCCTGCGCATACAAATATGAGTATGTAAAACCTGAATACTACCAGAATTGCCGCCACAAAGAGGACAAAGCAGGTAATAGTGGTCATAAGGTGCCTGTTTGCCATAAAGAACGCAGTCTTGAAAAGCTGCACTGTCTTAAACTCAAAGCGTGAAAGTATAGGGTATATATATATTGTTACGATAGTAAGCTCGTACAATATTACAAACTGTATGGGAAACAATATAGAACCCAATACCGTTGAGCGGTCAAGCATAAGTATATTGATAAAAAGCGCCACTGATATTATACCCAATATTATCTCGACTAATGTTGCCTGAAAGAAATTTTTTCTGAAGCTTCTGAAAAAATCCCTTGAAACGTAGCCTTCCCTGTTTGAAAGCTGACGTGTAGTTACATAGTAGAGAGCCGTTGTAGCCGCTCCCATTGTGATTATTGGCAGACTGCATATAAGCCACAGCACCGTAAGTATTATCAGGTCAGCAAGCAATGTTCCCCATTTATAGAATTTGCTGTCAGGTCCCAGCCATTTTTCCATAATATTCCTCCATTTTTTAATATGATACCTTTGTCTGTATATTATTTTACCCCATTTCTCACTAAAAATCAATACAGACTTCAAAATACGCTTATATGTATCAAAGCATATGCTTCAACACATTATATCTAGCAAGGATTAACATTTGGATATTCCGCAGGCACTGTTTTATATTTTCCATACCCTTCTATCATTGTAATACCTTGAGCAAAGCTTCCTGCAAAAGCTTTGAAAAGTTTATATTTTTTTCCAGTGCGGCGGCGTTAAGCCAAGCAGGCAATGTAATTGTTCTGCTTACAGATCGATTGTTTATTCTTTCCCTTACGGTTGGCATAAATATTTCCACCAGAAAAGGAAGAGCGTTTTCACTGCGTTCTATATTTTCTATTGACGAGGGTTCGGGTATCGGCTCTCCGTCCTGTTCCAGTCCCCAAATGTGTAAACCCAAAGCTTCTTTTGCGTTCCTAACGGCTTCTTCCGTGGTGTCGGCGCAAGTAAAACATCCGGGCAGGTCGGGGAAGTAAACAGAAATTCCGTCATCGGCATATTCCAGAATACCTATATATGAATAAGTGTCTTTCATGGTTATATCCTCCTTTATTCTATAATTATACCGGCTTGTTTGGCAATGCTTTTAACAGTTCCGATAGGGATATGTTTTTTAGGGTGAGGCAAAGTCACTCTTCCCTTTTTGGTTGGGTGTTTAAATTGATGATGGTCTCCATCGCAAGCCACTTCATACCAGCCATCGGCTTTTAATAGCTTTAAAATTTCTCTTGAAGAATAGCTTTTCATTAGTTTATTCCTCCTTGTGGTATAATATTAACACATATTTTTATATGTGTCAATATTCCAAAACTTTCCGCTCCTGTATATAAAACATCAATTTTATTCTGCGACTTCTTTTTCCGGTTTTACAAAAAAAGAGGAACTATCCTTTGATAATTCCTCATATTAAACAAATATTTATTTGTCCCGATACAGAGCAGCTTAAAACGGCTGTCTGAAATGCGTAAGCTTTACTGCATAGCCTTAGCTACCTCTTCAGCAAAGTTTTCATTCTTCTTCTCAAGGCCTTCGCCTGTTTCAAATCTTATAAAGCTCTTAACGGTAACGTCTGTACCGATCTCCTTTGAAACCTCCTTAAGATACTGGCCTACAGATATCTTGTCGCCTAAAACGTATTCCTGCTCTAACAAGCAGAAGTCCTTTAATTCCTTGTTAAGCTTACCTGCAAGCATTTTTTCAAGAATATTTTCGGGCTTGCCTGCATTCTTAGGATCGTTCTTAGCCTGCTCAAGCAATATTTCCTTTTCGTGAGCAATGAACTCATCGGGAACATTATCCTTGCCGACAAACTTAGGATTCATAGAAGCGATCTGCATTGCAACATTCTTGCCTGCTGTGAAAACAGCGTCGTCCTTGGAGTCTGTAGCCATTTCCACAAGAACAGCGATCTTGCCGCCTGCATGGATATAAGATACAAGGTAGCTGCCGCCATTGTTTACGATCTTCTCAAATCTTCTGATATTAAGGTTCTCGCCGATAACGGATATCTTCTCTGTAAGAGCGTCCTTAACTGTCTTGCTCTCGTCCTCTACCCACTTCTCTGTAAATAATTCTTCAACATCCTTGGCATCTGACTTAGATACCTGAACAGCGATATTATTTACAAATGTCTTGAATAAGTCGTTCTTTGCAACGAAGTCGGTTTCACTGTTTACCTCAACAACTACGCCAACTGAATTATCCTCAGGAATATAAGCATAGCTTATACCCTCAGCGGCGATCCTGCCTGCCTTCTTCTCGGCATTGGCAAGACCCTGCTTTCTTAAGACCTCAATAGCCTCCTCGATATTACCGTCAGTTTCAACAAGAGCATTCTTGCAAGCGCTCATGCCTACACCTGTTATTCCTCTTAATTCCTTAATTAAAGCAGCTGTAACAGCCATATTTTCGTCCTCCTGTTTATTTTAGATTATTTTTTAAAAGAAAGGCTTCAGCCTTGTGGCTAAAGCCTGATAAATTTCAGATATTATTCCTCAACCGCTGATTCTTCCTCAACAGCCTCTTCTACTGTTTCCGTTTCCTCAGCGGGAGTATTCTGCTCGCCCTGCTTAGACTCAATAACAGCGTCGGCTATTCTGCCTGCAATAAGCTTTACGGCTCTTATGGCATCATCATTGCCGGGGATAACGTAATCGACCTCTTCGGGATCGCAGTTGGTATCAACTATAGCCACAATAGGTATGTCCAGATTGTGAGCCTCCTGTACTGCTATCTTTTCCTTTCTTGGGTCAACTATGAAAAGACAGTCGGGTATTCTTGTCATTTCCTTGATACCGCCAATGTTTCTGTCAAGCTTTTCCTTTTCGTGCATAAGCTTGGCAACCTCTTTCTTGGGAAGGAGGTCCATTGTGCCGTCCTCTATCATAGCGTCAAGCTCTTTAAGTCTCTTAATTCTTGTCTTGACAGTTGAGAAGTTGGTAAGCATACCGCCTAACCATCTCTCGTTTACATAGTACATACCGCATCTCTGAGCCTCTTCCTTAATAGAGTCCTGAGCCTGCTTTTTAGTACCTACGAAAAGCACCTCGCCGCCGTCTGCAACTATTTCTGCTACAGCCTTGTAAGCCTCCTCGACCTTCTTTACTGTCTTCTGAAGATCGATGATGTAGATACCGTTTCTCTCAGCAAAGATATACTCTGCCATCTTAGGGTTCCATCTTCTTGTCTGATGTCCGAAGTGAACGCCTGCCTCCAATAACTGCTTCATTGAAATAACACCCATTATTTCATCCTCCTTTTGGTTTTTCCTCTATAGGTCTATGACAAGAAACACAATACCTGCGTCACCCTTCTTACCAAACCGACCTATATGTGTTTTCACAACAGTTGATATTATAACATATATTTACAGCCAATGCAAGCATTTTATTAATTTTAAGAAAAAACATAGGGGACAGCCCTGAGACTGTCCCCACAAATTTTAGAAGAAATCGACTTCGCCGAATTTAATGCCGTTAAATTTACTCTTAAGCTGACCTACGGCGCTTATAGTTATAATATCCTGTGAGTTGATGCTTGTTATAATTAATTCGGGTTTAATATATTTTTTCATAACACAATTTCCTCCTTAATCTAAGCTTACAGCCGCAGTGCCGCCGCTGACATTTACTTCTTCGTAGTCGGATGCATTATTGTATTCATCTGCTGTACAAGCTTTGATATAAGCATAAGCATCCGTTGAATACAATTTATTGATTATAAGTCCGAATGTACTATCACCAGTATTGTCGGCAGTGAGCCTATATTTATATGTTGCACCACTAGAATTAGCCTTATAAATACATGTATTTTTATCATCATAGGCAACATAGCTGGCAGAGTTACTAGGTTTGGACAAACCATTAGGGAAGTTTATATTTGTACCTATTCTTATATATGTATTCTGAGGACTGCTTGGAACTATAACGTCAAAGAGAAGATATGCCTTTTCTCCTTCAACCTTTAAAATATCGTCTATAAAAGCTGTTGAGACGGAGCTGTTTTCAGCAGTAGCAGCCGGATTATTTTCTACTGTTTCACCGTTCATTACATGTGAACTCTCAAAACGTTCGTAATTCGTAGCAGATGTATTAATTTGAGTATTTTTACCCTTTACATAAGACGCTATACCCTTTATCTGGGCTTTGAACTCCCATTCATTATCACTGAAGGAGCTTACGCAGGTATGATTTCCTAATTGTGATGTAACAGTAGCAGTTCCGTTTGTAACAAGAGTATCCCCTACTTTAGCAGTAGCCTCATAATTACCCATTTTAACTGTTTCACCTATTGTACCGGAAATTACACCTAAATTGTATCCCTGACCAACAAAACTGCTTTTGCCGGCATCGTCAAGCTTGCCTACAATAATGTTATTATTATTAAAAGCTGTTATACTTCCCGCTACAGCAAATCCGGTATTTCCATATATAGCGCAGCCAAGCAAACCAAATGTGTTACCAGAGTATTTACTTGCATTGTGAACAGCAGCGTTACCGGGGATTTCATCATCTGCATTTATATTCTTTATAACGGTGCCGCCCTTTATATAAAGATATCCCTCGTTATGTATACCGCACATAACCTTTTCGGATACTGAAGAATCGGGACCTTCTCTTCCGTCTATAGTAACATTATCGAGTGTAAGAGTTGCATTTCTTTCTACTCTTATTATTGCTGTTGAAACATTTCCTGCTCCGTCCTTATGATATATAGGACCGCCTGTAAGAGTAACCTGACCTTCTGTGATCGTTACACAATTATTTGAATTTGTGCTGGCTACGGTAATTCCCTCCTGAGGTACGGTTACAGTTATGCCTGTATAAGTACCTTTAATAGTGAGGTCTGTATATGTTTTGTTTTCAAGTGTGCAGGGTGTATGTATATCCTCAACAGGAGCTATGTTGATTTTACATTCCGCAGAAAAAGTATCTGATGTTGTAGCTTTGACAGTAGCGGTACCTGAACCCGTTGCAGTTATGATTATAGTATTTGAATCACCCGGCTTTGCCTTATATGTTATAGGTCCCGTCGTTTCCCAACTTGCTACGGTTGTATGACCTGCTGCACAATATATCTGTGCTGTAAGTTCCGCTGTTCTTTGACCTTCTCTCATACTGAGATTAATTTCATCTACATTGAAATGTATTTCGTGTATATGCTCGTCTTCCGCTCTTCTGAAATGCCACTTGCCATTATAGAACATACCTGTAAATTCTTTGCCGTCTATTTCAGTCACTATGTCATGAGTGGGATTGGCAACAAGATTTGCGCCCTCTTTGGCAGTAACGCTAATACTGTCTGTTTTATCCGTAACTGTACCGCCTGTAGCATTCTCAATAATACCTGCGTTATATTCGCCCGAAATATTATATGAGCCAACCAAAGCACCTGTCATAAGTCCGCCGTTTATAGTAACGATACCACGCATATTATACAATGCTTTTCCCGCATCATATACAGTACCGCCGTTAAAATTTACAGAACCACTATATGCCATAATAGCAGCGCCGCCGCGTACAGTAATGCTATGTATAGAACCGCCGTTGACATTTACCGTTCCTGTACTGAATATTGTAGAACCGTATACAAAAGCGCTATCTGTATTGATATAAGCTATCTCTGCTCCTTTTTCGATATTCAATTCTGCATCTTCGGCAACCTCAATACCATATGTAAGGCTTTGTGTTTTATCACTACTGCTCGGTATGCCTTCAACATCTTTGCCCCTGCCGTATATAGTAATATCGGCAACAGTAAGGCTTGCATTTTTAGCTACCTTTATAATAGAGGCTGAGCTTGCATTTGTATCATTTTTGTGGTAAATATGTCCGCCTGTCAGTTTGACATAACCATCCGCAATAGTGATACAATCTTTACTTCCGGCACTTTTAACTGTAATGCCGTTTTCGGGTACTGTTATTTCTAAAGGAGCTTCCTTATCAGCAGAACCATGGATAACAATTTCTGTATGGTTTCCCTCAGAAAGTGTGGTATTCTCTGAAATCTCCTCTGCCGCCATAGTCATAACGGACATAGCGAAAGCTGCCACAGCTGTCAGTAAAAACAGCTTAAAAAATTTCCTCATAATGTCGTCCTCCTTAAATATTTTTTGTATTGCCCTATTTGTGGTTTAATTATACCATATTATGAACAAATAAGCAAGGTTTTTTAACAATTTACAAATTTTGTTCATATTTTAGGATAAAAATAATTCTATGTGAATGTATATAAAATAAAAAATTCTCCTTTCGGAGATAAATGTCGCATTTTGTCACGCTACTTATTATATAATTAAGTCGCATTAAGTATATGCAAAAACTTAAGAAATATACGCGTTTCAGACAACTGATTGAAATTATTTTCTTATGTACATATTATTATACGCAAAAGAAATAGTGTTGTCAAGACGTATTTTTATAAAAAAAGAAAAAAAGTGCATAGGCGACTTAATTATATATTGTGTCGCACTGATTGGAGGTAAATTATGAATCTTACACATCCTATAAGGGATAATAAAGATATTAAAAAGCTCAAGAATTATTTTCTTATGAGAGAAGAATACAGGAACTATATGCTCATTACATTCTGTCTTAATACCGCTCTAAGAATAAGTGACATTTTAAATATGAAATGGTCGGATATTCTGGACGGCAATAATAAGATACGCTCCCATGTGGTCCTTAAGGAAATCAAGACCGGAAAGACTTCGGAAATACTCATTAACAGCAGTATAAAGGAGGCTGTAAGGCTTTACCTTAAAAACTGTGACAAGAGCAGGAGCATATATCTCTTTGACAACGGGAACGGCTATCATATTTCCCGCTCTCAGGCTCACAGAATAATACACGCCGGAGGTGTAGGGGCAGGCATAGGCAACGACATAAGCTGTCATTCGCTCAGGAAAACCTTTGGATATCACGCTTGGAAAAGCGGTGTGCCGCCTGCATTGCTTATGGAAATATACAACCATAGCTCATATGCCGTTACAAAGAGATATTTGGGAATAATACGAGAGGATAAAGATGCTGTATTCAGCAAGATATTATTATAATATCCTGCATCTTGAAAATAGGGGAAATTTTGTCATGGAATACGGCTTGCGGCTTGCTACACCGAAATAATTATCCCTTTTAACAAGTATAGCTTGCAAGCCGTATTTTATTGTCCAAAAACCATTTATTTATAATTCTGATTTTCCGACAGAGCCTTCTGCACAAGCCTTTCAAAAGAATTCAAAAATCTGATATCGTCCTCTTCCGTTCTCTTTTTAGGTCCTTTGATATGCACCTTTTTATGACTTCTGCGTGCCGATTTTACAATATGCCTTGACATAAGCATATCGTCTATATTTTCGTCTGTATACCACCTTCCGCTCTGGTGTATGGCATAGGCTCCCTTGCCCAGCGCCATTGCGCCTACTCCATAGTCCTGTGTTACTACTATATCTCCCCTGCTGCATTTGTTTATAAGCAGAAAATCTACAGAATCCGCTCCCGCATCGGCAACAGTCACCTCTGAATAATCCGATGCGAGAATATGGTTCGTATCACATATAAGCATAACAGGTATATTATATTTTTTTGCAATTTCCTCTACCTGCGCCCTTACAGGACAGGCATCTGCGTCAACGTATATTTTCATTCTTTTGCTGATGTTCCGTTCTGCTCAGAGGCTGTCTTTTTTTTGGGTCTTTTGTCAAAGTAAGCCGTTTCCTCTCTTTTTCTGAAATTGAGGTTACCCTCCGTAAAATATATAGCCTCTCTTGTATTATAGTAATTCAGCTTTGTGGCGGCGCTTTCGTCATAATAAAAGGTGCCGAAGGCCTTCCACAGTGTTAAGCTTTTCTTAAAATAGTGCTTGACCACCTTGCCAAGCATTGGCGATCTGATTATTTTTTTGCCGTGTGCCTCGCATATAAGCTCGACCATATCCGCTGTGGATATATACTCTCCGTCCATAATATTGAATGTACCGTGCAAGCCATTCTCCAGCACTTCACATATAAAGCGTGCAAGATTGCCTATATATATAAGGCTCTTTCTGTTATAGGTATCGGGGACTACAGGGGAATATTTTGCAAAGGTCCTGAGCAGGTTGTAATTGCCCTTACAGCCGGGTCCGTATACCATAGGCGGTCTTAATATAGCCAGCTTGAAATTATCCGATCTCAGGTCTTCAAGACGCAATTCTGCCCCAAGCTTTATAAATCCGTACATCGATGAGCAGTTGACATCTTCGGTATCTTTGGTTATTACCTCATTCATATAATCGTATACCGCCATTGTACTCATAAATACAAAGTGCTTTACTCCGTCTGCAATAGCCTTCTTTGCTATCTCCACAGACAGATTTTTATTTATTTCAATAAAGGGCTCCATTTTTTTATTTTCTTTACTATGTACTAATGCCGCACAATGTACAATGGCATCTGCACCCTTAAAGCTAAGCCCTTCCGTACCGTTTCTTACCGAAACGCACTGGGCGTCGTGACCGCGGGCATTTAAAAGGTCACAGGTCATATTTGCTATATAGCCGGTTTTTCCTGTCAGTATTACTCTCATTTTTTCCCTTCCCTTACACCGTCTGCCGTAAATACGGAAAATACAGTCTTTATTATTATCCTTATGTCAAACAAAAGGCTCATTCTTCTTACATATTCTCCGTCATAGGCTGCCTTTACAGGTATTGGCAGTTCATCTCTGCCGTTTACCTGAGCCCAGCCCGTAAGTCCGGGAGTAATGTCATTTGCCCCGTATTTATCTCTTTCTTCAATAAGATCATATTGATTGTACAGAGCAGGACGAGGCCCTACTATGCTCATATCTCCCCTCAGTATGTTGAAAAGCTGAGGAAGTTCGTCAAGACTTGATTTTCTGAGGAATTTACCAATTTGGGTAATATATGCCTGGGGGTCCTTAAGCATATGGGTAGGCATATCCTTAGGTGTTTCCGCCTTCATTGTCCTGAATTTGTATATATAAAATTCCCTTTTGTGTATACCTATCCTCTTCTGTCTGAATATGATATTTCCGCCGTCCTCAAGCTTTACCGCTATGGCTATTATTACAAAAAGCCAGCTTAAGGCTATTATGGCGGCAAGGCTTAATGCAAGGTCAAGCGCTCTTTTTACCCTTACATACATGGCTACATTACCTCCGAGTGAAAATTAGGTACTATTTCCTTTATGATATCCCTTACCTTTTCGGGAGAATTAAAGCAAGCGTCATAAAGCTTATCCAGAAGTCTGCTGAAATTGTCATAGTCCATTTCCACAGGCTTGGCAACAAATATCTTATTGTTGTAGGCTGCCTGCATACTGTCCTTTTCCTCATCCATTATAAGCTCTTCGTAAAGCTTTTCACCGGGGCGAAGTCCCGTATACTCTATCTTTATGTCCTTGTCGGGTATAAAGCCCGAAAGCCTTATAAGATTTCTGGCAAGCTCATCTATCTTAACAGGCTTGCCCATATCCAGCACAAATATCCTTCCGCTTTTGCCTAAGCCCGCTGCCTGAAGCACAAGACGGCAAGCCTCCGGGATAGTCATAAAAAATCTTGTGATGTCCTTGTGCGTAACCGTAACGGGGCCTCCCGATTTTATCTGCTTTTTGAAAAGCGGTATAACACTTCCGTTGCTGCCAAGCACATTGCCGAAACGCACTGCTACAAACTTTGTATCGCTGCGCTCTGCATAAGCCTGTATTATAAGCTCTGTGATCCTCTTGGTGGCGCCCATTACATTTGTAGGATTTACCGCCTTGTCCGTAGAGAGGAGTACAAAACGGTCGCACTTGTATCTGTCGGCGCATTTTGCCACGTTAAGAGTGCCGAATACATTGTTCTTAACAGCCTCGGCAGGAACATATTCCATAAGGGGAACGTGCTTATGCGCAGCTGCGTGGAACACAACATCGGGTCTGTATTCCTCAAATACTCTCTCTATACAGTCCACATCTCTTACAGAGCCTATCCTCACAAGCATATCTATGTCCTTATACTTGTTTATAAGCTCATTGTAAAGCTCATAGGCATTATTCTCGTATACGTCAAATATAATAAGCTTTTTAGGGGCAAACTTCACTATCTGACGGCAAAGCTCGGAGCCTATGGAACCGCCTCCGCCCGTCACAAGTACAATTTTGCCCTCAAGGTATTCGGATATGGACTTTACATCTATCTGTACCTCATCTCTGAAAAGCAGATCGGTAATATTTACATCCCTTAATATCTGATAGCCCCCGTCTGATATATCACTTAAGGGCGGTATCATCTTAAGGGTACAGTCCGTCTGCGAACAGAGGTCCATTATCCTCTTTACCTGAACATTGGTAGCGGAGGGTATGGCAACTATTATTTCCTCTATTTCGTACTCCTGGGCAAGTCGGGGAATATTTGCCGTGTCATAGGTCACTCTTACACCCATTATGTTTGTATTATTCTTGTTGTAATCGTCATCTACGACTATAACGGCTATCCTGTCCTCGTAGCCCTTTTCATCATTGATTATGCTCCTGACTACATTATATCCCGCATAGCCTGCTCCTATTACCATAACTCTCTTAAGTCCGCTTTTCTTTGAAAAGGAATGCTCAATATTTATAAAGGTCCTCTTTATAAGCCTGTAGCCTGAGCGGGAGAACACAAACAGGACTATATCGAATATCCATGCCACCATTATCATTCTCTTGGGGAGCATATAGCCCTCTATGACATTTGAGAGTATAAAATAATAAAAGCCGTATACCAAAGCAAAGATAATGGTATCTGCTATTATTATCTTGTATATATCGTCTATGGTAGCATACTTCCAGAGATTGGAATAAAACTTGAAAACACCGTATACTAAAAGACATACGGGCGTCACGAACAAAAAGGTATATTTATACCACTGCCACACCTGTAAGGGTATGAGCATACCCTTTTCGCCGGGAAGTCCCGGAATAGTGCCGCCATACCACAGGCATATTGCAATAAGTATAGATACATTTATAAGCACAACATCCAGCAGAGCATAGAGAAACATTTTGCTCCTCTGATCTCTTGCCCTATCCGATAATCTGACCATACTATTCTTCCTCCGCCGTATCTGCCGCTCCAAAGCCCATGCCAAGCATAGACCAGAATACAGGCGCAACAGATACAACACTGTCTGTTGTAAGCCCTGCAAAGAGATATGCTATCACTCCCGCCATTAAGCCAAGCCTTATTGCCGTAAGGGCTGAGGCATTGTTCTCTGCAAATACCGCCTTTATAGTCTTTACTATAAAGAGTATATACAGTGCCATAAGAACAATAAGCGAAAGCACACCTGTATTTATTCCCGTCTGTAAATATATATTATGAGGCTTATCCACTATCACATAGGGATTGCCAAGAAATTTAAGCTTGCTCTTTACGTCCTGCTGAGGAAATTCCAGCGCAAAGCTGTCAGGTCCTGAACCCAGTATAATATGGTCTTTAAGCAGAGGTATACTTCTGGACCATATATAGCCTCTGTTTGAACCAAGTCTTTCAACACCTTCAAAGCCAAAGCTCTCCGCAGGAGCCGATGTATCTATTGCATTGCCAAATTTATCCAGTATGCGAAGAACACCGTCTACCTCGCCGAACATAAAGTAGGTCTCAGTACCGCCTGCATCCTCTGCCATTACAGTTGCATAATTTTTATATAAATACATATTCCAGGTTATGCCGTCCTCTTTGAAAATATACTGCTTTCCACCCTCTGTTTCCATATCCTTTATATCAACAGGCTCCAGAACAGTGCCGTTATGCATAAACTGCGTTGCCTGCTCGGCATAGTCTATGGAGTAAACTCCGCCCTTTGTAATGATATCGCCTTTCATACCGTCTACATCGATATCCTCATAATAGCTAGCGGAGACCTGTATAGCTTCACTGTTATTTAATGCATTGGATATCACCCTTATTTTCTGTGCTATCACGCTGTTTGTGACAAAGAGCAAAACTGCAACTATAATACAGGCGATTATTCCCGCTATGGTAAATGCAAGTGCCTTTTTGCTCCTGAGCTTGAAAACATAGTAGCATACTGCCACTGCGGAAGTAAAGCCTATGCCTGCGGCAATACCAAGTATACCGCCTACGGAATGAGTGCCTACCGCACATGCACCAAGCATAATTGCAAGGGCTGTCATTACCCACTTTATCTTCTTTTTGGCAGGCATAAAGAATGCCATAACGCCTATGGCAGAAAACATCATACCGAAGTACATACCTGCGCAGTTGGGATTGTAAAGAGTTGAAAATACGGAGTCAAACCTTATATTAAGGGGCTTTCCGTTATAAAGACTTCCCATTATCACCTTTGCGCCGATATCCGTCGTAAATATATTAAAGCCCAAAAGCTGGAGAAAGCCTACTATACCTACTAAAAAGCCTGATATCATAAGGCATATGACAGCTATGCCAAGTCTGTTCCTGTTTCTTGAAAATGCCATGGCTATTACCATAAATACCATATAGCACAGCCATACCCAGAATCCCTCGTATCTTTCTGAAATGCCATTGAAGGAGGTAGACTTATAGCTTGAAAAAAGAGCAGACAAAAGAGCAAGTATAATATATACTCCTGCCAGTATAACGGGCTTTGACTTAAAGTTTATAGTAAAACCGTCCCCGCTGAATATCTGAAATGCCATAAAAACAGCCATAACTACGCCCATTACAATAATAAGCACGGATTTGCCGTGGGAAAAAATATCATTTACGGTATTTCCCGAACGTATTATATTGTATTCATCGGCGCTTACCCCTACCTGATTAAGCCTGCATACAACAGGTATGACCGCCACTACTATACATAAAAAAATGCCCATTAATATATCGGAAGAGCTTAGTTTATTCATATCTGTCTTACTCATTTCTATCACCTCTACAAAATTTGCATAATTATATATATAATAACACAAATACGGTTTTTTTACAATATAAAAGACATTATGTTTATGAAATTTTAACATAATGTCCTGTATTTTTCTATTTGCTGTTTTCAAGCTCGCTCAATTTATAGGAAAGCGTCATTACACTGTCTGTTAGATGAACATTTTCCACAACTACGTCGTCCGGTGTTCTCAGGTCTATATGAGAATAATTCCATATACCCCTTATGCCGTTCTTCACCAGTATTGATGTTATCTGAGAGGCATTTGTCTTGGGAATGGAAAGTACGGCTATGTCCACACTGTTCTTATTCAGGAAGGCATCCAGCTCGCCTACGTCCTGAACACGCATATTGCCTACCTCCATACCTATTTTATTGGGGTCCTTGTCAAATATTCCTATGAAATTAAAGCCCCTTCTTGAAAAATTGCCGTAGTTGGCAAGAGCCTGTCCAAGATTGCCTGCTCCTATTATGACCATATTGTATTGCCTGTCCAGACCCAGTATCCTTTTTATCTCCTCATAAAGCAGTTCTACGTCGTAGCCGTAGCCTCTCTGACCGAAGCGTCCGAATTTGTTGAGGTCCTGCCTTATCTGTGAGGCGGTGATATGCATTTTTTTACTTAGCTCTCCGGAAGAGATTCTTGTAATGCCGTTGTCAAGCAGGTCTCCTAAATATCTGTAGTATCTGGGGAGCCTTTTGACAACGGCTATGGATATTTTATCTTCCTCCATTTTTATCCGTCCTTCCATATTTTACCTTTTCACATTGAGTTATTATAAAATACAAAGACTTTTTTGTCAATTAATAAATATTAAACAAAATATTAAGAAGTATATTCCGGAGCGTCCCTGAGAATACTGTACGGCGTCATCATACCCAGTATATGCCCGTCATGTCTGCCGTTTGAAGTGAAGAACACCACCGCCAGCTTTTTCATCGACCTGACATCTATACTAAAAAGATTGGATATTTCGTATATATTTGCGCCGGCAGGGGCAAAGGCAAAGTATTCGTTAGTGTGATTGTTTATATCCAGATAGTCCCTAATTTCGTTAAGCAAAGTGGTCTCGGTAATATTTATGGATTTTTTGTCGCAAATATAGGAATATATGGCATTATCGCTGAATACTCCCACAAGTCTGTCTCCGTCGAAAACAGGCGCATGGGTAAAGCCGCTTTCGTTCATATAGGTGCTGACCTCGGATATCCTGTCTGTCAGACCTACCGTATACATATTTTCTCTCCTTACCGCATAGCTCAGAGCCTTTACGGGGGATTTTATTCTCTGTACACATCTTTCAAGCACGCTTACCATATCGTCGGAGGGTATGACGGGAGATATGTCCCTTACTCTCGGCGTGTGTACAAGGAAATTCCGTACAACTCTGCAATATTCTATATCCTCCTTGAATTCCCTCAGCACAGGTATTGCCGTAAGCCTGTTTATTACGGGAGAGCCTTCGGGAAGCTTGGGGAAATAATTCTCGCGTCCCGCTTTTTCCAGCTGTCTGTAAAGCTCCAGAAATTTCTCCGTATTGTTCTTATACATATTGCTACCTCTTTCTCACTATGAGTATGACTACAAGCGTACATATGCCTATCAGAACTATGGTTCCTCCCGGCTTAAGATCGTAAAAAGCCGTTAATATAAGCCCTGCCAATGTAAATATGACTGCAAATACAACGGAAAGCACAGTATTGTGCAGATAGCTTTTTGAAATAAGCATAGCACATGCCACCGGAATTATCATAAGCGATGATATTACAAGGGAGCCTACAGTCCTTGCGGCTATAGATACGACTATGGCAGTAAGTATCGTAAACACAAGGTTTATACTCCTTACAGGCACTCCGGAAAGATATGCGCCCTCCTCGTCAAAGGCTATATAAAAAAGCTCTCTGTAAAGCAGCAGCATTATTGCGATAACGGCTATGCTCAGCACTATTACCGTTACAAGCTCAAAGTTGGATATTGCAACAACAGAGCCGAAAAGAAAGCTGTTAAAGCCTGCACTGCTTTTGACAAAGCCTGAGGCGACTGCAGCTACGCCTACGGCAAAGCTCAGTACCACAGCCGTTGCCATTTCAGAATAATTGGGAAAGCTGCGTCTTATATATTCTATGGTAAGAGCGGAAAGCACAGAAAATATTATTGCTGTGATGACAGGACTCAGGCTCAGGCATAAGCCTATCGTAACACCGGCAAGTCCCGCATGGGACAGAGCATCTCCTATAGTGGAAAGTCTTTTAAGCACAATTATATTTCCTATAAGAGGTGTTATTACAGATATGAACAGGGCTACTGCCATTGCTCTTTGCATAAATGCAAGTGTGAATATTTCCATAATGACCTCCTAGTGATGGTGATGATGCAGATTTACAAAGGAACGGCTTGTAAACTCCTGTGATGACAAAAGCTCTCCGCTGCCGTCCTCGGAAAGTATAAGCACCTTGTTGGAATGATATATAACGGAGGAAATGTCATGAGTTACCATAACTATAGTGATCCCTCCCGCATTCAGCTCTCCCAGAAGACAGCATATGGAATCTACCGCCTTTATGTCTATACCTACTGTAGGCTCGTCTAAAAATATGATATCGGGAGATGCCGCAAGAGCCTTTGCTATAAACACTCTCTGCTGCTGACCTCCCGAAAGATTGCCTATTTTGTTGCGGGCATATCCCGCCATACCAACTCTGTCAAGAGCATTGTATACCTTTTCCTTGTCCTCGGCATTATATCTCTTGAACAAGCCCTTTTGGGAATATAGCCCCAGCGAAACTATTTCCTCTACAGTTGCGGGAAAATCCTTGTTAAATGAAGTCGCTTTCTGTGATACATAGGCTATTTTGGAAAAGCTTCTGAACTGTGAGGAGTCTGTGCCGAAAAGCCTTATACTGCCCTCCGTAGGCCTGAGCCTGTTGAGTATAAGCTTTAAAAGAGTGGATTTGCCTGTGCCGTTTGTACCTACAACGCACAGAAAATCCCCGCGGTTTATACTGAAGGATATCCTGTGAAGTATGCTTTTGTCAGGATAGCTGAAGGACAGGTCCTTCACCTCTAATATTGCCATATATCATTCATCTCCGAAAGCCAGCTTTAGATTTTCAAGGTTTTGCTCCATTACGCTTACATAGTCCTCAGGACTGCCCTCTGAGGCAGGTCCCTCAAAGGGATCGAGAGGCAGGAGCCTACATCCTGCTTCATCGGCTATGGTCTGCATTACCTTAGGCGATGCAAGCTTTTCATAGAAAATATACTTTATATCATTTGCCTTTATATAGTTTACTATCTCCTCTACCCTGGACGGCGACGGTTCGCTTTCCGCCCCTATTCCTTCAACGGCGATCTGCTCTATGCCGTAAGCGTCACAGAGATAGCCGTAGGCCTCATGAGATACTACTATTTTTCTCTTCTCCTTTGGTACAGCATCTATCACGCTTCTGTATTTTTTGTCAAGAGCGTCCAGCTTCAGCACACAGGCATTGTAATTTTCCTCATAGTACAGAGAATTACCTACATCAATATAGCTAAGCTTGTCTGTAATAGTTCTGCACATAGTCTTGACATTAAGAGGATCAAGCCATATATGGGGATCACTGCCCTTTTTTTCTATGCCCTCGGAAAGCTCTACAAAATCTACATCAGAGCCTTCCAGAGATGCCTTTACCTTGTCTATCCAGCCTTCCATACCCATACCGTTATAGAAAAGCACCTCTGCATCGTTAAGCCTTGCCATATCCTGTACGGTAGGCTCCCAGTCGTGGGGTTCCGTACCCGCAGGCACCATATTGTATATATCCGCCATACCTCCGGATATGTCCGATGCAAAGTCGTACAAGGCATAAAAGCTTGTGTATATTCGGGGTCTGTCACCCATTTTATTGACTCCGCAGCCTGCAAGCAGGAGAACAAGAGCTATAGCCGTAATAATTTTTTTCATATAAAATCTCCCTTATTATAACACCCATATTTTCTATATATATCAATATACCATTATTTTGCCATTATTTCAAGATACTTTATAATTTGTTAGCACTCTTTTTAAATGAGTGCTAATTTTCTCTTGACATTTTCAAACTTGTATGTATAATTATATATGAGAGAGTTCTACTTTTAATTTTCAAGGAGATGTTATTATGATGGAAAAAGGCAATTTATCAATCAACAGTGAAAATATTTTCCCAATTATCAAGAAATGGTTATACTCAGATACAGATATATTTCTCAGAGAGCTTGTGAGCAACGGCTGTGATGCCATAAACAAGCTTAAAAAGCTTAAGTCCATGGGCGAGGCAAATGTAAGCGACAACGAGGAATACAGAGTTACTGTCAGACTTAACGAGGAAGAAAAGACCATACAGGTCATAGACAACGGCTTAGGAATGACGGCTGACGAAATAAAGGAGTATATTACTCAGATAGCCTTTTCGGGAGCAAGTGACTTTATAGCCAAGTATCAGGATAAAATCGAGAACGGCAGCGATATAATAGGTCACTTCGGTCTGGGCTTCTATTCAGCATTCATGGTAGCTGAAAAGGTAGAGATAGATTCAAAGAGCTACATACCCGATGCCCCTGCCGCAAAGTGGATATGCGACGGCGGTGTGGAGTATGAAATAGGCGACAGCGACAAGGTGGACAGAGGTACTGTGATCACCCTGCACATAGACGATGACAGCAAGGAATTTCTTAACGGCTGGAAGCTTAAGGAAATTCTTGCCAAATACTGCTATTTTATGCCTGTTGAGATATATTTTGAGGAAGAGAAAAAGGATAATGAGAACAAAGAGGACAATACAAGCGAGGCTGAGGAAAAGCCTGTAAACGATACTGCTCCTCTCTGGCTCAAGAAGCCTTCAGAATGTACGGACGAGGAATACAAGGCATTTTACCACAAGGTATTTTCCGACTTCAACGACCCTCTCTTCTGGATACATCTGAATATGGACTATCCCTTCAGATTAAAGGGCATACTTTACTTCCCTAAGCTCAAGCATGAGCTGGAATCAATAGAGGGTCAGGTAAAGCTCTATAACAATCAGGTATTCATAGCAGACAATCTTAAGGAGGTCATTCCGGAATTCCTTCTGCTTCTTAAAGGCACTATCGACTGCCCCGACCTTCCTCTCAATGTCAGCAGAAGCTTCCTCCAGAACGACGGCTATGTTACAAAGATGAGCAAGTACATTACCAAAAAGGTAGCTGACAAGCTCAATTCACTTTTCAAGAAGGACAGAGCCGAGTACGAAAAGTTCTGGGAGGATATAAGCCCGTTTATCAAATACGGTGCTATGAGAGAGCATGAGTTCTATGAAAAGGTAAAGGACATACTGCTTTTCAAGACTACAGACGGAAAGTATGAAACTCTAAGTGAATATACTGATAACAACAAGGAAAAGGCTGAAAACAAGGTATTCTACGTAAGCGATATACAGCAGCAGGCTCAGTATATAAAGATGTTCAAGGATCAGGGCATGGAGGCTGTAGTGCTGGATACTAAGCTGGATATACCTTATGTCAGCTTCCTTGAGGCATACAGCGGCGGCACACAGTTTGCAAGAATAGATTCAGCCGTATCCGATATGCTTAAGTCCGATGAGGAGACCTCTGTAGACAAGGATGCTCTTGAAAAGCTTTTCAAGAGTGTGCTTGGCAAGGATGACCTTAAGATAAGCGTAGAGGGACTTAAGGACGAAGGTGTATCTGCTGTGATAGAGCTTAGCGAACAGTCAAGACGTATGCAGGAAATGAGCGCAATATACGGTATGGGAAACAGTACATTTCCCTCCGATGAGACCCTTGTGCTAAACGGCAACAGCAGTATTGTCAAGCTCCTCCTTGATATAAAGGACAGCAGGAAGGAAGAGGCTGATATGATATGCCGTCACATATACGATCTTGCCGTAATGAGCCACAAGCCCCTTTCCATGGAGGCAATGACAGAATTTATTGCAAGAAGCAATAAAATTATGGAGCTTTTGGCAGAAAAATAAGCTTTTATGCTATTGAAATAACATTTGATTTAAGGTATAATTAATATGAGGTAAGTTAGTAAAGTACAGTTTGTACTGTGGAGAATAAATTTTTTTGCGAGGTGTTGTTTTATGGAGAATATGAGAGTAATGCCTGTATTATTGCTTGATGAAACAGTTCCCTACCCCAAATGCAATTATACTATAAGTGTAGACGAGGATAAGTACCTTGAGGCAATAAAGGCCGCTATGGGTACCGACAGTTATATTATGCTTGTAAACGCCAAGTTTTATGACAACGGTATTACGGAGGGAAACATTTTCAGAATAGGCACTGTGGCTAAGATAAAGAATGCCATAAGGGGTCTGGACGGCGGTATAAAGCTTTCCGTCAGATGTACGGAAAGAGCATATATCGACAGCGTTCAGAAGAATAAGGAGCTTTCACTTTGTCAGCTTGAATCAATGGTCGAGATAAATACGGCCGATGAGGAAAAGACAAATATTACAATAGAGCTTTTGCAGGAGCTTTTTGCAAAGTACAGAGGCTCTGTACCTATACTCCAGCCCCAGCTTATAAATGAAGTCAAGTCCATAAGAGACCTGGGTACTCTCTGTGACAAGCTTGCCGATAAGCTTGTAAAGAGCTTTGCGGATAAGAGAGCCGTTTTAGAGGAAACGGACATTTACGAAAGAGCCCTTCTCACTATTCGCCTTATTGAAAAGGAAATAAAAAGAGCCGATATCAAAAATGATATCATAATGAAGGCAAGAGAGAATATGGAGGATGCTCAGAAGGAATATTTTCTTCGCGAGGAGCTTAAGGCAATAAACGAGGAGCTTGGCGACAAAAGTGGCGTAGGCGAGGAAATTGCAGGCTACAGAAAGAAAATGGCTGAACTCGATATGCCCGAATATGCCATAGAAAAGCTTGAAAAGGAATTTGACAGGCTCAAAAGAGTTACACAAGGTACGGCAGAGGGTTCTATTATAAGGGACTATATAGACAATGTCCTTTCTCTCCCCTGGGGAAAGATGACCACCGAGAGCAAGTCTCTTAAAAAGGCGGAGCAGATACTTAACAAGGATCACTACGGTCTTGAAAAGGTAAAGGAAAGAATCATAGAATATCTTGCGGTAAGGCTCAATGTTGAAAATCCCAATGCGCCTATACTCTGTCTTGTAGGCCCTCCCGGTGTAGGAAAGACATCTATTGCCAAGTCCGTAGCAAGAGCTTTGGGCAGAGAATATGTCAGAATGAGCCTTGGCGGCATAAGTGACGAGGCTGAGATAAGAGGACACAGAAGAACATACTTAGGCGCTATGCCCGGAAGAATAATAGCGGCTATAAAGCAGGCAGGCGCATCCAATCCCCTTATGCTTTTAGACGAGATAGACAAAATGGGCAGAGATTACAAGGGCGATCCTTCAGCAGCCTTCCTTGAGGTGCTTGACGGTGAGCAGAATGTGAATTTCAGGGACAACTATATCGAAATGCCTTATGATTTGAGCCGTTGTCTTTTCATATGTACTGCCAACAGTCTTGACACTATTCCCGCACCTTTAAGGGACAGACTTGAAATAGTGGAGCTTTCAAGCTATACTGCCGAGGAGAAATACCATATTGCAGCCGAATATCTTGTTCCCAAGCAGCTTAAGGAAAACGGCCTTACAAGAGCCCAGCTCAGAATAAGGAAGGACGCTATAGACGAGATAATAGACTGCTATACCCGTGAGGCAGGCGTGAGAACTCTTGAAAGACTTATAGGTTCAATATGCCGCAAGGCTGTAAAGCTTCAGCTTGAGGACGAAACTCCCGTTGTGGTTACAAAGAAGAATCTTACCGACTTTTTAGGCAAGAAGAGATTTCATCCCGAAACCATCAACTCAAAGAATGAAATAGGTGTTTGCAAGGGTCTTGCATGGACATCCGTAGGCGGCACTACTCTTGATGTGGAGGTAAATATACTCAAGGGAAGCGGCAACTTTAAGATAACGGGTAATGTAGGTAAGGTCATGGAGGAAAGCTATAACGCAGCCCTCAGCTATATAAGAGCCAATGCCGAGGCATTGGGAGTGGATATAGACTTTGACAATACAGACGTTCATATCCATATCCCCGAAGGCGCTACGCCAAAGGACGGTCCTTCAGCAGGCATCACCATGGCAACTGCCATGATATCCGCTATGACCAAAACTCCTATAAGAGCCGACATAGCCATGACAGGCGAAATAAGTATAAGAGGCAAGGTAATGCCTATAGGCGGACTTAAGGAAAAGGTACTTGCCGCTAAGAGAGCAGGCGTTAAGAAGGTCATAATACCTGTGGAAAACGCTCCCGACTTAGAGGAAATACCGGAGTACGGCAGAGAAAATATGGAATTTGTTCTGGCTGAGGCTATGAACGAGGTACTTACAAACAGTTTAATAAGATAATGTTACTAAGGCTGTCGTATTTAATTTTTGTTTATGTTAATAATGACCTCTCCACCAACCTTCGGTTGGTCCCCCTCCCCTGATTAGGGGAGGCTATGAACCGGAAGGCTATGACAATATCTTAGGTATTGTTTTTCCTAAGTAACTAAGGCATTTTGCAAAGCGTATTACTAAAGCTCCCCATTCGCAAGGGGAGCTGTCAGCCGCGGCAAAAGTTTAAACAAAAAATAGCTGTGAACGGGGCTGACTGAGAGGTCGAGCTTATTCCTTAAACACAAATATATCAAAATCAAAAAGGAACTGTCGCAATTTGTTTTCTTTAATTCCAAGTGCGGCAGTCCTTTTTTATTTGCAATTTTTGTTTTATTAGAGTATACTTAAATAAAAAACGAGGTCGCATATGAATTACAAAATAACAATAGAATACGAGGGTACAAGATATAACGGCTGGCAGCGACAGAAAAACGCTCCCGATACGATACAGGGTATCATAGAAAGCGCAATATATTCCGTTACGGGAGAGAGAACTGATGTAAACGGTTCGGGGAGGACAGACGCAGGAGTTCATGCTTTGGGTCAGACAGCTAATTTCAAGCTGAGCAGAGAATGTGATTTCATTATGGACAGGCTCAACGAGGCTCTTCCCGCCGACATAAGGATAACAGACTGCAAGGCTGTTGACGACAGGTTTCACGCAAGGCTGAACGCCAAGGGCAAAACCTATATCTATAAAATAGATACAGGCAAAAAGCCCAATGTATTTACAAGAAGAACAGTAAATCATTTTCCCTATTATGTAAATATTGAAAATATGAAAAAGGCTGCCGCCTATATGGTCGGGGAAAAGGATTTCAAGGCATTTTGTTCAAATAGGCGGACTAAAAAATCCACTGTAAGAAATATATATTCCATAGATATAGAACAAAACGGCAGCGAGATATCATTTATCTTTAAGGGAAACGGTTTTCTCTACAATATGGCGAGGATAATGACAGGCACACTTTTGGACGTGGGTACGGGCAAATTTACACCCGAATATGTTAATGAAATAATAGAGTCCAAGGACAGATCAAAGGCAGGCATAACAATGCCGCCCAGAGGTCTTGCTCTTGTAAGCGTGGATTATTAAAAATTTGTTGAAAAAAAGTATATTTTATGATTAAATATATATAAGAAATAAATTTTACGAGGTGTATATTATGGATAAGATAAAGGTTATGAGTATATTCGGCACACGTCCCGAGGCAACCAAAATGGCTCCTCTTATAAAAGCTATGGACAAGTGTGACGAAATAGAACAGATAGTATGCGTTACGGCTCAGCACAGAGAAATGCTCGATCAGGTACTTGAGATATTTGACCTTAAGCCCGACTTTGATCTGGATATTATGACAAAACGTCAGACGCTTACGGATATTACCGTAAAGGCGCTTACCGGTCTTGAAGAGGTAATGTCAAAGGCAAAGCCCGATCTTGTGCTTGTACACGGCGATACTACCACTACCTTTGCAGGCTCTCTTGCCGCCTTCTACAGCGGTATCAAGCTGGGACACGTAGAAGCAGGTCTGAGGACCTACGACAAAACTCAGCCCTTCCCAGAGGAAATGAACAGAGTACTTACGGGACATATGGCAGATCTGCACTTTGCGCCTACAAAGCTTGCCAAGGAGCATCTTCTGAAAGAAAATATAAGCCCAGAGGGTATATTTATTACGGGAAATACTGCCGTAGACTGTCTTAAGACTACAATTACGGATAATTTTGTATTCGATGTGGATATACTGAATAAAATAGATTATAAGAACAAGAGAGTTATAACTATGACTGCCCACAGAAGGGAAAACCTTGGCGAACCTCTTGAGAATATATGCAGGGCTGTTTTAAGGCTAGTAAATGACTATGATGATATTGAAGTGGTATATGCGGTACATCCCAACCCGGCAGTAAGAGATGTGGCTGACAGAGTCCTCGGCGGACACGACAGAATACACCTTATCGACCCTATAGACATCAGAAATATGCATAACCTTATGAACTTAAGCTATATGGTAATGACCGACAGCGGCGGACTTCAGGAGGAGGTACCTTCTATGGGTAAGCCTGTTCTTGTACTGAGAAATGTTACCGAAAGACCCGAGGGAGTTGAGGCAGGCACTCTTAAGCTGGCGGGAGTTCATGAAGATGAGATATATGCTGAGGCTAAGGAGCTTATGGACAACAAGGACGCCTACAGCAAAATGGTTGCTGCCAGAAATCCTTTCGGCGACGGCTATGCGGCAGAAAGGATCGTTGAGGCTATAAGATATCACTTCGGTTTCAGACAGGACAGACCCGAAGACTATTGATCGATTCCTTGTGAGGTATGAATATGGAATATGATTTTTTGACTTTTTATATGATGTTTTTCATATACAGCTTTCTGGGTTGGTGTTTTGAAAGCTGTTATGTATCCATTAAGGAAAAGAAATGGGTAAACAGAGGCTTTATGACTATACCTTTTCTGCCTATATACGGCTTTGGCGCCGTAAGTATATTATTTGCAGCGCTGCCCTTTATGACAAGCCCGATACTTGTGTTTGCAGTGGCATTGTTTACGGCTACCCTGCTTGAGCTTTTTACGGGCTTCGTTATGGAAAAGCTTTTCAAGGCAAAATATTGGGACTACAGCAAAAACTTTATGAACTACAAGGGTTATATTTGTCTTAAATCCAGTATCACCTGGGGTTTTATGGGAATGCTTATAGCCTATGTCATAAATAAGCCCGTAGCCGATTTCGTATTTTCTTTGACAAGGCCGTTTACACTATGTGCCGCAGCTGTGCTTACTGTCATATTTGCAGTCGACTTTGTACATTCCTTCAATGCCGCTTACAGTCTGAGAGAAATGATAATGTCCAACGAAAAGCTTATGTCAGAGCTTATGGATATTAGAGAAGAGGTCGCAAAGGCATTAGAAAACGCAGAAGAAAGAAGAGCCGCTGCCGCAGCCGAGATAAAGAAAAAAATGGAGTCTGCCCTTTCCTATACGGAATTTGACGACTATATCAGGATAAAATTAAGTGAATTAAAGGATACTGACTTTGAAAATCCCATAACCAAATTACACGAAAGAATAAGCGCTTTAAGAGAAAATGTTTCCTACATCGACAACAGAAGGACAGCTTTGTTAAAGCGTAACCCAAGCGCCAAATGCAGCAGCGAATTTCTTGCAGAGCTAAGAGAACACATTAAGAGAAAAAAATCAGATCATTAAAATCTCTCTTATATATCCTATAATTACAGGATAAAACAAAAGCCACAGTGTTATGACAGCCATTATAAAGGCTGTTACACCTACTATATACATTATTTTATATCTCAAGGGCACGGAATTATAGAATTTTCGTGCCTTTAAAAACCTTTTATGGAATACGGAATGTAAATACCACTGTCTAAAGCGGGGTGATCCCTTTGAAAAGCATATGTATGCCACAAAAAGAAAGGGTATCGTAGGCACAACAGGAAGAAGTGTACCGATAATACCCAGTATTAAAGATATAAATCCCAGTATGACAAGTATTGTTTCCATTAACTCTTTACTTCCTTATACACATCTCTCTTGCCGATATTTCTGTCCTTGGCAACCTGTTTCATAGCAGTCTTTTCGTCAAGTCCCTCTGAAATATATATGTCAAAATGCTCCTTTATGCTCATTTCATCATATTTCATAAGCTCTGCATTTTTTATTTCCCCAGGGTCTGCGCCCTCTATTACTATTACAAATTCACCCTTTGGCTCATTTGCCGTAAAATGCTTTATTATTTCCGAAAGACTTCCTCTCTCCACTGATTCGTGTCTTTTGGTAAGCTCCCTTTCAACGGCGCATTTTCTGTTGCCCACAGCAGTATACAGCTCCTCAAGAGTATTCAGAAGATGATGAGGCGCCTCGTAAAACACAGTTGTTCTGGTCTCCTTCTTAAGTCTGCCAAGCACCTCTGCCCTCTGCTTTTTATTCTTGGGCAGAAAGCCCTCGAATACATAGCTGCGGCAGCTTATTCCGCTTAATACCACAGCAGTTACCACAGCCGTAGGTCCCGGAACGGCAGTTACCTCTATGTCATTTTCGTAGCACAGCCTTATGATATCCTCGCCGGGGTCGGATATGCCCGGCATACCCGCATCGGTAACAAGGGCAATATCCTTCCCTGCCTTAAGCATTTCTATAAGCTGAGGGCCTTTGCTGTCCTTGTTATGCTCATAATAGCTTGTCAGTCCTGTCCTTATATTGAAGTGATTAAGGAGCTTAAGGGTATTTCTCGTATCCTCCGCCGCAATAAGATCGACTTCGGAAAGTATTCTGACTGCTCTGTAGGTCATATCCTCCATATTGCCTATGGGTGTGCCGCATACATATAACATAGTATTCTCCTATTTACCGTAAATTTCTCTTACCTCGTCACTGTAGCTGCCGTCAGACTTATAGACCACAAGGGGCAGTCCGCTCTTAAGCCCTGCTCTTCCGCCTTTTACAAATTCTATAAGCACAAGTACGGGAGCCTTGCTTTCGGTAGTCTGTACAAATCTGATAAACTTAGGCTCCATAATATATTTCCTTGCAGTGCAGAATATATCGCAAAGTCTTTCGGACCTGTGTACCATATAAAATCTGCCGCCGTACTTAAGCATTTTATTGGCAGCAGAAAATACGTCCTCCATATTGCACATTATCTCGTGCCTTGCTATTGCCACAGGTCCTATATCGTTTACAAAGCCTGTGCCTACGGGAGTATATGGCGGATTGCAGGTAACGACATTAAAGCTGCCTAAATCAAAATATTTATCCGACAGCTTTATATCTCCTTCAATTATTGTTATTTTATCCTCAAGACCGTTAAGCGCAACAGAACGCCTTGCCATATCAGCACTTCTCGGCTGCAATTCTATGGCATAGAAATGTTTTCCTGGGGTCTTAGCCTCCAGAAGTATGGGTATAACTCCCGTTCCCGTACACATATCCAATACCTTTTCGCCCTTTTTTACTTTGGCAAAGCCGCTCAGAAGTACTGCATCTATACTGAAACAGAAGGCATCTGTACTCTGTATTATCTTGTAGCCCTTTCTGTTGAGGTCGTCTAGCCTCTCGTTTTCCAAAAGTTCCATTAATCAAGCAATTCCTTTAAGTCCTCGGCAGATATCTGCTCTTCCCTGTAGTGCTTTCTCTTCACGATAGTTATTTCCTCAGGCGTGAAAAAGCTTATAGTTACATCATTCTTAGGCGGTTTTCTTATTGCCGTCTTTATTATCTGCTTTAATACATTTACATTGAGTACCTCGCCCTCGCCTTCGGGAGTATCGATAATATCTCCCTCTCTGGGAAGATTTTTGAGCAGCTCCTCATAGGCCTCCTGCTCATACTTAAGACAGCACATAAGCCTTCCGCATATGCCTGATATCTTTGATGGATTAAGGGACAGTCCCTGATCCTTTGCCATCTTGATGCTTACAGGGTGAAAATCCCCTAAAAATGTAGCGCAGCAAAGAGTTCTGCCGCATATGCCTATGCCATTGAGCATCTTTGCCTCATCTCTTACGCCTATCTGTCTTAACTCTATCCTTGTTCTGAATATAGCCGCAAGGTCCTTTACAAGCTCTCTGAAATCTATTCTGCCGTCTGCCGTAAAGTAAAAAATAAGCTTGCTGTTGTCAAAGGTAAGCTCTGTATCTATAAGCTTCATTTCAAGACCGTGTTTCTTTATTTTTTCGATACAGACAGAAAAGGCCTCCTTTTCCTTTTCCTTATTTCTTTTGTTCTTTTCCTTGTCCTCCTCAGTGGCAATACGCATTACCTTCTTTAAGGGAGAAACTATTTCATCCTCGCTTATCTCTCTGTTGGACAGAACAACGGTACCAAATTCAACACCGCGCACTGTCTCCACTATAACATTTTCACCATTAGGTATGTCCATATTGTCGGGGTCAAAGTAATATACCTTGCCCGCCGGTTTAAATCTTATGCCTACTACTATCATATCATTTCTCCTTTATCTTAAAAAACAATGTTTCCAGAAGAAGCTGAGCATTTCCGTTATTCCTCAGCTTTACTCTTGTGTCCTCTATAGCCTCGCATCTCTTTATAAGAGCAGCCGAGCCTGAGCTTTCTGCAACGGTAAGTATCTCAGTAAGCTTATCGGACTGAATGAGCCTGCCTTCATCTCCTGTTTTTATATATACAAGGGCATCCCTGTACAACATATACATAATTTCAAGTATGCTGTCCAGAGCCTTCCTGTTCTCTTTTATTTCATCTACGATGTCATAAAGCCCTATCATATCGGCAGCTTCAAGCCTTACGGTTATCTCCGCCGCCTTATCCCTTATCTCCCTGAATTCCTGAGAATCAATAAGCTCCTTTGCCCTTCCTATATTTCCCATGGAATATCTTGCATATAGCTCTGCCTGTTCTCTGTCTATACCCTGCTCTGACACAAGATACTCTGCTACGGTATCATAAGGCAGCGCCTTGAGCTTGAAAATAATACAGCGCGAAAGTATCGTCACAAGGAAGTTATTATAATTTTCGCTCAGCAGTATAAAAATACCGTATTCAGGCGGCTCCTCAAGAGATTTTAAAAAGGCATTCTGAGCGGCCTCGTTCATTTTATGAGCCTCTGGTATTATAAATATTTTATACCTGTTCTTATAGGGCTTAAGAGCAAGATTTTTCACTATCTGATCCCTTACATCGTCTACCGATATGACCGTTGTTTTATGGGTCACATATATAACATCGGGATTGTTGCCCTCATCAAAGGTCTTGCAGCTTATACAGGCATTACACGGCTCAGTACCGCCCTTTTCACAGTTAAGCATCTTGGCAAAGGCTTTTGCTAGACTCATTTTGCCTATACCGTCGGGGCCGTCAAATATATAGGCATGATTTACTCTGTTGTTTTTTACAGAGTTTTTTATATGCTCTATTATTTCACTGTGTCCCACAATACGGTCAAAATCCATATGCCTTACCTCTAAATACTGTTCTTTTTCATAAGCTCGTCTATGTATGCAACTATATGGTCATGTATTTCTTCAACACTTTCAAGAGCGTCTATTACCTTTATCCTGTCCTTGAATCTCTTTGAGAGCCTTACATAGCCGTCATACACTCTTTGATGAAATCCTGCCTTTTCCATTTCTATCCTGTCCAGATCAGTCTGCTTTTCCTTGCGCAGTATACCGTCCTCGGGCTTAAGTCTCAGAAAGAAGGTGATATCGGGCTCAAGCTCGCCTACGGCATACCTGTTTATACCCTTTATGAGCTTTTCGCCCATACCTCTGGCAAAGCCCTGATATACTATACTGCTGTCCAGATATCTGTCACTTATCACTATACCGCCGTCATTTAAGGCAGGTATTATGACCTCCGAGGTATGCTGGGCTCTTGCCGCCGCATACAGAAGAGCCTCTGTGATATCCGTCATTTCGGCATTATTCTTATCTATAATAATATCTCTTATCTTCTCGCTTATAGGAGTACCGCCCGGCTCTCTTGTACACACTACCTTAAAGCCCTTATCCCTAAGATATTTCTCAAGGAGCTTTATCTGTGTTGTCTTGCCGGCGCCGTCGGTTCCCTCTATTGTTATAAAAAGACCTGACATAATATGCCTCCTACCTTGCCAGCCAGCCGCCGTCAACTGCCAATGTAAAGCCGTTTACATAGTCGGAGGCTTTTGAGGCAAGAAATACAACTGCGCCTTTCATATCCTCGGGAGTACCCCATCTGCCTGCGGGTATCCTGTCCAGTATAGCCTCTGAACGGTCTGCGTCCTTCCTCAGCTGATTTGTATTGTTGGTCGCCATATAGCCGGGAGCAATGGCATTTACATTTATACCCTTAGCCGCCCATTCATTGGCAAGGGCCTTTGTAAGTCCCATTACAGCAGACTTGCTTGCAGTATATGAAGGTACCCTTATACCGCCCTGATAGCTCAGCATAGAGGCTACGTTTATTATCTTGCCGCCGCTCTGCTGCCTTTCAAACTCCTTCGCAAATGCCTGCGAAAGAAAAAATACTACATTGAGATTTATATCCAGTACCTTGTTCCAATTTTCTTCGCTTACATTTATAGCGTCCTCACGCATTATAACTCCGGCATTGTTTACAAGAATATCAACTCTGCCGTATCTGTCCTTAACCTCATTTATAATCCTGTCTATGTGTTCCGTAGTGCCAAGGTCTGCTATGACCTCCAGAAACTCGCCGTTATTCTCCTCTATAAGCGCCTTTGTTTCGTCACAGCTTCGCCTTGCAACACCTGCTACCTTAGCCCCTGCCTGCGCCAGAGCAACACACATACCCTGTCCAAGTCCCGTATTGGCGCCTGTCACTACAGCGACCTTGCCATCCAGTCTGAAATCGTCAAGTATCATAATATCATCCTTCCCTTATGACTTATTGCATTAATTATACCATAAGAATTTATTAAGTTCAAGAAATATTGTATTTTATAAATATGGATATGCTATATACAAAAAAACTTTATTTATACTTTGACTGCACTATTTTTTATTGAAAAAAACAAATAATTGTGGTATAATTGATTAATCATTAATTCAAAAGAGATGATAAAATGGCAAAAAAGAACATAGCGGCGGCCTTTGCTGTGCTGGCGGCGGCGCTCTATGCAGTGAATATACCATTTTCAAAGCTGCTTCTGAATAATATAGGTCCCACAATGATGGCGGCATTGCTGTACTTAGGCGCAGGCATAGGACTTATGCTATACTCTCTTATATTCAGGGTACTGGGAAATACCTCTGTAAATGAGCCCATTACCAAAAAGGAGCTGCCTTATACTGCGGCTATGATACTGCTGGATATAGCTGCACCTATACTGCTTATGCTGGGTATCAGGAGTACAAATTCCGCAAATGTGTCATTGCTCAATAACTTTGAAATAGCTGCCACATCTGTAATTGCGCTTATATTTTTCAAAGAGGTCATTTCCAAAAGGCTGTGGACAGCCATCATACTGGTAACGGCGGCAAGCGTTATGCTGAGCTTTGAGGGAAAGGGAAGCCTGAGCTTTAATGCAGGCTCGCTCTTTGTAATAGGCGCTTGTATATGCTGGGGCTTTGAAAACAACTGCACAAGAAAGCTAAGCAGCAAAAGTTCTGTGGAAATAACCACAATAAAGGGCTGCTTTTCGGGTCTGGGAAGTCTTATTATCGCCTTAGCTATAGGCGAAAGACCGCCATCGGCGATATATATACCGGCAGTACTTTTGCTGGGCTTTGTTGCCTATGGTCTGAGCATCAATTTCTATATTAAGGCGCAGAAGGACTTAGGCGCAGCAAAAACAAGCGCATACTATTCCATATCTCCTTTCTTGGGAGTGGCATTCAGTATGCTTATGCTGAAAGAAAGACCCGATACCATGTTTTATATAGCTATGGCTGTTATGATAGCCGCAACGGTGCTTATGGTAAAGGATACCATTGCCCTGCAGCATACTCATATACATACGCACATACATACCCATGAGCACAGACACGGGGATATGGTGCATACCCATCCACACAGTCATTCACACAGCCATACTCATGTGCATAGCTATGAAGAGAAGGAGCATACACATGAGCATAGCTTGGAGGAGCTGCCTAATCACGATCATGATCACAGTCAGCTTTTATGGGGTAAACAGTAAAATTTTTACTTGAAATTCATTTTTCTGCCTGATATAATGGTAAGAAATTTTAAGGGGTAAAATTGACAACGCGTTAAAATTTACATCTTATAATGAAAAGTAAGGAGGAAAATTTTATGATAGCTAAAATTTTTGCTTTAATTATTTTCTGTATAATGTTTATTCTTATTGTTTCAGATAAAATAGAAAGGCACAAGGTCACACTTGCCTGCGGTGTACTTACACTGCTTTTTGTATTCGGCTTTGCTATGCACAGCCTAAGCGCAGTAATAACGACTCTTAATATAAAGACTATTTTTACCGAGGGCTTTTGGTACAGCGCAGGCAGCAGCGAAGAGGTATCATCGGGTATTAACTGGTCTACTATCATTTTTATTTTTGGTATGATGGTAATGGTAGAGGGTATGGCAAGGGCAGGCTTTTTCCGCTGGCTTTGTATGGAGCTTGCCAAGCTTGTAAATTACAGACCCATACCCCTTTTCATAGCCTTTATGATAATGGCTGCAGTGCTTTCAATGTTTATAGACAGCATAACCGTTATACTGTTCCTTGCGGCTATTACGGTGGAGCTGGCGCAGCTTTTGAAATTCAACCCTATACCTATGATAATTTCGGAGATATTCTGCGCCAATCTGGGAGGCTCATCCACTATGTGCGGTGATCCGCCCAATATCATAATAGGAACATCACTTCATCTCACATTTTGGGATTTCCTTACAAATACCGGACTTATAGCAGGAATAAGCCTTATTGTCGTAATAATATATTTTTACCTTGTATTCGGCAAAAAAATTGCGGCATCGGGTACCGAGAAAATAGATATTTCATCTATGCCCGATCCTAAGAGCGCCATTGCGGGAAAAAGAAGCTTTGCCGTAAGCTGCATTATATTTGCCTGTGCCGTTGCAATGCTTGTGACACACGCTCAGACAGGTCTTACAGTTGCTTTTATAGGCGCTTTTATAGCAGCCGTTACTCTTATTGCAGCTGGAAAGGACGCCATTGTCCTTCTCAAAAAGGTAGATTATAAGACTCTTTTGTTTTTCGTAGGCCTATTCATTGTCGTAGGAGGTCTTGAACAAACGGGAATACTTGAGGATATAGCAGGACTTATAGAGGCAATAAGCGGCGGAAAGATAATAGCTGTTACGGCTATAATATTATGGGTATCCGCCGTTGCAAGCGCCTTTGTGGACAATATTCCCTTTGCTGCAACTATGATACCTGTTATAAGTTCTCTTGCCGAAACCACAGGCATAAATATAAATGTACTTGCATGGGCGCTGTCCATGGGTACGGATATAGGCGGAAGCGCTACTCCTATAGGCGCATCTGCAAATGTTGTGGGAACATCTGTTGCCGCAAAGAACGGACATATTATAGGCTGGGGCGAGTTCTGTAAGTCAGCGGTCCCCGCTACTGTTATTGTAGTAACCGTTTCAATGCTTATAATATTTGCAAGATATTGCTAAGAAGAGGGGGATATTATGAACAAGCAGATAATTATTGCCATAGGCCGTGAATTTGGCAGCGGCGGACATAAGATCGCCAAAAAGCTTGCGGAGGAGCTGGGCCTTGATTTCTATGACCGGCGTATGCTTGATGATCTTGCGGAGAGAAAGAATATAAAGATAGAGTTTCTTGAAAAATATGACGAGGAGCCCAGAAAGTTTTTCGGAGCAAGAAGTGTAGATGCCAGAACTAAATCCTATTCCAATTCCATTGAAGAGATAATTGCTGAAATGCAGTTTGAATATATAAGGGAAAAGGCGGATAGCGGCGAAAGCTTTGTGATAGTGGGACGCTGCGCCGAGGAGATACTAAAGGATAAAAAAGGCCTTATATCAATATTTATACTTGCCGACAATGATGACAAGGTAAAAAGGACCATGGAAAAATTCGGCTTAGACGAAAAGGCTGCTATTGCCAAGAATAAACGTCATGACAAGACAAGGAAGAAATACCACAATGTGCATTCCGAGTCCAAATGGGGAGATTCAAGGACCTATGACCTTTGTATAAACAGCAGCAGCTTAGGTCTGGACGGTACTGTAGACATACTTAAAAAATACATAGGAGAAAGAATATGTAAATTATAATTATATGTATTTCAAAGGAGGGTAAATTATGAGCTCAAAAGTTTATTTTACATCTGTGATCACACCTGAAAGGGTGCTTGATATGTACAGGCATCTTGGTGTGGAATTAAAGGGAAATGTTATGATCAAGCTGCACTCAGGCGAGGTAGGAAATCAGAATTTCCTCCGCCCCGATTTTTTCAAGCCTGTGATCGACTATGTAGGCGGTACCGTTGCTGAATGTAACACAGCCTACGAAGGTGAAAGAGATACTACAGAAAAGCATTTAAAAACTCTTGAACATCACGGCTGGTCAAAATATTTCAAAGTTGATCTGCTTGATGCCGAGGGTCCCGATATGGAGCTTGCAATACCTAATGGCAGCATAATCAAGAAGAATTTTGTAGGCAAGGATATGGCAAAATATGATTCCCTTCTTGTGCTTTCACATTTTAAGGGACATCCTATGGGCGGCTACGGCGGAGCCCTTAAGCAGCTTTCAATAGGTATCGCCTCCTCCTACGGTAAGGCATATATACATGGCGCTGGCAATCCATCAGCCTTCTGGACAACTGAGGCTGACCTGTTCCTTGGCGCTATGGCAGACGCCGCATACTCAGTTACGGATTATTTCAAAGGAAATGCCGTATATATCAATGTAATGAAGAATATGTCTGTGGACTGTGACTGCTGCGCAGTGGCAGATGACCCGTGCATGGAGGATATAGGCATACTTATTTCAACGGACCCCGTTGCTATCGATCAGGCTTGTATAGACCTTGTGTATAATTCCGACGACAAGGGCAGAGATCACCTTGTTGAAAGAATAGAATCCAGACATGGTATACACACAATAGAAATGGCTGCAAAGCTTGGCATAGGCTCAAGAGAATATGAGCTTATAAATATTGACCGCTAAAACTGACTCTAAGATAAATGCTGAGGTGAAATATCCTCGGCATTTATTATAGAGCCTTTTTGAATTTACTGTGTTTTTGTTTAAAAAAACCAAAAGCCCATGCGCAAAACAACAAATTCCTTGCGTATACGAAAAAATGTGGTATACTGTAAAGAGATATAGCTTGGCATGAGATACAGGCATATAGGTATTTACATAGTAAGAAAACAAGGAGGCAATAAAACCTATGAAATTAAAATCAACAGTAGCCTACGCATGGCAAAAGGTAGAACAGCCAATGCACACGCTCACCATCAAGGCTTTAGCAATATGCCTAGGCATGAGTGTAGTATTTGGCAGTGGAGTGGCACCCGTGAAGGAGTTAATGGTGCAGGAAGTATATGCGGCAACACAGTTTGCGGATGACGCACAGATACGAGACTATTCAAGGGAAGCTGTAGAAAGCTTAGTAGCAAGCAAGGGTATCAAGGGGTATCCAGAGGACAATACATTCAGACCCGATAACTCGATAACACGAGCAGAAGCGCTGTCGATGATCATGAACAGTATAGACCCATCGGGTTCGGCAAGAAAAAATACAGCCGATAGTTTTAAAAATGTATCAACAGGTGAGGGTCGCAACATTTACTCTGATTCAAAAGAGTTTATAGCACCTACAATCGCTGAAATCTGGGGTGGAAAACTTGAACAGGAATTAGTGTTATATACAAATATTGGTTCTCAGAACTTTAATGGGGAAAAACGCAGAGTAGATGGAAAGAGTGGTTGGCTTGCACCTATTACAAGGGCAGAGGCAGCAGCAATGATAGTTGACTGCTTAGAGGGTCTAAGTATTGAGACGATTCCTGTAACAGACAATATTGAGTCAGTAATAAACGACTGGGATGAGAACCATTCTCCAGATTCAACATACGAGCATTACAACACAGTAAAAGGTAGTGTTGCTAAAGAGAAAATCAAGAAACTCTACTCCGCAGGCATAGCTACCGGTGACGAAAACCATGACTTCCATCCACAGTATAATATCAAGAGACAAGACTTATCAGTATTAGTATATAAGACAGTAAACAAAAATAAGAGAACACCACTTAATGTAGCACCAAAGCAGGAAACACCAAAACCAGACAACGCAACCTTTGATATACATGATGCAGGACGTAGAGATTTAGTTGAGGGAGACAAGCTCACAGTAGACGGCAAAACCTATGAAATCAAAGCCGGTGTAGGTGGAGTTTTAGGTGAGGGCTTACCGATAGGTATTGATTCAGGTAGGACTTTAACAAAGGTAAATGAAACATTAACTGTAGGAGTTGTATCAGATGGTACCGTTGGCAGACTTGGTGATAAATATGTAGCATGTCCAACAACTGGTGAAGCACATTTCCGTGATGACTGGGACAAAATAATGGATGCTTACACAGGTATTCAGCAGCAAAAAGGTAAAGGAACACAAGGAGAAACAGTTCAAGTCGGTTTAAATGGGTGGCTTACACTTCAATTCTTTGGAGAAGGCTGGGTTTCAGTTACACCTGACTGGATGTAATACCCAATATAATTATATAACTAAGTATATTAGAAAGACACTTCAAAACAATGGAGTGTCTTTTTTGTTTGGTTTTCTTAAACAGCTTGAATTACTCAAATCGCCGAATAATAAATAATGGACAATACTACCGAAATCTGCTATACTGGATATCGGTGATGTTATGGAAAAGGAATTCAATACCACATCGATACCTGAATTGGTGTTCAAGCTTGGCATACCTGCTATGCTAGCGCAGTTTTTCAATATCCTCTACAGTATAGTTGACAGGATATTCTTAGGAAATATAGAGGGTACGGGCGAGCTTTCCCTTGCCGCTGTAGGCATATGCGCTCCTGCTCTTACTGCCATTACCGCCTTTGCCTTTATGGTAGGTATAGGAGGCTCATCTCTTATGAGCATAAGTATAGGCAGAGGTGACAGAGTTCAGGCGCAAAGAGCAATAAATAACTCGGCGCTGATGCTTATAGCAATAAGTATAGCCGTTACCATATTAGCGCTTTTATTCAAAAGGATCATACTCTATATGCTTGGCTCAGGCGATAATTTATATCCCTTTGCCAATGCCTATTTTACAATATACATACTGGGTACGATCTCATCTCTTACAGGCTTGGGCTTAAATCAGTTTATACTGGCTCAGGGCTATGCAAGAGAGGGTATGCTTTCAGTCGTAATAGGCGCAGTTGTTAATGCAGTCCTTGACCCTATATTCATATACGGTCTGGATATGGGTGTAGAGGGCGCCGCTATAGCAACGGTCATATCTCAGACCTGTACTATGATATATGTTCTGAGATTTCTTATATGCAAAAGGCTGAGCGTAAATATCGGCTTGGGCTTGTACAGTATCAGAACGGCAGGCAGAATACTGTCCATAGGCATAATGTCGTTCTTTATAACACTGCTGGATAACTTTATGATAGTTCTTCTCAATGTACAGCTAAGACGCTGGGGCGGAGAGCTTACAGGAGATAAATACATAGCCTGCGCCGCTATCATTCAAAGCTTTATGATACTTGTAAACAATCCGGGGCAAGGCATTACAACAGGCTGCGGTACACTTTTCAGCTTCCACTACGGCGCAGGAAATTATAAAAAGGTAATGCAAAGCTTTAAATATGTGCTGCTGCTCTGCTGCATATATCTGGGAATACTTCTGATACTTTCTCAGACCATACCCGACGTATTTGTAAGAATATTCAGCAGAAGCGATGAAACCGTAGGGCTTACAGCGGGATTTCTGTCTAAGTATACCCTTGGTATTTTAGGTGTGGCAGTGCAGTATGCCTTTGTAGACGGTCTTACCGCTATGGGTAAGATAAAATATGCCTTCCCTATTTCATTTTTCAGAAAGATACTTTATATTCTGTGCGTGGCATTTCTGCCTTTTGTAACAAGACTTGAAAATATATTCTATGCCTCCGCAATTTCAGACATTGTCGGCTCCCTTTTTACACTGACGGTATTCTTCGCGTTTATTAAGCCAAGGTTAAAAAGAGAGATGGTGTAGGGGAAATTGAAGTAAATTTGTTTAGCGACCTCTCCACCGCCTAACGGCGGTCCCCCTCCCCTGATTAGGGGAGGCTATACACCGCAAAGGCAGTGACAATGACTTAATTGTTGTTTTTCTAAGTAAATAAGGGATTTTTCGAAGCACCCACCTAAGGCTCCCCTAATCAGGGGAGCTGTCAGCCGCGGCAAAAGTTTATATAAAAATAGCTGTGAACGGGGCTGACTGAGAGGTCGAACCTATTAACATAAATGCACATTTTTACATCTGTTTAACTTGACTAAAATGCACAATATAATTATAATAAAATAGTATAGGGATACTTACCTGTCGGTTAAAATGTAAGCGGCTTTTTTATTTTAAGGAGAGATATAATGGAAAAGCAGATTTTAAAGGAACCGAATTATGCTGAAGAGCTTGTCGGCTTAATAAGAAGTAATATAGGAAATGAAAAATTAATAGAGCTACTTGAGGACTATCATGATAATGATATAGCAGATGCCTTTGAGCAGCTTTCCGAGGAGGAAAGGGAAGAGCTTTATAAAATACTGGGTCCTGAAAGGATATCAGAGATATATGCCTACCTTGAGGATGCCGACGAATATTTGCAGGAGTTGGATATACACAAGGCGGCAAAGATAATCGAGAATATGGATTCCGACGATGCTGTTGATATTCTTGAGGAAATGGACGATGAGGTACAGGAGCAGATATCACAGCTTATTGACGAAGAGGCAAATGCCGATATCCAGCTTATACAGTCCTATGATGACGATGAGATAGGCAGTATGATGACTACTAATTTTATTGTCATTGAAAAGAATATGTCGGTCAAAGCGGCAATGAAGGCTCTTGTGGAGCAGGCGGAAAAGAATGACAATATTTCAACGATATATGTAGTTGACGAAAGCGAAAAATATTACGGCGCCCTGGATCTAAAGGACCTTATTACTGCAAGGGAACATACGGAGCTTGAGCCTCTTATGAGTACGTCATATCCCTATGTAATGGATCATGATAAAATAAGCGAAAATATCGAGCGTATAAGAGATTATTCAGAGGACTCCATTCCCGTACTGAATACGGATATGGAAATACTGGGCATAATAACCGCTCAGGATATTGCAGAGGCAGTAGACGACGAGTTAGGCGATGACTATGCAAAGCTGGCAGGTCTTACCTCAGAAGAGGACCTTGATGAACCCTTGCTTGAGAGTATGAAAAAGAGAATACCATGGCTTGTTGTACTTCTTTTCCTCGGTATAGGCGTTTCTACAGTAGTAGGTATGTTTGAAAATGTTGTAGCGCAGATAGCCCTTGTAGTCTGCTTTCAGTCTCTTATACTGGATATGGCAGGCAATGTGGGAACACAGTCCCTTGCCGTAACCATAAGAGTGCTTATGGACGAAAACCTTAAGACAAGTCAGAAGATAATTCTTATTTTCAAGGAAATGCGCATAGGCCTTTGCAACGGTCTTCTTATAAGCGCAATAGCATTTTTGTTCATAGGCATATATGTAGCCCTGTTTAAGACAAACAGCTGGGCTTATGCCTTTTCGGTATCTGGCTGTGTAGGTATATCGCTTATAGTGGCTATGATAATTTCAAGCCTTGTGGGAACAGTCGTTCCTATGTTCTTCCACAAAATAAAAATAGACCCTGCTGTCGCATCGGGTCCGCTTATTACTACAGTAAACGACCTTGTAGCAGTCGTTACCTACTACGGCTTGTCATGGATACTGCTTATAAATATTGCTCATCTGGCTTAAAAATGACTAAAGAAAAAAGACTGCCCCTTGGCAGTCCTTTTTCTTTATAACCTTAATCACCATTAAACAAAAAACAATATATTTTATCAAGTAAATTTATGTTTATGTTAAATAAGGAATTACTGATCATAAACGAACAACATTTGCAGCCTGTGGACCCTTTTCTCCGTCTACTACGTCAAATTCAACCTTCTGACCTTCCTCTAAAGTCTTAAAGCCGTCGGACTGAATTGCTGAGAAATGAACAAATACGTCATTATCATCTTCCACAGAGATAAATCCAAAGCCCTTTTCAGCGTTAAACCATTTTACTGTTCCTTGTTTCATTTAACAGTTCCTCCTGATATAAAAAAATTTCATGGGGTTAATAAAAACCTATACATAAGGCTACCACAAACAGAGCAAAAAGTCAATGAAAATGTTGGTCATTTTACATTATTTTTTTTACAAAAAGCGATCTATTTCTTGTTAAGCGCTCTGTCCTTAAGCACCGAATTTTCAACAGCCTTAACTATAGCCGATTGAAATTTATACTCCTCCAGAGTGCATACTCCCTCTATGGTCGTACCGCCGGGAGAGCATACCTTGTCTATAAGCTCCCAGGGATGAGCGTCCGACCTTGAAAACATTGCAGCGCTTCCCGATACGGCGGCTGCCGCTATCTCAAGAGCCTGCTTCTTGTTCATACCCATTTTCTGAGCGCCCTTGGCAAGAGAATCTATAAAAAGATATACATAGGCAGGTGAGCAGCCTGCTATGGCTGAAAATACCGCAAACATATTTTCATCTATCCTTGCCGTCATACCTATTGCCCTTAAAATATCCTCAGCCGTGTCAAGGTCACTGTCCGATGCCGCAGCATTTTTACATAACGCAGTTGCGGACATTAGTATCTCGGCATTTATATTTGGCATCATCCTGACTATAGGTGTATCAAATCCCAGCATTTCGCCTATGCTCTCTGTGGTAATGCCTGCCGCCATTGATATGAGCAGAGGTCTTTCTGCCCTTATATAGCCCTTTATATCCTCTATAACAGAGGGAAATACCACAGGCTTGACCGCCATAAACACTATGTCGCTGTTCTTTATTAATTCTTCATAGTCCTTGCAGGGACATATGCCCTGCTCTTTTGTAAAGCCTTCAAGCAAAGCCGTATTTTTTTCAACTACATTTATATTTTCGGCGGATATCTTACCGCTTTTTATAAGTCCCTTTATAATGGCGCCGCCCATATTGCCTGCGCCTATAAATCCTAACCTCATTTTATCCTCCTTACGCAAGAGAAAGCATTGTTTCAAGAGATTTAAGAGCGTCCTTTGCTATTTCCTTGTCAACGATTACCTGCTTTTCAAAATTGCCCTTTTGTATATCCTCCAGTGTTTCAAGAAGATTTGAGACAGTAGTCTTGTTCATATTGGTACATACACTTGAAGTGTCCAGTATATAAACGCTCTTGTCCGTGTATGTGTCCTTAAGACGCTTTACAAGATTATGCTCTGTGCCTACTATCCACTTGCTGCCCTTTTCTCCGTTTTTCACCTGAGCTATAAGGTACTCGGTAGAGCCCTTGCCGTCTGCCGCCTGTGCTATTTCAAAACGGCATTCGGGATGTACTATTATCTTAGCGTCGGGGTGAGCCTTCCTTGCATCCTCTATATGCTTCATATCTATCTTGTGATGAACATGACAAAAGCCCTTCCACAGCACTATTTTAACATCCTTCTTGTCGCAGCTGTATTCAAGCTTTTCAGTCTTTGGGTCGTATTCCGCCATATGGTCGATATCAATGCCCAGATCATAAGCAGTGTTCCTGCCTAAATTCTGATCCGGCAGGAAAAGTATTACCTTGTTCTGCTTAAGTCCCCACTCTACGACCTTTGCCGCATTGCCCGATGTAACGGTAGTACCCCCTCTTTTGCCGCAGAATGCCTTTACCTCTGCCTTTGAATTTACATATGTAATAGGTACTATTTCGCAGCCCAGCTCCTCCGTAACGATATCCCACGCCTTTTCCGCCTGCTCCATATCTGCCATATCAGCCATAGGGCAGCCTGCTATAATTGCGGGCTGAAGTACCTTCTGCCAATCCTCGGTAAGTATATCGGCAGTTTCCGACATAAAGTATACACCGCAGAAAACTATGTACTTTGCCCTTTTGTTCTGCTGCGCGTACTGAGCCAGCTTAAGGGAATCTCCTACAAGGTCCGCAGTCTTTACGATATCGTCACTCTGGTAATGATGAGCAAGAATGAGAAGGTCCTCGCCCATTTCCTTTTTTATCTCAAGTATTTTCTCAATATCTGTCATTTCTTGATGCCCTCCGTACTGTTAAAGCTTATGTCAAGAGGCTTTGCGCCGTTGGTGAGAGAGCCTACGGAAATAACATTGACGCCGCAGCCTCTGAAATCTGCTATATTGTGAAGTCCTATGCCGCCTGATGCCTCGGTTATGATGCTCTTAGGCACAAGAGCAGCAAGCTCCTTGATCTCCTCCGGTCTGAAATTGTCAAACATAATGACGTCGGCTCCTGCCTTTACAGCCTCTATCACCTGTTCTCTTGTTTCGGTCTCCACCTCTATCTTTACCATATGTCCAAGCCTTGACTTCACTGTTTCTACAGCCTTCGTAATGCCGCCTGCAAAGGCAATATGATTGTCCTTTAGCATAACTCCGTCATAAAGAGCATATCTGTGATTGAAACAGCCGCCCTGTGTAACGGCATATTTTTCAAAAAGTCTTAAGCCCGGATGTGTTTTTCTGGTGTCAACTATTTTAATAGTATCATCGTCAAGAGCCTCAACAAGCCTTCTTCCCATCGTAGCAATGCCGCTCATAAGCTGCATTAAATTAAGTACAACTCTTTCAGCAGAGAGAAGCGTTTCCACACTGCCTTCCACAAGCGCGATATTTTCGCCCTTTCTGACCTTTTCTCCGTCTTTTTTAAGAAGAGTTATTTTATAGTCGTCAGAAAAGAATGAATATGCCATATCTATGACGTCGGTACCGCATATAACACCATCGTCCTTGGCGAGAAATATGCCCTTTCCTCTCAGACTGCTGCCGAAAATAAGCTCCGTAGACAGGTCTCCCGTACCTATATCCTCTTTTAAAAATGAAGCTATAAGCTCCTTTGCAAGTAGTTTGTTCATGATGATCTCCTAGATGTTGTTTTGCTTTTTGCAGGCAATAACACAGTTATTCATAAGCATTGCTATAGTCATAGGACCTACACCACCCGGAACGGGAGTTATGTATGCAGCCTTTTCGGAAACCTCTTCAAAGTCCACATCGCCGCAAAGCTTACCGTTTTCAAGACGGTTGATGCCTACATCAATAACGGTAACTCCTTCACTTACCATATCGCCTTTTATGAATTTAGGAATACCTACGGCAGCTACAAGTATTTCTGCCTGACGGCATACCTCTGCAATATCCTTGGTCCTGGAATGACAGGTAGTGACAGTGCCGTTTTCTGAAAGGAGAAGCATACCTACAGGCTTGCCTACAATATTGCTTCTGCCGACTACAACACATCGCTTGCCCGTAATATCCACACCGCTCCTCTTTATAAGCTCTATACAGCCTGCCGGAGTACATGCCTTAAGGTCTGCATTGCCTATGCTCAGAAGCCCTACATTATATGGATGAAAGCCGTCTACGTCCTTTTCGGGAAGTATTCTTAACAGTATTTTGTTTTCATCTATATGCTTCGGCAGAGGAAGCTGCACAAGTATACCGTTGCAGTCCTTGTCAGCATTGAGCTTGTCGATAAGAGCCAAAAGCTCCTCCTCTGTCGTGTCCTCCTTAAGCTCATAGCTTAAGGACTTTATGCCACAGTATTCACAGGCTCTTTTCTTATTCCTTACATATACCTGACTTGCTGGGTCCTCGCCTACAAGCACAACTGCAAGACAGGGTTCAATACCCTTTGCCTTAAGCTCATCTGCCTTTGCCTTTACCTCGTCCTTTATCTCTGTTGAAATAAGCTTTCCGTCTATGATATTAGCCATTTAACACACCTCTTATAATTCCTTGTTCACTACATTCAGGTTTCCTTCATCATCCTTGACAAGATAGTATATCCTATTGTCCGCAATATTTATATATACACCGTTCTCGTCAGATACCTCCTTGGTATCCTTTCCGTCCGTATTGCAGCAGTATATCCTGTTGTCCTCAAGGTTTTTATAGTAAATTTTGCCGTCTGCAATATTTATATCGGCACAGGGTATTTCCAGGACAGTCTCGATACTGCCTGATGAAACATCTGTCTTATACAGGAAATCGTCACCGTTCTGATTGTTCTGCGCCTTTGCATTTGTATAGTAGAGAGCGCCGTCATCGTAATTCAGATAAGCCGCATAGTGTTCTTCATCGAGGGTCTTTTTATTATTTCCCTCAAGGTCTGTTTCCACTATGTTGTTATTATCCGCATAGTCGATATAATACAGCTTATCTCCCGCTATAACGGGATAATAGCATATGCTGTTTACTATCTTTACACAATTTGTGCCGTCTGTATTGGCTTTGTATATATTCTGATTGTCACTGTAGTTTACAAAGTATATACTGTCCTTATAAACCGTCATATAATATGCGGTGCTGTCTATTATCTTTTTATTGTCACTGCCGTCAAGCTTCATTCTGTACACCTTGAAATTGTCATTTTCATTTACATAGTATACATAATCGCCCATAACATTTATGAAGTAGCTGGGGTCTGAATTGAGCTTTACAGGCTCTCCGCCCTTTTCTGACTTGTATATGGAATACCCGTCGTCATTATTCTGATAGTACAGGCTTCCCTCTTTCTCACACACGCTGCCCAGATTGGTAATATTTCCGTCTGTATTGCCGTAATCGGCAGGAGAAGAATTTGAGCCTTTGGAACAGCCTGTCACAGCTATGGCTGAAATAAGGAAAACAGCGGTCAACTTTGATAATTTCATAATAAGCACCTCTTATTTTTAGAATAAACCTGTTATATTTCCATTGTCGTCAACATCAATATTCTCTGCCGCAGGTACCTTGGGAAGTCCCGGCATTGTCATAATATTGCCTGTAATGGCAACTATAAAGCCTGCGCCTGCGCTTAAGCGTATTTCCCTTACAGTAAGGGTAAAGCCTTCTGGTCTGCCTAAAAGAGCAGGATTGTCGCTTAATGAATATTGTGTCTTTGCTATACATACAGGTAGTTTATCCATACCCAAGGCTTCTATTCTCTCTATTTCCTTTTTAGCCTTAGGCTCAATAACTACATCGGCTGCGCCGTATATTTCCTTTGCAACCGTATTTATCTTATTGACAATTGTGTCCTTTTCATCATATAAAGGCTTGAAGTCAGAACCCTTGGTATTAAGGACCTCCATTACCTTGTTGGCAAGGTCAATACCGCCTTCGCCGCCCTTTTCCCATACCTTGGCAACGGCAAAGTCGGCGCCCATAGCCTCGCATTGGGTCTTGATATAATCGACCTCGGCATCGCTGTCCGTTATGAAATTATTGAGAGTAACAACTACGGGAACACCGTATTTATGTAAGTTTTCAATATGCTTCTGTAAATTTACAAAGCCCTTCTTTACTGCCTCAACATTTTCCTTGTTAAGCTCTGTCTTAGGCACTCCGCCATTGTACTTCAATGCTCTTACAGTAGCAACAAGCACAACTGCATCGGGCTTAAGGTTTGCCTTTCTGCACTTTATATCGAAGAATTTCTCAGCGCCTAAGTCTGCGCCAAAGCCTGCCTCGGTAACGGTAACGTCTGCAATACCCATAGCCATTTTTGTAGCCTTTACAGAATTACAGCCGTGAGCTATATTGGCAAAGGGACCGCCGTGAATAATAGCGGGAGTATGCTCAAGAGTCTGTACAAGATTAGGCTTGATAGCGTCCTTTAAAAGAGCCGCCATAGCGCCTACTACATTTAAGTCCTTGGGAGTGACAGGCTTGCCGTCTCTTGTATAAGCGACTACTATTCTGCTTAATTTATCCTTGAGATCACTTATATTTTCTGCAAGACATACAATAGCCATTATCTCGGATGCAACGGTTATCATAAAGCCGTCCTCTCTTGTAATGCCGTTTATCTTGCCGCCTATTCCCACTACAACATTTCTAAGGACTCTGTCGTTAAGATCGACTGTCCTCTTCCACACTATGTTGTTTGTATCTATATCAAGAGCGTTGCCCTGATGTATATGGTTGTCTATAACAGAAGATAAAAGATTGTTGGCAGTAGTCATAGCATGAATATCGCCTGTGAAATGAAGGTTTATATCCTCCATAGGCACCACCTGTGAATATCCGCCGCCTGCTGCGCCGCCCTTTATACCCATACAGGGACCAAGAGAGGGTTCTCTTAAGGCTACAAGAGACTTGACGCCTATTTTATTGAGCGCCTGTGAAAGACCTATTGTAACGGTAGTCTTTCCCTCACCTGCGGGAGTAGGATTGATAGCTGTTACAAGGACAAGCTTGCCTTTTTTATTGCCTGCCTTTTTGAGAACGTCGTCGGAAAGCTTTGCCTTATACTTGCCGTAAAGCTCCAAATCATCGGGATCGATGCCAAAGTTCTCCGCAACCTTTGTGATAGGCTCCATTTTACATTCCTGCGCTATCTGGATATCTGTTTTCATATTTTATCATCCTCCATTACAGTAAAAATATATTTACATATTCCGCGTGTCGATAAAATCGACACGCTTGAAAGAAATGCTTGCATTTCTTTCAGATTAATTAAAGTAGGAACCAGCCGTGTTTTCCGCAATTTTGGTGTTTAACACCAAAATTACAGAAAAGTTCCTGTCCTCGGAGGAAGTGAATTCCTCCTGCGGATTAAAGTCTGCGACGCTTTTTGCAAGCCATTAATCTCGCTGATTCCTATTTTAAGTTAAATTATCACAATTTTCAAGTAGAACAGAGATTTTTTACATATTATTCTTCATATCTTCTCTGTCTTTCTTCCCACTCGTACTTGTCCATATATACCTCTCTGCCCTTTGTTCCGCCAAGATCGGGACCTACGATACCTCTTTCTTCAAGCTCGTCTATGATCCTGGCTGCCTTGTTGTAGCCTATGCCGAACTTCCTCTGTACCGCACTTATGGATGCCCTCTTTTTAAACACCACAAACTTTATTACATCGTCTATCATTTCGGTATCATCATTTGATGAGGCTGACGATGTGTTTTCCGGTGTTGTTGCCTCGGCAACGGAGCGCTCTATTTCGTCTATTACAGACTGATCGTAATGGCTTTCGTCGGTCTTTATGGACTCAACTATCTTCTCCACCTCTTCATCTGTAACAAAGGCTCCCTGTATTCTTAAAGGCTTATCGTCAAAGGCTCTGGTCTTAAGGAGCATATCGCCTTTGCCCAGAAGCTTTTCGGCGCCTGTGGAGTCAAGTATTATCTTGGAGTTGACGCCATCGGATACCTTAAATGCTATTCTGGAGGGAACATTTGCCTTTATAAGACCTGTTACTACATTTGAATCGGGTCTTTGCGTAGCTATTACAAGATGTATGCCTGCCGCTCTTGCCAGCTGTGTAAGTCTTACAATAGATGCCTCTACTTCCTTGCCTACAGTCATCATAAGGTCTGCAAGCTCGTCTATTATAATGACTATATACGGTAGCTTTTCATCCTCTTCGACCACCTTGTTGTAGCCTACGATATTTCTGACATTCTTAAGCTCCAGAAGGTCATAGCGTCTCATCATTTCCCTTATTGCCCAGTTAAGAGCGCCGTTTGCCTTCTGCACATCACTTACAACGGGAATGAGAAGATGCGGTATGCCGTTGTATACATTAAGCTCTACCTTCTTGGGGTCTATCATTATAAGCTTGACCTCTGCAGGTGTTGCCTTATACAGTATAGAAGTAATAAGCGTATTGATACACACAGACTTACCTGCGCCTGTAGCACCTGCTATAAGAAGATGTGTCATATCTGCAATATCCGCTACAATTACCGTACCTGTAATGTCCTTGCCTATGCCAAAAGCAAGCTTGCTCTTGAAATCTCTGAACTTATCTGTCAGAAGCACCTCACTGAAATATACTGGAGATACGGATTCGTTTCCCAGCTCAATGCCAATTTTACTTGTGCCGGGTATAGGCGCCTCTATTCTTACGCTCTTTGCCGCAAGGGCAAGCTCTATATCCTTGTCCAGCTTTGTTATTTTATTAACTGTGATACCCTTCGGCGGTATAAGCTCATATCGTGTAACGGCAGGACCTCTGCTTATGTTCACTACCTTTGCATCTACACCGAATACCGAAAGTGTTTCTTCAAGCTTTTTGGACTTGGCAAGCATTTCATCTCTTGAGCTGCCGCCACCCTTCTTGGGATTTCTGGCAAGAATAGAAGTGCTTGGGAATTTGTACGGCGTCCTGTTAGTGGAATTGTCAAGGTTCCTTACAGTCCTTGTCTTTTCGGCCTCGATTATCTCAGGTTCATCTCCGCTGCTTTCAGACGTTTTATCAATTTCCTTCTTTTCGGACTTACTTTCAAGCACTATAACATTGTTTTCCTTTTTGTCCTCCCATGGCGGAGTATCTTCCTCCGGCTCCTCCTGTGACTTTACAGTGTCTGTCTCGGGTATATCGGTATATTCCTCATCATATTCGTCTTCATCATCTATGTTTATTGTAACAGGTCTGTTTTCGCCTGTCAGCCTGTTGCTTTCCACCCTATCTATAATGTCCGAAAGATCAGGCATGATATTGTCATTTTCACGGCTTGTCTTATATCTGTTCTTTGCGCTGTTTACTACATCGCTTGCTATATCCACGCCTTCCTCATAGGGTTCTTCCTCATCCGTAAGGTTAAAGGCAATTACCTTTTCGCGAGCGCTTTTTTTATTACGACCCTTCTTTTTAGTCATTTTATCCATAGGCAGCTGCAGCTGTTCGGATTCGTAATATTCATCTTCATCATAATATTCATCTTCATCATAGTACTCATCCTCGTCGTCATCGTAGAAATGAGTGCTTCTGTATTCTTCTATATCCGCTCTCACACCGTTCAGGGTATCTGTTATGTATCTTATGATATCGGATACCGTCTTTCCCGTTGCCATTACAAGAAGAGCAAGAGCAAGTACGAAAAGTATTATGTAAGAGCCTATCTTTCCCAAGAACTGATATAGCACACCTCCGAAAAGGGCGCCTACAAGTCCGCCGTTTTTAAGGCTGCCGTTAAAGAAATATTCCGAAATATATTCGGGAAAGCTTAAGTCTGTAAACCTGTGGGTACAAGTCATAATATGCATAAGACTTATAAAGGCTATAAAAAAGCCAAGAAATAAGAAAAGCTTATATTTATAATAGGTCCTCTTCTTATCGAATAATGTCTGTACACTGAATACCAGCAGCACTACGGGAAGCACTACTGCGCCTATGCCGAAAAGATTCTTGAGTAAGGGAGAAACATATCTTCCTACTATACCTACACTGCCCTGTAAAAAAAGACAGGCGATCATAAGAAGGGATATGCCTATGCAGAATATAGATGTTACCTCGCCCTGCACAAGCTTCTTTCTCTCCTCCCTAGCCTTAAGCTCCGCCTTCGTAGGCTTTTTTGCCTTAGGTGTGGTTTTTTTGTTATTTGTATTTTTGTTATTTGTATTTTTGTTATTATTTTTATTGCTGCTCGCAGCCTTGTTTGCCATTTGTAAAACTCTCCCGCTCTTAATTTATCATATCATTATATCACAATTAAGACAAAACAACAACTTTTAACAAAAATGGTAACATAAATGTAATAAAAAAGGGACTGCAAAAAGCAATCCCAAATTAAATGCTGTCCTTTTTATCCTCAGCATTTATCACTGTTGTATTCATATCATTCAATGCATACTCTATGCACTGGATCACAATTTTATTGACAGAAAGATTATATTCAGCTGAAAGCTTTTCAAGTCTGTCTACAACTCTCACAGGAAGCCTAAAAGTTTTATTTGTATATTCGTCATATCCTTTTTTCAGTTCAAACATAATATTCCCCCTTATATCTCTTATTTTTAAGCAAAAACAATCTTATGTATAATTTTATAATGTATGAATATGCTTAATAAATATTATATATACAAGATAATTACATTATAAATATCTTGCATATTTTACTTCACTGTGTTATAATCAAAATGTTCCATGGAAAATCAATGTAAAGGAGGAGAACAATGAAAAAAATCAAAAAATTAAATAAAAGCGTCGCTTTGCTGCTTACGATCATTCTTTTATTTCCATGCATAACAACAAGCTATGCCGAAGAAAAAGAAAGCATATACGAAACAGATAATGTTGTATCGGAAGCTGCTGTTGAAATCCCGGAAGAACAGCCGCTTTTCCCCAATGGGACATATCTGGCTGTTGAATCAGATCCATATTATACTTTTGAGGATACAGCAAAGCTCAGAGCAATAGCTGCTTCAGGCAAAACACCCAAATACAGGGATATACTTTCGGATGATAAAAAGATACTATATGATCTTATAGTAGAAAATATGAAACCCGAAAATATAACCTATAATTCTTTTGAAGTATATGGCGGCGGTTTCTTTGAAGGATACGCCTTATATTCATTGATAAAAACAAAGGAAAATGGCATACACTTAGAGTCAGATAACTGGAGCGTAAAAGATGTGCTGACAGCTATTGAAAACGATTTGCCTGAATTAGCTTGGGCTGACTATCCCTTATATTTCTGTTCAGGCTACTATAATCCTTCTGACAACATACTTACCTCCATAGAACTGATATTTATAACAGAAAATACGGAAACAACACTGCAAAACATTAATCGCGTTGAAAAATGGGCAAATGATATTGTTTCTCAAGCAAATACTTATTCATCAGCATATGATAAATCCAAATTTGTACATGATGAAATATGCAGGCAAACTAAATATGATTATGATGTCGCAAACAGAAATTCATCTCAAGACTATAGCATTGATAGAGATTACTTTTATTCTCACTGTGCTATGGGTATTCCTCTTTCAGGAAAAGCGGTTTGCGAAGGCTATGCCAAAACATATAAACTTATATGTGACAAACTAAATATCCCTTGTATATATCAGGCCGGAGATAACTTTATTAAAGGCCAACCGGGGCACGCATGGAATCTAATACAGCCTGATAAAGACAAGTGGTATTATGCAGACCTTACTTGGGATGATAACGATAATGGAAGCTATAATTATAATTATTTTCTAAAAGGAAGTTCTTCTTTTGAACCCAGTCATGATTATTTATATTACAATAACTTTAATCTTGACATAGCTGATGATGACTATAATGTTTCCTCAGAAGCTGATATTGAAACGACTACAGGGATAAGTGATGGTTTCGTATATACATTACAAAATAATTCTGCAACCATAATAGGATACAAAGGCAATATCAATAACGGCAATAGATTTGTTATACCCTACGAAATGTATGGCACTACAAAGGTTGAAATGGAACCGGGTTTTTATTTTGATATCCCTTGTATATATTCTGTATTCGCTATAGGCGAAAATGCCTTTAAGGACATGGATTTTGGTATGGAAACAGAAGTAGTAATATCGGAAGGGATAAGACAACTTAAAAACTCAGCCTTTAGCGGAATAAAAGCCAAAAACATAAGCTTGCCTAAAACATTAAACAAAATAGGTAATTCTTCAAATGTTTTTACATATGCAGACATAGAAGCAATTAATATAAACAGTGATAATATGGCATTCTGTTCTGAAGATGGAGTACTTTTTTCAAAGGATAAAACAATGCTTTATACTTATCCCATAAGGAAGGCATCCAGCAGTTATACCTTGCCCAAAGAAACCACTGCCCTTGCTTCCTCAAGCTTTGCCGGCGCAAAAAATCTAAATGATCTTTATATAAATTATCATGATGTATCTATAAAAACAGATACATTTGCCTATGATACCATTACTCTTCACGGCTCTTCTGAGTACAAAAATCTTCAGCAGAAAGTAAAGGAAATACAAGAAATGGCTGCTGCAGAAAACACGGACAAATACGGAATACTTAAATTTCAGGATATTAATTCAGACAATACGGATGATAAACTATTAAAAGGAGATGTAAACGGCGACGGTGCGGTAAACAGAATAGATTATAATATTATAAATAAATTCTTTTCCGGGTGGAGTATCAGCATTGATGACAACTACTTGGATGTAAACAATGATAATACCATAAACAGAATGGATTATAATATTTTTATAAAATATTTTGCAGGATGGAGTATAAGTATTAATTAAAAAAGGAAGGGGGTAAATTATTTGAAAAAGAAAATAAGTAATTTATTAATTGCAATCATAATTTTTCAAAACTTATTTTTATATTCCTCAACAGTCAATGCCTCTGTGAATACGAGTAATGAGAACATTCCTGATGAAATAATAAGTTCGCAGGCTATAACAGAACAGACTAATACTGAAAATTCTAATGTATTTGCCAAAGTGTCAGAGCCTGAATTTGCAAGCCAAAACAACCAAGTACAGTACGACATTGAGGGTGGCTGGATAACTGTAGATACACAGGAAGGAGTAATAGTTTCAGGTGCTTTGGCGGAAAAAAGAGTCGTTATTCCAAGCTATATTGATGGCATAAGGATAACGGAAATAAGCGATAACGCTTTTAGTCTCTATTGGGGTGCAGGTGAATGGTACGGAACAGAGGAAAATAATGAGGTGGCTGTTACAGAGGAAATAGTGATTTCTGAGGGTATAGAGCGAATAGGCACAAGGGCTTTCTGCGATCCAGTAGCTATGGGATACTATAAGCACGTTAAATTCACATTGCCAAGTACCCTTAAATATATAGGTCCCGTTGCCTTCGGACTGACAGGTATGACAGAAATAAATATTCCCGACAATGTAACATATATAGGTACAAATGCTTTTGTGGGTTGCAACCTTACGAATTTTACTGTTCCCAGAAATATAACAAACATATCAGGGGCAATACTGAGTGATAATCCTAATCTTAAAAATATATATGTTGAACCCGGAAACGCTTATTATACCTCTTATGGCGGTGTTCTTTTCAACAAGGATATGTCTGAGCTTATAGAATATCCTTCAGGAAGAACAGAAACCGAATATACGGTACCGGATAATGTCAGATCACTGGCAGCATATTCGTTTTACAGAAAAAATAATCTGACAAAAATTGATCTTCCAAGCGGTCTAAGAGAAATACATTATGCCGCCTTTGAAGAATGTAGTAATCTCAGGAAAGTAAACATACCCTATGGTGTTACATATTTTGAAAGCTATCCTTTTATAGACTGTCCTATGGGAATGGTAGAGATTCCTGCTTCTGTTAAAAGATTTGACGAAAGTATATATAATTCATTTATAGATACAGTATACTACCATTCTTATTCTGACAAACCCATAAACATTTTCTTTTATGGTGAACCGCCGGAAAACATAAAAGTCAGAGAAGGTACTGTTTTGCAAGATCTGACACATATAAATATATATTATATCGATTCACCAAAGTGGAAAGATGTTGCAAATTATTATAACAATATTATAAAAACATACGGAGACGGAGATGCAGAATACCCTTATTATAATATAAGCTGGATACCTGTAATAAAATATTCGGAAAACGGAAATACCCTTTACTTTTCAAAGGAAAACGGCAGCATAGTGAATTGTAATATCGGTACAGATGCCCTTATTATACCTTCTGAAATAGATGGTGTGTCTGTAACAGGATTGGAAAGTACTGCCCTTTATAACGGAGAAAATATAAGCGAAATATCTATTCCACCAAGTGTTATATCTATATCTGATGAAGCATTTACGTATTGTGATTCTCTTAAAAAAGTGTACTGTCAGGAAGGAAGCGCTGCTGATAATCCTACACTTTATCCCGGAAATATAATTCCTGAATATAGCTATAACGAAGGCTCAGATGAACCTACTACAACTGAATACAATGGATATACATACAAAGTAGTAAACGGTAAGGCCGAAATAGTTGACAGCAATGTAACGCCTGATCTGTATAAGGATTTTGAGGTGCCGTCAGTTATAAACGGCTATCCTGTAGAAAAAATAGGTCAGGATGCTTTTAATGGAATTAATGTAAATAATAACAGCATTATAATTCCTGAGGGTATTGTATCGATAGGAGATGGAGCCTTCAGGGGAGCCCATACAAACAAATTTATACTGCCTGCTTCACTTCAGAAAATAGGTGACGATTACAGCTCAACAGTATTTTCATACAGTGATGCCGCAGAGTTCTATGTATCTCCCGACAACAAGAATTTTTGCTCTGAAAACGGCGTACTGCTTTCAAAGGATAAAACTGTGCTTTACAATTATCCACCAAAAAGAAATGCGGAATACTATGTAGCTCCTGCTGAAACTGTTACACTTGTAAGAGGAAGCTTCGGTGAGGCTGCAAATCTTAAGGACGTATATTTATACAATAGTAATGTAAGCCTTGCAGCTACAAATGTGTTTAACAAATGTACACTCACAGTACATGGTACAGCCGAAAGTACTTCATTGCAAAGGTCAATTTCCCTTATTCAGTCGCTTAACAGCGCTTCATACGGTTATCTGAGCTTTGAAATACTTAAAAATGGCGATCCTTCTTCAAATCCTGCTGAAGAGCCTTCTGTTGAAGAGACAACAGCCGTATGTGGTGACTATGTTATAAGGGGCGCCAATGGAAAGGCTACTATTTTAAAATACACGGGCAAGCCAAGTAAAACAGAAAATTTTGTTGTTCCATCGGAAATAAATGGATTTAAAATAACATCAATAAGCAATTCTGTTTTCAGCGGTATAGATGTAGGCAATAATGATATTATTATATCGGAAGGGATCGAAACCTTAGGTACTCGGTGTTTTTGGAGCGTAAAAGCCAAAAAGGTGATCGTTCCTTCCACAGTAAAGGAATTAGTAGGCGATACATTTGCCTATATATTCTCTTATGCGAAATTAAAAGAAATTTCCGTTGCAAACAACAATCCTTACTTCTGTTCTGAGGACGGTGTGTTCCTTTCAAAGGATAAAACAATACTTTATAATTATCCTTCCGAGAGATCATCAAGCTTTTACGTGGCTCCAAAGGAAACAGTAACTCTTGCGTGTACAAGCTTTGCAAGAGCCACAAACCTTAAGGATATATATTTATATAATCCAAATATAGGTTATTCCACATATACATTTGCTTATGATACTGTTACAATTCATGGCACATCGGACAGCACTAATCTTCAGGAACAAATAAGGAAGACCCAGGAAAGAGCTGCTTCAGGAAACACAGATGGATTTGGAATACTTACATTTAAAGCTCTTGAAGCGACCGATCCTGACAAAAATGAGGTAAACGCTCCCTTAAAAGGGGACGTAAATACGGATGGTATTATAAATCGAATTGACTATAATATCATCAATAAATATTATGCCGGCTGGAATACACATATTAATGCAGATGCTATCGATGCAAACAATAATGGCATTATAGATAGAATCGATTATAACATTTTTATAAAATATTTTTCCGGTTGGGATATTAATTTAAACAATATTATAATTTAGGAGGTAAATTATGAAAGGAAAAAAAATTTTATCAAGTATTTTAATTATGGCAATAATTATATTGTCACTTAATGTATCTTATGTTCAAGCAGCAGATATTACAGTATCAGCAGAAAATGTAGAAATTGACGAAGGTGTAACAGAAGCTAATGTTAATATTAATCTCTCAGGCAATCCCGGTATTTCAACAATAGGATTTAACGTTGGATATGACGCTTCTGCTATGACACTTTTAGACTACGAAGCCGGTGTTATATTCGAATCATCCGAAATTCAGCCTGGTGATTTCACCAAAAATCCCTATTTTGTGTCCACAGGAACAGCTAAAAATAAGACCGGTGACGGTTGTTTAATAACATTAAAATTCAAAATAAATGAAGGTTGTAAAGCAGGTACATATCCTATTAATGTTCTTGACGGAGGAAGTATAGGTGGTGCTGTTGATATAGATGACAATATGCACACGCTAATTTACAAAAGCGGTAGCATAACTATTAAATCTAAAGCGAGTGTATCATCATCTACCTCAACCACAACAACAACTACTACCACCACTACTACTACAACTACTACTACCATTACCGAAACTCAGTCCGAGTCTACTACCACTACCGTGACAGAAGCTCAGTCTGAAACCACCACCAAAAAGACAAGCTCAAGCAGTTCATCCGGTGGCGGCAGAAGTATAAGACACAAGACTACAACAACTACTAAGGAAACCTCAACAGAAATCACAACAAAGGCCACAAAAGAGGATATTAAAAAGGTCACTGAAAAAGCTACTGAAAGCACAACATCAGCAAATCTAATAAAAAAAGATGTAAAGGTAACTATAGGCAGCAATAAGGTGACAATAGGAAACAATACATATGATATAGACGTTATGCCATACATACAGACTGCATCAAGCTCTACCATGGTTCCTCTCCGCTTCGTTGCTATCGCCATTAACGGCGGTGATGTTACAAATGCAGACAACAGCAGCAATATAATATGGGATGCCGTTGCCAAGACGGCAACTGTATTGAATAACGGACATAACATTGTATTCACTGCGGGAAGCAATAATGTGACTATTGACAACACTGACATCAGTATGCCTAACGGTGTTGTTGCAGAAATTGTTGACGGCAGAATGTTCATACCCTTCAGGGCATTGGGCAACGCCTTAGGCGTAGCCGTTTCATGGGAGGCAGAAACAAAGACAGCAATATTCAGCGTACAGTAAAGTATTTTTATAACAGAAATCCCCTAGGCATTTGCCTAGGGGGTTCTGTTTTTTTACTTATACAAAATACTGTTGAACACGCCTTCAAGATATTCCTGTCTGCCGCTTTCCATTTTGGGTTCGGGATTTTCAAGAGTATATTTTTCAAGGCTTTCGAGGGTAGCTCTGCCCTCCACTATCTCCTTGCCGATACCCCTTGTATAGCTGGAATATCTGTCCTTTACGAATTTATCTATCCTGCCGTCGCGTATTATCTCATCTGCCTTTATAAGTCCCAAAGCGTATGTATCCATACCTACTATATAGGCATAGGCTATATCGTCAAAGGTAAAGGAGCCTCTTCTTACCTTAGCGTCAAAATTAAGTCCGCCGTTAGTAAAGCCGCCTGCTCTCAGTACCTCAAGCATAGCAAGTGTGGCTGTAGGCACATCGGACGGGAACTGATCCGTATCCCAGCCCAAATTGGGATCGCCCTGATTAGCGTCTACAGAGCCGAAAAGTCCGTTTACTCTTGCCGTCGCCAGCTCATGTTCAAAGGTATGTCCTGCCAGCGTAGCGTGATTAGCCTCAATATTCAGTCTGAAATCCTTGTCCAGACCATACTTTCTCAGAAAGCCTATAACTGTAGCCGCATCAAAGTCATACTGATGCTTTGTAGGCTCCTTTGGCTTAGGCTCTACATAGAAATCCCCTTTAAAGCCCTTTGCCCTACCGTAGTCAACTGCCATATGCATAAGCCTTGCCATATTGTCAAGCTCCAATGCCATATCTGTATTGAGAAGAGTTTCATAACCCTCTCTGCCGCCCCAGAACACATAGCCCTGTCCGCCCAATTCTATGGTAGCGTCAAGAGCATTCTTTATCTTTGCTGCCGAATATGCAAAGGTATCGGCATTACAGGAGGTAGCTGCGCCATGCATAAAACGAGGATTGCCGAAATTGTTGGCAGTACCCCACAAAAGCTTTATGCCCGTTTCTGACATCTTGCCCTTTATATATTCCACCATTTCAAAAAGGTTTTTCTTGCTCTCTGCAAATGTCTCGCCCTCCGGCGCAATATCCACATCGTGAAAGCAGAAAAACTCTATGCCAAGCTTAGTCATAAGCTCAAAGCCTGCGTCTGCCTTGGCTCTTGCTATTTCCATAGGATCGGTAAGTCCACCGTAGCTCCTGTCCATAGTTTCAACACCGAAGGGGTCTGAACCTCCTGCGCACAGAGTATGCCACCAGCTCATGGCAAAGCGGAGATGATCTTTCATCTTCCTGCCCGCTACGATCTTTTCCGCATCATAGTACTTGAAAGCAAAGGGATTATCTGAATCTGCGCCTTCATATTTGATCTTGGGTACATTCTTAAAATATTCCATAATATATCTCCTCCTTTTCGTAAATTTCATCTTCTTATATTTTACAATATTTTTTACTATATTTCAATATCAATTATGCTGTCTGTATTCTCTTATGCCCTGTAAAATTATTTTCTTGCACTCGGCTGCCTTCTGCTTGTCCATAGGCTCCACTCCCTCAAGAGGATATTCCATGCCCAAAGCCTTGTATTTATTCACACCCATTGTATGATAAGGCAGTACGTCAAGAGCCTTTACATTCTCAAGAGAACCTATGAACAAGCCCAGCTTATGAAGATATTCTTCCTTGTCCGTAATATCCGGCACAACAACGTGTCTTATCCACAGGTCAACATCTTTTTTATCCAGATATTTTGCAAATTCCAGTATATTGTCGAGCCTTTGGGCTGTAAGCTCTATGTGCTCTTCGGGGTCTATGTGCTTTATATCCAGCATCACAAGGTCTGTATACTTTACAAGCTCGTCAAATTTTTCCGTATTTTCGGGATCAAAGGTCACTCCCGATGTGTCAAGGCAGGTGTGTATTTTTTCAGATTTACACCTTTTAAAAAGCTCCGTCACAAAGTCTATCTGCAAAAGAGGTTCCCCGCCGCTTACCGTAATACCGCCGTTTCTATAAAATGCCTTGTTCTTGTTATACTGCTCCAGTATCTCGTCAACACTCATTTCATCGGCGCCTGCCATAGACCAGGTGTCGGGGTTATGACAGTACTTGCACCTCATGGGACATCCCTTTGTAAACACCACAAACCTTATTCCCGGACCGTCAACACTGCCAAAGGTTTCTATTGAATGAATTTTGCCTTTCATTTTATCACACTCCGAAATAATACTTATGTTTAGTATTCCAATTTAAAGAAATTTATTACAGATAAAAACGGGACTGTTGCAAAACAGCCCCTAAAATCAAATCAAGCTGCAAACTCTACTATTGCAACCTCTGTCAATGTAGTTTTAAATACTTCAACTATTTTTTCGATTTTTGCCATAACTGCTCCGCTGTAGGAAACCTCACCGCATTGTGTGCATTTATGACAAGGAACATTCTTTATAATTATAAATTGCCCATCTAAATCCAACATATAATTAGTAAAGCCTTCTTCCATATTACCCTTACAGTAAAAGCATTTATACATAATCAATGCTCCTTATAAGTCTAATGATATTCGTACTACACTTACACTACATATTCGTAACTAACCGAATTGCTAATGCAATTCTCCGCAGGTAACTTCCTTAGTTGGTTAAATCATATCACATTATATAAAATTTAACAATATTAAAAATTATATTTTTTTCTTAAAATTCATCTGTTTTCTTCCTTCATCAAATCCACATTTTCTGTAGAACTCGTGAGCCTCTTTTCTCTTTTCTCCCGAAACAAGCCTTATTGCCTCTGCAACTGTTTCCTTTGCCCACTTTTCTGCCCGTTCCATAAGTTTTTTGCCTATGCCCTGCCTTTTGTATTCACCTGCTACAGCTATGCCCATTACATTTTTCATATGAGGAGCATATATCGTATCATAATCGTTCAGATGTATATAGCCCACGACCTTATTGTCGGCAACAGCAACAAATATCCTGTCAATATTACTTTTAAGCAGCTTTTCGATCTTTTCTCTCGTTTTTTCTATGGGATAGTCGTAACCCATTTCAGTTTTATTCAACTCATATATTCCCTTGTGATCTTCAATTATACATTCTCTTATTTTCAACAATTTATACACCTCTTTTTAATATTACGTTATAATTATATATCATACTCTCACTTCTTTCAATCAAAAAGAACAGCCGGTGGCTGTTCTTTTTGTAACTATATCTCATCATGGAAGGTACGGGAAATGACCTCGTCCTGCTGTTCCTTAGTCAGCTTATTGAAGTTTACGGCATAGCCTGATACCCTTACTGTAAGCTGAGGATATTTTTCGGGATGCTTCTGAGCATCAAGTAATGTTTCCTTAGTAAATACATTTACATTTAAGTGATGTCCGCCCTTTTCTGCATAGCCGTCAAGTATTGACACTAAATTGTCTATCTGCTGTTCATTTGCCATAGTATTTGCCTCCTTAAGTTTACTGCTCATCGTTATCGTCATAATCCCTTAGCTCGTCAATATCCAGACCCTCAGTAAGAGTCGGCACATTGCAGGCAAGGTCTCCTGCGGCACAGTCGAGGGAACGCATAGTCGTGACCGAAAGCTCGTCCAAAAGCTCACCCTCCGTATTGACATCACCGTCGCTGTTTACGGTAATATTCATATGTCCGCCGTTGTTTTCCATAAAGCTGTCTATCATTCTGACAAGCTCGTCAATTTTTTTATCCTCCATATAATACTCCTCTTTTTAATAGTATTATTTCAAGTTATCTATATTCTCCAGCTCTACCTCCAGATCGCCTGCAAACACCTTGTCGTCCTTACCGAGAGCGCCCGGTATAATAGAAAAGGTATTGGAGATACCGTCCTGCGCATCCTTGAAGGGCAGCTTTGACACTGACGCAAGAGATGCCACAGCGCCGTGGCTATCACGGTGGTGCATAGGATTAGCGCCCGGAGCAAAGGGCTGTCCGCCCTTCCTGCCGTCGGGAGTAGAGCCTGTATGCTTACCATACACAACATTTGATGTAATGGTAAGTATAGATGTTGTCGGTATGCCTCCCCTGTAGGTATGATTACCCTTGATATAGCCTAAAAACTCTTCTACAAGGTCTGCCGCAATATTGTCAACTCTGTCATCGTCATTGCCGTACTTGGGGAAGTCGCCTTCCACATCGTAGTCTACAACGATACCGTTTTCGTCTCTTATTGTCCTGACCTTGGCATACTTAATAGCTGATAATGAATCTGCAACAACTGAAAGACCTGCAATACCTGTTGCGAACCAGCGTGTTACCTCCTTGTCGTGGAGAGCCATCTGAAGTCTTTCATAGCAGTACTTATCGTGCATATAGTGAATTATATTAAGGGCATTTACATATACTCTTGCAAGCCACTTCATCATATCCCTGTATTTGTCCATTACCTCGTCATAGTCCAGATATTCAGAGGTAATAGGTCTGTACTTGGGACCGACCTGTTTCTTTGTGACCTCATCCACACCGCCGTTAATGGCATAGAGCAGACACTTGGCAAGATTGGCTCTTGCGCCGAAGAACTGCATTTCCTTGCCGACCCTCATAGAAGATACACAGCAGGCAATGGCATAGTCATCGCCGTGGGTAACTCTCATAAGGTCATCATTCTCGTACTGTATAGAGCTGGATTCGATAGACGTCTTGGCGCAGAAACGCTTAAAGTTTTCCGGAAGTCTCACAGACCAGAGTACAGTCAGGTTTGGCTCAGGCGCAGTGCCTAAGTTCTTAAGAGTATGAAGGTACCTGAAGCTCATTTTTGTGACCATATGTCTGCCATCGATACCTACACCGCCTATAGACTCCGTAACCCATGTGGGATCACCTGAGAAAAGTGCATTGTATTCGGGAGTTCTTGCAAACTTTACAAGTCTCAGCTTCATTACGAAGTGATCTACAAACTCCTGTATTTCCTCTTCGGTAAATGTACCGTTTTTAAGATCCCTCTCTGCATATATATCTATAAATGTAGATGTTCTGCCCAGTGACATAGCGGCGCCGTTCTGCTCCTTGACAGCGGCAAGATAACCAAAGTATGTCCACTGTATAGCCTCCTGAACATTGCTTGCAGGTCTTGATATATCAAAGCCGTATATCTCTCCCAGTTTCTTAAGCTCCTGTAATGCTCTTATCTGCTCTGAAAGCTCTTCCCTGTTTCTTATAACATCGGAGTACATTATAGTTCTTGTGCCGTTTTTCTGATTGATCTTATCCTCTATAAGCCTGTCAACTCCATAGAGAGCGATCCTTCTGTAGTCGCCGATTATACGGCCTCTGCCATAGGCATCGGGTAAGCCTGTTATTATATGACTTGAACGGCAGGCTCTCATTTCGGGTGTATAAGCGTCAAATACACCTGCATTGTGGGTCTTTCTGTGAGTAGTAAAAAACTCCACGATCTCAGGGTCTACCTCATATCCGTTTTCCTGACAGGCCTTTACCGCCATTCTTATTCCGCCGTAGGGCTGGAGCGAACGCTTAAAGGGCTTGTCTGTCTGAAAGCCTACTATCTTTTCCTTTGTTTTATCCAGATATCCGGGACCGTGCGATGTGATAGTGGATATTATCTTTGTATCCATATCAAGGACACCGCCAGCCTCCAGCTCCTTTTTGGAAAGCTCCATGACCTGAGCCCATAGATCCTGTGTATTCTGAGTAGGACCTGTCAGGAACGAGTCGTCGCCGTCATAGGGAGTATAGTTTTTCTGAATAAAATCTCTTACATTAATTTCCTTCTGCCAAACACCTTTGGTAAAACCATTCCATTCCGGGTTCATTATGCTTTCCTCCTGAAGTAAATTTTTCTCAACAAAATTACAAAATCAGACAGGGAAATCCCCATAAGAACACCCTTGTCTGATATATTCAATATGATAACATTTTTTGTGAAAAATGTCAATATATAATATTTATAAATAATAATAATTATTGATAAAAAGAATTTTTTTGTACTTTTTATACAAAAGCCCAAAATCTACAAAACACTGATGTTTCCGCCTGTATTCCTTATTTTGCTGACAGGCGCCTCATAGCCTCTCTCCACAAATTCTCTGTTGTTTATAACAGTAGTTCCCTCTGCGGCAAGGGCTGCCGTTATAAGAGCCGCGCCGCCTCTGAGGTCCCATGCGGACACCTCTGTACCCTTAAGCCTTTTCACACCTCTTATGCTGAATGTCCTGCTGTCGATCATTTCTATATCGGCGCCCATTTTATTTAGTTCAATAGCCTGCTTATATCTGCCCGAAAATATATTTTCCTTTATAAGAGAGTGTCCGCAGGCTATGGACATAAGTGCCATTGTCTGAGGCTGCACATCCGTGGGAAAATAAGGATAGGGCGCCGTGGATATATAAGGCAGGGAATACAATGTGTCGGGAGCTTCTATATATATTGTTTTATCATACTCCTTAATTATACAGCCTGTTTTTCTCAGCATTGCACTTATTACCCTTATATGGTCAATGTTTACATTTCTTATAAAAAGCTCTCCCCCCGTTGCCGCTGCCATTATCATATAGGTTGCCGCCTCTATTCTGTCCGACATAATGGCAAATGAGCAAAAATGCAGGCTTTTTACTCCTTTTATCCTTATATTTACCGTACCATGACCGGATATGTCGGCACCGCACTTATTCAAAAAATTACAGAGATCGCATATCTCAGGCTCCCTTGCTGCATTTTTTATAACTGTCACGCCCTCTGCCAGTACTGCCGCAAGTATAATATTCTCCGTAACTCCTACGCTTTGTATGGGTATACATATCTCTGCGCCCTTAAGACCTGCCGTTGTGCAGTATAGCCTGTCATTTTCCGCCCTTATCTCTGCCCCAAGCCTTTCCATTGCCCATATGTGTATATCAATAGGTCTGTCGCCCAGTGCGCAGCCTCCGGGATAGGCTATTTCCACCTCGCCGCAGGCAGAGAGCAAGGAGCCTAAGAATAAAACGGAAGAACGCATTTTACAGCTTTTGCTGTAGTCTATAACAGGTCTAAGCTCTCCCCTCTCACTTCTTATTATATTGCCCTCCGTACTTATTTTCACTCCTATGTCCTCCAATATTTCTATGGTATTTGCCACGTCTGATAAAAAGGGTACATTGTAAATAATGGCTGAGCTGACAAGGGGAAGCGCTGCCAGCACAGGCAGTACCGCATTTTTAGCTCCGCTCACGGTGATCTCACCGCTTAATCTGCTGCCTCCTGTAATAACATATTTTCCCATAAGGCACCTCATAACATATAGTGTAGTATATTAAACTGATTAAGATTTAGTGAATAAAGAATTATTTAGTTTACATAATGACAGAAATATGTTATTATTTTATATGGGATAATGTTATTCTCAGGAGGATAATAATAATGGATAACGATAAGGAAAAGGATATAAATAACACAGAAATACATTCAGCAGAGGAAGCTGCCGCCGAGAATAAAGAAAGCGGAAGGGAAACTGCTGCCAAAAGCAAAGAAAAAAGCGCTAAATCAAAGCCTCCTGCCGTAAAACAGACCGACGCACACAGGACAAGGCAGAAAAACGGCAAAAAGAATGTCGGCAAAAGCAAACCAAAGAATAGAAACAGTTCTCATCTCAAAGTAGTCGAAAGCAAAGAAAAAAGCAGTAAGACTGCTAAAAAGCCTAAAACGATATCCGTACCCAAAAGCTGGGTATTTACAGGTATAGGTCTTGTACTTCTTATAGTCATATTTATTATAAGCAAAAATTCCGTAGTAAAAATAGGCGAAAAGCAGGTAATGTTTTCACAGGAATACACAATGAGCTCAAAGGCAGATTTCCATGTATGCGGAAACAATATATACTATGTTTCCAAGGACGGTATGATACTGCTTAACAAGCAGGGCGAATCCGTGTGGACAGACACCTTTACAATGACTTCTCCCGATATGCTCTGCGACGGAGAATATGCTGCCGTTGCAGACAGCAAGAGCAAGCTCGTAAACGTATATAATCTTGCCGGAAAGCTCTATTCCATAACCGCAGCGGGAAATATCACCTCCTTTGCAGTCAATCCTATAGGCTGCTGTGCTGTTGTCTGTAAGGTAGATGACGACTACAAGATAAATATATATTCGGACGCGGGAGAGCAGATGTTTGAGGGTACATATGCCTCATCAGACGGTATGCCTATTGCCGTGGATATATCGGACGACGGCAAGCTCATGGCTGTAAGTCTTGTAAACATAAGCGACATAAAGCTGAAATCCAATGTAATGTTCTATTACACTACCAAGACCGAGGCGCAGAGTACAGAATCAAGCGATGGTATGATAAGTGCCGTAAACTGCGGCGAAGAAATAACAAGCGTTGTCAGATTTCTTCCCGACAACAGCTGTTTAGCCGCTACGGACTCACGGATAATGAACATAGGCGGAGAAAACAAGCAGAATTACACGCAGAACTGGGAGATACCCTATACAAATTACATAACGGCTATGGACATAGTGGACGGCAAATATATAGCAGTTGCCTATGGCGAGCCTATATCGGCAGGCACAGAGGCAAAGCCTTCCTACTCAGTATGCTGGTACAATACAAAGGGCAAGGAAATAGGCTCTGCCGTTACAGAAGAAAGCATAACGAAAATTTCCTCCTCATTAGGCGCCTCTATCGTTTATATGGGCAAGAATTTCAAGGCATTTACGGTAAAGGGAAAAGAGCTGTGGAGCTATGTAGCCCTGCAAAATGTAGAAAGTATGCAGTTCTACGACACACAGGACAGAATAGTGCTTGCCACTGCCACAAAAATGAATCTTCTTGATGTTAAAAAGGGCGCAGACATGGAAGAGGAGGCAGACAAGGACAGCCCCGAACAAGCCGATGACAAAGACGGCGAAAAGACGGAAAATATAACTGCCCAAAATACGGAAAATGCATCTGCGGAAGGTAATACCGATAAAAAATCGGCAGAAAAGACTACCTCAGAGCAGACTACCACAGAGCAGACTACCTCAGCGCCGAAGGAGGATTAAAATGGATATTCTGAATATTTTAGGAGATTATACAATTGACATCATAATAATCGCAATATTGCTTTTCTTCATTATCATAGGTGCATGGAAGGGTCTTATATCAACGCTTTTCCGCAGCTGTTCAACGATCATAGCCATCGCCGCAGCTATATTCCTGCACCCTGTCATAAGCGATTTTATAAGGAAGTCCTTTATATATAGGGCAATAAGCAACACCATAGGCAAAAGTCTGGGTATAAGTAATGCCAATCCCGCCTCACAGGCTGACCGTATAAATTTTATACGCACACTTCCGCTCCCCGACAGCTTTAAAGGAATGCTGCTGGATAACAATAATTCCGTAGTATACGATCTGCTCCGTGCAAATTCCGTATCAGACTATATTTCAGGATATATAGCAAATATAATTATAAATATCATAATCAGTATACTTATATTTATAGTTATATACATAGCTATAAAGATTATAATAAACGCTCTTCAGCTTGCAGTCAAAATACCTGTTCTCAAGCAGGTAAATTCCCTGGGCGGAGGACTGCTCGGTCTTGCATGGGGAGTTATAATAATCTGGTGTTTGATGACGGTGATGATGCTCTTTATCACAACACCTGTTTTCAACACCATAATAAATAATATAGACAGATCCATACTGGGCAAAATACTGTATGACAACAACATCATAATGAATGTACTGCTCAAGAATCTGTTCAGCGGGTTATGATTATGCTTGAAAAATATATTACCTCAGAGGGTCACGGACAGGCCGAGATAGTTGAAAAAAAATCACGGTTTATAGCAAATGTTAAGCCTATCGTGTCTGAAAGCGATGCTGTTTCCTACATCGAAAGTATAAAAAAGGAGTACTGGAACGCCCGTCACAACTGCTATGCTTATCAACTGGGGGAAAATAACCAGCTGCAGCGCTACAGTGATGACGGCGAACCGGGAGGCACGGCAGGTATGCCTATACTGGATGTGCTGAGGGGAAGAGATATCAAGAATACTATTATCGTTGTAACAAGATATTTCGGCGGTACACTCCTGGGAACAGGCGGTCTTGTAAGGGCATACAGCTCTGCGGCAAAGGCAGGCATAGAGGCAGCGGGACTTATAGAGTGCAGCCTTAATACCGAGGTGCATATTACAGTTGACTACACCCTTTCGGGCAAGGTACAGTACGAGGTTCTTAACAAGGAGCATATCATAAAGGACACGCTGTACACAGATAAGGTAGAGTTTATAGTACAGGTCAATAAGGCTCTTACGGACAGCTTTATTGAGGATATTATTAATATAACAAGCGGAAACGCTGTTATAGAAAAAGGTAAAGATGTATATCTAAGCAAAAGGATATAAGGAGAGATGAATATGAAAAAGAAAATTATGCTGATATTGGCTGCGGTCATGGCGCTTTCAACCGGTGTGTATGCTGCGTCTACCAATTATGTATCTTCTATGCTTCATGTTAAAGACGGCGCCTCACTTGCAGGGGAAAGCTTTCACATAGAGCCCCATGATGAGATAGAAACAGGTTCTTCTATAGTCATAACCTTCCATGGCGCAGTCGTATTCTCACAGGAGGTAATTGACGGTACAAGCACAGACAGAAGTGAAAAGGGATATAACGGCAGCGGATATCAGTACAAGGTAAACGGCGCAAACTGGAATACTGCCGATAGTTTCTATGACGTGATGCCTCAGACAAGGGATTCCCGTCTGCCCTACAGTATCAAGAAGTTAAACGATGAGCAGATAGAGGTATACCTCTGCAATCTTCCGGATATATATGCTGACAATTCACTTGCCAATATAAACGGTAGCGGCAGAAGACCATATTATGATATTCCTATTGTGGCATATGCCGACGGTATCGGCGAGGTCACTATGGATTTGGACGCCAACAGCACCAACCTAACAGGCAGCTCCGGATATAAGAGCAACAGCAATGTAAAGGAGACCACTACAGCGGAGACTACCTCCGAAGTAACTACGGAGTCTGTTACGGAAACGACTACAGAGGCAGCCGTCAATTCCGTAAAAGTACAGATGGGCAGCAATATAATGTATGTAAACGACAATGCCGTTGAAATAGACGCAGCACCTTATATACAGCTTTCCTCAAGCTCAGCAATGGTTCCCCTCAGAGCTATAAGCGAGGCACTTTACGGAGGCGAGGACACCGTAGGCTGGGACGCTGATACAAAGACAGTAACTATAAACTACGGCGGCAATGTTATCAACTTTACAATAGGATCGGATATTATGAAAATAAACGGCGCCGAAAAGCCTATAGCAAACGGCGTCAAGGCAGAGATAAAAGACGGCAGGACATTTATACCCTTCAGGGCGTTGGGCGAGGCCCTTGACGCTAAGGTAAGCTGGAATGCCAATACCAAGACAGCAGCATTCAATTAATGCGGGGTGAACATATGCGAAAAGCATTACTTGTATTGATATCTGTTTTTCTTATCACAATGCCCGTATACGGACATTGCAGGATAACCTTGTCAGACTGTCCTGAGCTTAACTCCGGAGAACCCCTCAGAAACTATATTAAAATAACACCTGACGATACTATACCCACAGGCTCTGTTATCACTATAGAATTTGAGAACGCATTTTTATATACGCAGGACGTTATAGACGGCAAAGGCAAACAGAGTGACACAGGCTTTAAGGGAACAAGCTCAACATATCAGTATAACGGACTTAAAGGGGAATACAAGTGGAATAAAAAGGACAGCTTCAACGAGGCTATGCCACAAACCGAAACATCCCAAGTACCCTACTATATAAACAGAGTTGACGGTAAAAAGGCGGAGGTACTGCTCTGCGGCATACCCCATGTAAATGTTGGAAGAGGTGTCAGACATGATAGTCAGGACTACGGAGAACCCTATTACTACATACCCCTTACCGCATATGTCGATGACGGCAGCAAGGAGGTAAAAGCAAAGATATCGGGACCTGCCAACGGCTTTATAAAAGATACCGTAATAGTTGTCGCCAACGATAAAAAGGCTCCTCTGTCAACTGAAAGCACTACCCAGACAGAGGAAGCCACAGAAGTCACAACATCAGAGCAAATAAACAAGGTATCCGTAAAGATAGGAAGTAATATACTGAATGTAAACGAAGAGGAATTTATTCTTGACGCAATACCTTATATACAGCAGTCATCAGGCTCCACAATGATACCCTTAAGGGCAGTAAGTCTTGCCCTTTCAGACGGATATAACGGAGCAGGCTCCATAAATATCGTTTCATGGGACGCCAATACAAAAACGGCTATAATAAACTATAAGGGCAAAAGGCTGGAGTTTATGGCAAATGCCGACTATGTAATCTCCGACGGAGAGAAGATAACAATGGATAACGGAGTTTATTCCGAAATAGCAAATGGCAGAATGTTTGTGCCTTTCAGGGCCTTGGGCGAGGCCTTTGGCATAGAGGTAAACTGGGACAGCGCAACGTGGACGGCATCATTCAATTAAAGGGAAAGCAGGGGCTTTAAGGCTCCTGCTTTTGGGTATGGCTATGAAATGCACAAAATACATATTATTTTTATATATAAGTATGCTGTTTGGGTACTGTCTGAGGGAATTTATACCTCAGTATAATACCACGCTTGCATATATTGTGCTTACGGCAGTGTCCTTTGCTGTAATAAGCGGTATTTATAACATATCCCTTAAATATGGCAGACCTGTTATATATACGGAGAAAAGAATACAGACGGATAAAAGGCAAACAGGTATGGATATAGCAAGGACAATAGCAGTCTTACTTGTACCTCTTATACATTTTTTCGGGCTTACAGACTTTTACGGCAGTAAAATAACATCCGAATATGCTCTGCCCTCCGCCGTAAGATGGCTCTGCCTTTGCGCAGTACCTCTTTTTCTAATTATAACAGGATATTTCAAGTGCGACAAGACAATATGCAGGGCGCACTACAAGGCAATAATACCTGTACTTACAACACATATATTCATAACCTGCATAAGAATATGGGCAGACAGTACATACCACGGTATAGCCGTAGATTGGCAGTATATAAAAGACAAGCTCCTGTTTTTTGACTATGGCTGGTATGTAAGGCTGTATATAGGTATGCTCCTGCTTATGCCCTTTTTCAACTCTGCCTATAAATACTTAGGCGAAAAATGGAAAAAGGAATCATTTATACTTACGCTTATAGGTATGACAGCCCTCGGTCCCCTTACCTGGGATATAGTACCCTCAAGCTGGCTTATAATATATGTATTTGCTTACTATATGATAGGTGCATATCTCAGGGAATACAAGGTATGTATTGACCCTGTCTTGGGACTCGTGCTTTTATCTGGCACAGCCTTTATTATGGGAAAGACCTCGGTAATGCACTCTATGGGTTCTGTATTTGACTGGAGCTTTGCAGGTTATCAAAGCAATTCGGGTTATTCCTCAATGGCTGCCTTTATAATATCAACGCTTATAATAATACTGTGCAGCAGCATAAATACTGAAAATAAGATGATATCTCTGCCTTTCAGACTTATAAGCATGGTTTCTCTTGAAATGTATCTTTTCAGTCAGATGTTTGACGGCTTTGTGTATAAGGAATATGCGGGAGTGCCTTTTATGACAATGTACGGTATGCTGCCTAAGCTTGTCGGAAAGGTATTCATACTTTCATTTATCGCTTCCTACGGCAAAAGGCTCATATTCCGTATGGCTAAAGCTTATGTAAGGGCAATAGGCAAAGACAGTGAGCAATAAAAGAACGATACAAAAATATTGTATCGTCAGTCTGTCAATAAACCTCCATTACACACAGTAAATGGAGATTTATTTGACTTAAAAACCGATATATTAATGTATTAATAGATGGGAAAGGGTTATCCTTATATAAATGAAGGGCAAATTTTTTCAGATTTATGCACGCAAATTTAAGCTTGACCCATTTTGTGACCTGATCCAAACCTCTTAATCTCGTATATCGCATTTCGTGTTTTTCTTTTGCGTCGCCAAATACCCGTTCTATGGTCTGCGAACGCAGGGAGTATATTTCTTTTCCATATTTGCTGTGCCGTATATCCTCTACTTGCTCCAGATATTCGCCCCATATATGTTTTAATACTACTTTTTGATATTTTTTTGATGTTGTACATTTGTTTCTGTTCGGACAATCCTTACACACCTTCGGATCACTTCTGAAATCTCTGTACCCGTCCCTGTTTGTTGTAGAGTAATTTAATACTTGGTTTTCGGGACATATAACACAGTTGTAGTATTCATCATATACATATTCATGAGGTTTATAAAAATCTTTCTTTCCTTGCGGTCTTCTGTAAGGCATTACAGGTATCCTGTTATCATCTATTATCCTTTTTGCTATCCATGGTGTCTTATATCCTGCATCTGCTGCTATTGCTTTTATTTCCGGAAATTTTTCTGTTACGTTGCCGTATATATCATCAAAAACTATGCTGTCATGTATGTTGCCCGGTCTTACTTCCACGCCCAATATAAAGTTCCTTCTGTCACAGGCCGTATGCGCTGTATAAGCAAAGCATTGTTCATGTTCACCTTTATTTCCTCTACCGTCCTTCTAAGGCACTTTATTCCGTAAAGATGCTGAAGCATCATTATTTTTATTAATACAACAGGGTCTACAGACGGTCTGCCTTTTGTTTTGCTGTACTTGTCTTCTACAAAGGCATACAGCTCTGTAAAATCTATTGCTTTTTCTATTTTCCTGAGTAAATATTCCTTTGGTACTAAGTCATCTACCGATACTATTTCCCATTCTTTCTTTGCGTTTTCAGCCTTTTCCAGCATAATTATCACCTCATCTAATTATACCATAATTTTAAGAAAAAGCCTAGTGTTTACTAGACTTTTTCGACAAGCTGTGACTGCCCAATGGGCAGTTTCAGACTTTTAAAAGATAAAATTTTTTTATAGACTTTCAAGCTTTTCGTAAAAATCGGGGAAGGAAATACCAACGCAGTCGGCATCGGTTATTGTAGTAGTGCCATTGCCCACAAGGGCGGCAACAGCACAGCTCATAGCGACTCTGTGATCAAGGTGAGAATATACTGTTCCTGATTTTATTTTCTGTCCGCCTTCTATTATCATACCGTCGTCGGTCTCTTCTATTTTAACTCCAAGCTTGCCCAATTCCTCACTCATAGTAGCTATTCTGTTGGATTCCTTTACCTTTAATTCCTCTGCGTTCCTTACTACTGTTGTTCCCTCGGCGCAGAGAGCCGCAACGGCAAATACAGGTATTTCGTCTATCATTCTGGGTATAATGCTGCCCTCAAGGGTAGTTGCCTTAAGCCTGGAGGTCTTTACCTCTATATCCGCAACAGGCTCACCGCCGGAGCTTCTTTCATTAATAATATTGACAAAGCCACCCATAGACTTAAATGCATCTATGATACCTGTTCTTGTGGGATTGATGCCTACATTTTTTATTATGATATGAGAATTGGGAACTATAAGTCCTGCCGCCATAAAAAAAGCGGCTGATGAAATATCGCCCGGCACCTCTATATCCTTGCCATAAAGCTCTTCTACAGGGGCACTTGTAATTACGCCATTGTTATTTTTAATGTCAGCGCCGAAATAGTTGAGCATTATTTCAGTATGATCTCTTGATGCAACAGGTTCATTTATAACCGTTTTACCCTCTGTGAAAAGACTTGCCAGAAGTATTGAGGACTTTACCTGAGCGCTTGCCACAGGCATAGTATACTCTATTGCCTTAAGCTTTTTGCCGTGTATGGTAAGAGGCGCATAGCCGCAATTTGTACTTTCTATATCTGCCCCCATTTGTGAAAGAGGGTCGATAATTCTTTTCATAGGTCTTTTGCGTATAGAGGCATCGCCGTTTAATACGCAGTCAAAGGGCTGCGCGGCAAGTATGCCCGAAATAAGTCTTATGGTAGTGCCGCTGTTACCTACATCAAGAGCTTCACTTGGCGCAGAAAGACCCTTTATGCCCTTTCCGTGAACAGTGACCCTGTCCCCCACTACTTCTATATCTATGCCTAATTTTCTGAAACAGGATATTGTGGACATACAGTCGTCGCCTGTGAGAAAGCCCGTTATATTGGTATCTCCCTTTGCAAGAGAGCCGAACATAACGGCTCTGTGGGATATAGACTTATCTCCCGGTATTCTGATACTGCCCTTTAAACCTGTTCTTGCGTTTATTGTCTTATCCATTATGCTCTCCTTATTTATTGAAAACAGTATAATTCATCGATTTTAAAATACGAATTGCTTTTTCCATATCCTCTTTTTCACTGAAAATTATCTGCAGCGCACCCTCGCTGTAATCTCTGCTGTTTACGATACCGATATTCTTTATATTGATATTGTTGTGGCTTAATATTACTGCTATGACCGCAATAGCGCCGGGCTTGTCGGTTATGTCAACTCCTATCTCAAAGTGTGAGACCGCAGATTTTCTTGAATTGAAGGTATTTCTATACTCTCTTGCCCTGTCAAAGAAATCATAAAGGCTATTGCCCTCGGATATCATTTCCTCTGCGCTTTCTATATTTTCCTTAAGCCTTGAAAGCACCTTAAGTATCTTGTCTCTGTTGTCCTCGCATATACTTGTCCATACTTCGGGAGAGGAGGATGCTATCCTTGTAATATCCTTAAAGCCTCCTGCCGCCAGAGAATGCATATATCTGTTGTCATCGTCAAGGTCCTTTACGGTATTTACAAGAGCCGCCGCTATTATATGGGGAACATGGCTTATTGCCGCAACCGTATAATCATGATATGAGGGGTCCAGCACAAGAGGTATGGCTCCCAGTGTTTTTACAATATCTATCATAAAGTCAAGCATGGTATCCGTAATATTTTTATTGGGGGTAAGGATATAATAGGCATTCTCAAAAAGATGAGGCTTTGCTGACTTATAGCCCGTCTTTTCACTGCCTGCCATGGGATGGCCGCCTATGAAATTTATATCCTCGAACTTAAGCATTTCGCTGCAAATGATCTCTTTTGTGCTGCCTACATCCGTTATTATGCAGCTTTCCTTTATAACAGGGATAAGCCTTTCCACATAAGAGGGTATCTTGTCCACAGATGTGCATACAAAAACTATATCGCAGTCCTCAAATATATTTATATCGGTAAGAGAATACTCTCTTATATCTCCGTTTTCCTTTGCAGCTATAAGAGGCTGTTCGCTCCTGCTCATTGCCACTATATCATAATCTGTCTTTTCTCTCAGGCACTTGGCTATTGAGCCGCCAATAAGACCAAGTCCTATAATACCTATTTTTTTCATATCAACGCCTTATTTCTCATAAATTTTATTTTATATAATTTTACCATTTATGTATAAATTGGTCAACCGATTAAATAAAAAAAATAAGAAATATGAAAAGCATATTACATTATTATGGCATGAAAAAAGGACCTATAAATATAAGTCCTTAATCTCATAAAATTAAATCTCGAAAAAGCTGTCGTCTGAACCTTCGCCATTGAATACATAATAGCATCTGCCCTCTTCAGGCTTATAGTAAAGGTCAACAGTCTTTAAATCCTTAACCTTATTGCCATCTGACTTCCAGATTTCCTTAGCGGTATCTAAAAGATGAGCATCGTCTACATCGTGTCCCTGATACTGAATTGTTAAAACACTTTTCATATGTATTTTTCTCCTTTCTTAAATTACTTTAAAAAGTAACTTACCCAACTACATTAAGTATAATACTCTTTTTTTTTGTGTTTGTCAACATTTTATGCAGTATCTGTAAGTTTTCAACAATTAAAATCGGTTATCATTCTTTTTTTTATTAAATTTCATCAATAAAATCATCGGAAATCTCTATTTTAGATACGGAAACTTCATATGCGGTCTTTTCAATTACCTCTTCCTCGGATATCTTTTTCTGATAATTTCTTGACTGTATACGTCCCGTTATTATTACATTATCCCCTACCTCAAAGCTTTTTGCAAATTTTGCATTTCTGCCCCAGCATATTACGGGTATGTAATCGGATTTATTATATAATCTGTTTACTGCAAGAAGAATATCGGCTATTTCTCTGCCGAAAGGAGTTTTTCTGTATACGGTCGGCTTGCATATATATCCATTCAGGTAAATGGTATTTACATCTGTATCGGAGTTTGGATCAATCTCTATTTCCTTTGCAAATACCGTAAGTATAAGATGAGTCTTGCCATCTGAATAGCTGTTGTAGGAGCGAAGCTGACCTTTTACATCTGCTCTGTCTCCTGTTTTGACTTCATTATTGATAAGAAGTCTTTCTGATACCGTAACGGGAAGTATGTCGTAGGCAGAGCTTAATCTCTGGCACTGCAGCATAAATGTATAGAATGCCTCTCCGTGGGCGCTGTGGCTGAACTGAAATTCTGATATTATCCTTCCGCTTACGTGTACGTCGTTATTCTGAGTATTTATGTTTTCCATTTGTTTTGCTCCTTTCTTAAGTTACCCTTATTATTTCTATTCATAGGTAATTAAATTTAGAATAAAAACATTAAATATATATTGCAATATTTATTTCACAGTGGTATAGTATAGTTAATAATTATGCATGAAAGGATGAGTATTATGAATATTACAATGAAGGACGCTATCAAAAAGGTAGTGGACGGGAAAGACCTTACTCTTGATGAGGCAAAGGGTGTTATGAAGCTTATGCTTGCAGGCGAGGCTACAGAGGCTCAGATGGGAAGCTTCCTTACTGCGCTGAGGATAAAGGGAGAAACTATCGATGAGATCGTAGGCTTTGCTACGGTCATGCAGGAGATCGCAAAGCACGTCAGCCCTGCAACGGATATTAACTACATAGACCTTGTAGGCACAGGCGGTGACGGTGCAAATACATTCAATATATCAACGACCTCTGCCCTTGTAGCGGCAGGAGCGGGAGTGCCTATAGCCAAGCACGGCAACAGAGCTATATCCAGCAGAAGCGGTGCAGCCGATGTGCTTGAGGCTCTTGGCATTAACATTATGCTGGATGCCGACAAGGTACAGGAATGTATAGAAGAAGTAGGTATGGGCTTTATGTTTGCTCCTATATTCAACAAGGCTATGAAGAATGTGGGAAAGACCAGAACCGATATAGGCATAAGAACTGTATTCAATATACTGGGACCCGTATCAAACCCAAGCAACGCAAAGGGCGCAGTTATAGGCGTATTTACAGACAGCCTTACAGAGCCTCTTGCTAAGGCTATGCACGGCATGGGTGTAGAAAGAGCAATGATCGTCTGCGGAAACAGTTCTACAGACGAGATAACAAACACGGGCAAAACTCATATTACGGAGATAAACGGCGAAGAAATAACTACCTATGATATCTTGCCCTCAGATTTCGGTATTGCCGAGGCAGCAGCAGAGGACATAAAGGGCGGCACAGGTGAAGAAAATGCCGTTATACTCAGAGACATACTTTCAGGTGCAAAAGGACCTAAGAGAGATATTGTGCTTATGAACGCAGGCGCCGCTATATATGTAGCCGGAATTGCCAAAAGTATGGCTGAGGGTATAAAGCTTGCAGAGAATTCTATAGACAGCGGAAAGGCTATGGAAAAGCTTAACGCTCTTATCGCCTTTACAAATAAGTAATACACGGGCATTGACAAATCTTAAAAATTACCAAGACCGCAGGTTTTCTGCGGTTTTTTTTGTCTAAAATATCCAGTAAAAAAAATCAGATTGTATATTTTACTAAAAAAAGTCAAATAATAATTGTGAATAAATGGTATAACAAAATTTTTCTGAATTTGTTATATTTATATCATAGGAAAAATTTTGCAGCCGACGATAACTAATTTATGAAGAAAGGAGGATCAATGTGTTTAGTATTGGTGACAGAGTGGTATACCCTATGTACGGAGCGGGAGTAATAGAAGGTATTGAGGATAGGGTTATTGACGGTAAAAATCTGACCTACTATGTTCTCAACATATCAGTGGGAAATCTTAAGATCATGGTTTCAAAGGACAAAGCCGAAAAAGGCGGTCTTAGAGAAATATGTGCAGCCGATGAGGTACGCAGCATAGTAAATGAGGCAAAGCCCATCAAAATGTCAGATAATTGGAATATCAGATACAAGGACAACATGGAAAAGCTTAAAACGGGAGACCTGTTCAAGATAATGGAGGTCTTTAAAACACTTATTCTGAGAGAGAGAAGCAAGAGCCTTTCCAGTGTTGAGAAAAAGCTTATGGGTACGGCAAAGCAGATAATATTAAGCGAAATAATATTATCCCAGAATGTTGACAAGCCGGACGCAGAGGAGCTTCTTATGAACGGCATAGCCGTTTCATTGTAAAACCAAAGAGCGAAAATAACTAAAATTAATTCGGGAGGTGTCTTTCACCTCCTGTTTTAATATATAGTTTTGCAAGTTGTGTGGCACAAAATTGCAAATTTGGTTTACTTTAATATGCATAATAACTAAAATTAACTCAAATTGCAATTTAAAATTGTATAAATTGCAAGATTGACATTCAAGGGTCAAAGTGCTATACTAATTGCAAGCAAAGGTGCTATGGATTGACCCGGGATATCCATAGCACCTTTACTATTTGTAAAAAAGCGATGCAACGGAGCTCGTAACAAGGTTTCGAAGTATCGCTATTTTTATTTAATAGGGAGGAATAAATATGACAGAAGAAATTTTAAGTACCTTGAACAGTGAAGTATTTGGTGTATGGTTCCTTATAGGCGCCGCACTGGTATTCTGGATGCAGGCAGGCTTTGCAATGGTGGAAACAGGCTTTACAAGAGCAAAGAACTCCGGCAATATCCTTATGAAGAACCTTATGGACTTCTGTATAGGTACCGTCATGTTCATATTAATAGGCTTCAGCCTGTTGCTTGGCGAAGATATGCTTGGTATAATCGGTAAGCCCGGCTTTGATATCTTCACAAACTTTGCAGAGTTTGACTTTTCAAACTTTGTATTTAACCTTGTATTCTGCGCCACTACAGCTACTATAGTTTCAGGCGCTATGGCAGAAAGAACAAAGTTTTTGTCCTACTGTATATATTCAGGTGTTATCTCAGCGGTGATTTATCCTATTGAGGCTCACTGGACATGGGGCGGCGGCTGGCTTGCACAGATAGGCTTCCATGACTTTGCAGGTTCTAACTGTATCCATATGGTAGGCGGTATCTCAGCCCTTGTAGGCGCTGCTATACTTGGTCCCCGTATTGGTAAGTTCGTAAAGGATAAGGCAGGAAAAATAGTTAAGGTAAATGCCTTCCCCGGTCACAACCTTCCTTTAGGCTGTCTGGGTGTATTCATACTGTGGCTCGGCTGGTACGGTTTCAACGGTGCAGCCGCAACTTCTATTTCAGAATTAGGCTCAATATTCCTGACAACTACTATTGCTCCTTCCGTTGCAACTGTAGTATGTATGATATTCACATGGATAAAGTACGGCAAGCCCGATGTTTCTATGTGTCTTAACGCTTCACTTGCAGGTCTTGTTGCAATTACTGCTCCTTGTGACGTATGCGACGCTTTCGGTTCTATCATTATCGGCGCCGTTGCAGGCTTGCTTGTAGTATTCGGTGTATGGTTCCTTGATAACAAGCTCCATGTAGACGACCCCGTAGGCGCTGTTGCAGTTCACTGCTTAAACGGTATCTGGGGTACTCTCGCAGTTGGTCTCTTCGCTACAGAGACTGCTCCAGCCTTTGCAAGAGGCATCGGTGACGGTGTTGCCTTCGGAGCTAACCAGATCGCAGGCGAAGGTCTTTTCTACGGTGGCGGTTTCCATCAGCTTGGAATACAGTTTTTAGGTATGCTTTCAACTGCAGCTTGGACGGCTGTTACCATTACCATCGCATTCCTTGTAATAAAAGCTATCGTTGGCTTAAGAGTTACTGAGGAAGAGGAGATCACAGGTCTTGACGCTACAGAGCACGGCCTTCCGTCAGCTTATGCAGGCTTCTCACTTATGGATATTTCAAACACTATGGTTATGGACGTAAACGAAAACACAAGCCTTGGTCAGTCAGACTACGAGGCAGCCTCAGAGGCTATGAGAAATGCCGCTGTTACAGTTGAGTCTGCTCCGCTTTCTCCTACAGGCATTCACAAGATCGTTATTATCGCTAAGCTTGATAAATACGATAGCCTGAGAAAGTCTATGAACGATTTGGGTGTAACAGGTATGACAGTTACACAGGTTATGGGCTGCGGTATACAGAAAGGCGCAGGCACAAGATATCGTGGTGTTGAAGTCGATGCTACACTTCTTCCTAAGGTTAAGGTTGAAATTGTTGTAAGCAAGATACCTGTTGAGAAGATAATCGACGCTGCTAAGAAGACACTTTACACAGGCCATATCGGCGACGGTAAGATATTCGTATACGGTGTTGAAAAGGTCGTAAAGGTAAGAACAGGTGAAGAGGACTTTGACGCTCTTCAGGATGTAGAATAATAATTAAAAATTCAGAAAGGGACTCGAAATTTCCGAATTAGGGGGAATATAAACCTGCCGCATTAAGCTTTAATAAAGCTTTGCGGCAGGGTTTTTATTTTTGTTAAATTTTTGTTTAACGTAGTAAGGCGACCCTTCCACCAACCTTCGGTTGGTCCCCCTCCCCTCCGACGCTAACGCTAGGGGAGGTCATTTACCGCAAAGGCTGTGACAATAGATAAATTTGTGTTTATGTTAGCAGATATAAGAAATTCTATGAATTTTTCGTCGGGACATCTGCGGTTTTCTGTTTTATAGGTAACTTTTCCTATGAATTTTTTCCTCCCGCAGCCGCAACGTGGCTAAAGCGGGAGTTTTGCCTCTTTTGGGGTCAGTAATTATGGAATGATATAACTTCATACCCCAAAAGCCGTTCGGAGGGTATGGGAACCATCGGAAGGTTCCCATGTTTTTTGTTACTTTTTTTCAAAAAAGTAAATAAAAAATTTCTTATGCTTTTTAAAGCAAAAAACATATTTATCTTATTAGTTAATAAGCTAAACAAAAATTTATTACAGCAGCCCGCATTAAATACGGAAATACACTTTTCCGATTTTTAGTAAAAAATAAATATCCCCCGGCAAAGCCGGGGGTTTTTCCTTAACGCCTATAAGGCTTTTTTACTAGCTGCGCCTTAAGGC
>CANQBJ010000003.1 GCA_947589665.1 uncultured Clostridia bacterium
CGGAACAGAGCTTATGAAAAGCGGAGATATAAGTGTATATAATGAAAAAAATGACGAATATTGTCTTTATGACAGCAACGGAAAACTCATATTTACAAGTAAGGGCTTTATAAGTTATTCTGAGGACGCAGATGTATATGTGGGCTGGGCATATTTCAGCGGTGCCGAAGGTCACTATTATATATACACAAGACAGGGCAAGAAAATAGCCGAGGCAGGTCATTTGAATTATGGCATTATAGGTAATGGACTTTTGTATGTTGTAAATGATAATGCAGGCAGTACGGATATATATGACAACAAGGGCAATAAGCTGTGGGAAATACCTGAGCGATGTATGAGCGTATATGCGGATAACGGAATTTTATTTGTGACCGATATAGATAACAATTTCATGGCTTATACCTGTATGGGAGATAAGATTATGTCTAACTCTCAGAATACAGACAACAAAGAAAATGAGCCTGTTGAAATAAAAGACTCCGTACCCGAAGAAAATGAAAATGACATAGATACTCCGTATCAGCACAGGTACATAGGCTGTAACGTGTATATATTCAAGACCGAAGACAATATGCTGGGTATAATGGATAATAAGGGAAATATCATAGTAGAGCCTAAATATTTTGACAGTTCTCTTGTCTTTGACAAGACTTATGCCTATAACGATACTATTACGCTTGAGGACGGAAACAGATTTGATATATATGATACAAAGGGTGTTTTAAAAAAGAGCATAGACAGTCCTTTGGGCTATGAGCTGGCTGAGTATTCAAGTGATAAATACCCTGAATGTTATTATGTTTCGGATATTTCAGGCTCCAATATCGTTGTTAAGGAATATGTAGGAGATATGTCATCAGAAATGTCTCCTAAAGAGGAAAACTTTATAATACGTCTTTACAGCGAGAAAAAGGCAGGAGAAAACTATTATCGCATAACGCCTTTGCCAAACGGCTGCTTTGCGGCTATAGACAGGGAAACGGGCAAGGGTGTTATACTCAGTCCCGACGGAGAGCTTAAGCTGGAGCTTAACAGATATTTATCCCCAAACTATTATGACCATATGGTCATAGGTAAATATATGGTAGGCTATTATGAACATTCATTCAGATATGAGGATCCCTGTGATTTAATTGACGAAGATGGCAATATCGTTTTTGAAAAGATATACCCCGATGATATTTCATGGGAGTACGGCAGTGAAATATTTAAGGTAGAGAAAGACGGCAAAGAAGCTGTTCTGGAGGTGCGATAAGCAGTGAAAAAAATGCTTTTGTTTTTTATATCCGCATTATTTTTCAGTACATATGTATATGCTGATAATTCCTACAGCAAATGGGCTGAGGACAGCATTATATCAGCGATTGAGGCAGGAATAGTGCCGGAGGAATTACAGTCATACTATACCAAAAATATAACAAGGCAGGAATTTTGCCGCCTTGCCATACAGACCTATCTTGTAAAGACTGATAACAAAACAAATATAAGCTTTGAAACGCCCTTTGAGGACATAGACGACGATTATATAACGACTGCATATTATCTCAGGATAGTATCGGGAGTAAATGACAATGAATTTGCGCCCTATAACAACATAACACGTCAGGAGGCTGCCGTTATGCTTAATAATCTTGCTGATGTGCTGAATGTATATAAGGACAGTCCGAGACAGGAAAAGTATGTGGATGAAGGCTATTTTGCTCAGTGGGCAAAGGATCAGATATATTCTGTTACGGGTATTAAAAGCGAAGATACCTATGTTATGACAGGCACGTAACCCAATAAATTTTCTCCGTGGATGAATTATACAAGAGAACAGGCTATTGCCACTATGTGGAGGCTTTATAACTGCGATACGAGGAGCTTTGAGTTTGTTCTGAAAAATGCAGAGTATGATGGATATTTATATTTTGACTATGATGATAATGACTGTCAATGTATTGCAAGACTCAATAAAAATGACTCTCGGCTCGAAATACTTGCTAGAGAACATTATATTGACATTAAAAAAACAACTGATGAGTATATATATTATTTATGGAGCGATATGGATACAATGTATTTTTCCCGTATGAACAAGGACGGCGCAGACAGTAAAATATTGCTTGAAGGTATTGGCGCATACAGTGTGGCTATGAGCGATAACAATATATTCTATTGTAGCTCGGATAAGGTCACAATGGCGGATATTGAAGGAAATACGCTCTCCGAGTTTGATATTCCTGATGAATTCAGCGTCGTATCGGTAAATGCGGCAGACGGAAGCAAGGTATACATTAGCTTAATGCCAAAGGAAAACGAAACATCATCCGAGCCTGTGTCATATTCATATAAATATGATTTTGAAACAGGTGAGCTTACCGATATTTTGATCAATGGCGAAAGAGCAAGCTTTCATTGTAATGACGCCGGTGTTACAGACGGTAAATCAATTTACTATAAGGTCACTAAAATAATAGGTTGGTCACATCCTATGGAAAGCTATTCTGTTAACAAATGCGATATGGACAGGTCGGAGGAGGTCAGCATAGGAGTTTTTAACCTCAACAGTGCTGAAAGGCTGTACCCTTACGGCAATTGTATGTATACCACTGCATTTAACGGGGCTGTCGGTATAGTAAGAGTATTTGCCAACGGCGGCATACAGAAAATTACGGATTTTGATCGTTATTACGATAATAATACACTGAGCGATATTTCTATATTGGATATACAAGATGGCGTACTCTATTATAAGATTAGTCTGTACGATGCCCTGAGCAATAATAAAAAAGTCCGTATATGCAGCATAAACACAGACGGTACGGACAACAAAACTATATGTGATCTATAAAACTTAAACGGAGCTGCAAAGCAGCTCCGTAATTTCCGTAAATTCTGTATATTTAAGCCATTACCACATCGGCAATTTCCTTCGGCAATTCAGCCGGAAGAGCATTGGCAGAGGCAATAAAGTCAATACCATATTTTTCGCTTATAGACTTTAACTTAGCAACAAGCTTTATAAAATCCTCGCCGCTTAGCTTAGAAACTATTTTAAATATACCGTCTATATAAATTTTCTCAATATCGCCGTTCTGAGAGTGTATACCGTAAATAAATGCCAGAAGCTCTCTGTAATTGACAAGTGGAAATTCACCTATCTCAACAAATCTGATAGAGTGATCAAGATCATAAATATGTCTTGAATCATCATCTATGTATACTATACATCCGTTTGCTTCCTTTGCGGCATTGTTTGCCATTTCAATCAATTTCTTAGTCTTTCCTTCGCCTTTACCCCCGGCTAATATCTGTACCATAATAATCTCCTCCTTGCTTTTATGCAATTTAGTAAAATATCGGAACATTTGCTCCGACTGTATCTAATATATATATTCTACGCACATATGGGTTATCCTTTTTTTATATGAAAAAAATTTTTTTGCTTGCAAAATTTGTCCAAATAGGTTAATCTATTATATAGAGTTATGAAAGGATAGAAGTATTATGAGTAATAATAAGCCTACAGAGTACACAAACGAAAGCATAAGCGCCCTCAAGGGAGCAGACAGAGTGCGTCTGCGCCCCAGCGTTATATTTGGTTCAGACGGAATAGAGGGCTGCGAACATTCCGTATTTGAGATACTTTCCAATGCCATTGACGAGGCAAGAGAGGGATATGGCAATAAAATAGAGATAATATTAGGCAAAGATAACGATATTACAGTTATTGACCACGGCAGAGGCATACCTGTGGATTATAATGCAAATGAGGATAAGTTCAACTGGGAGCTTCTCTTTTGTGAGATGTATGCAGGCGGCAAGTATAACAACAACAGCGGAGATAACTATGAATACAGTCTGGGGCTTAACGGTCTGGGACTTTGCGCAACTCAGTACAGCTCAGAATTTATGGAAGTCACAATTGTAAGGGACGGCTATAAATATGAGCTTTATTTTGAGAAGGGCGAAAATGTAGGCGGACTTAAAAAGGAGCCTACAGCAAGCAAAAGAACAGGCTCCGTTATCCACTGGAAACCGGACAGAGAGGTTTTTACGGATATAAATATTCCCCTTGAATACTATCAGAGCGTACTCAAAAGGCAGTGTATAGTTAATGCAGGGCTTACTTTTGTACTTACCGATGAAAGCACAAGGGAAAAGTATACCTATTGCTATCCCGAGGGTATACGCGACTATATAAGCGAGATAGCAGGGGAAAAGGCTTTTACCGAGATACAGTATTATGAAAACGAAACAAAGGGCCGTGACAGAGAGGATAAGGAGGAGTACAAGTTCAAATTTGAGCTTGCGTTCTGCTTCAACAACGATGTGAATTTACTGGAATACTATCACAATTCAAGCTTTCTCGAGCATGGCGGCTCTCCCGATAAGGCGGTAAGGACAGCCTTTGTATATGCTATTGACAATTATTTAAAGAACAATAATCTGTATAACAAGACAGAAAAGAAAATAGTCTTTACTGATGTTGAGGATAGTTTGGTACTCATAATAAACAGCTTTTCAACTGTTACAAGCTATGAAAATCAGACTAAGAAATCAATTACCAATAAATTTATACGCGAGGCTCTTACCGATTATCTCAAAAAGCAGCTTGAGGTCTATTTTATTGAAAACAAGGCGGACGCAGACAAGATAGCAAAGCAGGTCCTTGTAAACAAGAGAAGCCGTGAGACCGCTGAAAAGACAAGGGTAAATATCAAGAAAAAGCTGACAGGCTCTCTTGATATGAATAACAGAGTTGAAAAGTTTGTAAACTGCCGTACCAAGGATGTTTCAAGAAGAGAGCTTTATATAGTAGAGGGTGATTCCGCTCTTGGCTCTGTAGTGCTTGGAAGAGATGCTGAATTCCAGGGCGTTATGCCTGTAAGAGGCAAGATACTCAACTGCCTTAAGGCAAATTATGACAAGATATTCAAAAGTGAGATCATTACAGACCTCCTTAAGGTGCTGGGCTGCGGTGTGGAAATAAAGAGCAAGCATAATTCAGATCTTAACAGCTTTGATATAAACCAGCTGAGATGGTCTAAAATAGTAATATGCACAGATGCCGATGTAGACGGCTTTCATATAAGAACTCTTATACTGACTATGCTCTATAGACTTGTACCTACGCTTATAGAACAGAGAAAGGTATTTATTGCGGAATCTCCTCTTTATGAGATAAATTCAGCTAAGAAAACATATTTTGCCTATACGGAAAAGGAAAAGGCGGATATTATAAGTAAGCTGAACGGCAAATACGAGGTCCAGCGTTCCAAGGGTCTGGGAGAAAACGAGCCCGAAATGATGTGGCAGACTACTATGAATCCCGAAACCAGGAGACTTATACTTGTGCTTCCCGAAGACGCAGAAAAAACCGCAGATATATTTGATATGCTTTTAGGAGACAATCTGAAGGGCAGAAAAGAGCATATAGAGGAATTCGGACATATGTACATTGATCTTACAGAAATAAGCTAAGAGGTAATATTATGGCTAAAAAGAAGGATAATAATATGGTTGTGAACAATTTCATAGAGCAGAATATTACAGAAACACTTGAGCTTAACTATATGCCCTATGCCATGAGTGAAATAGTTTCAAGAGCAATTCCTGAAATAGATGGCTTTAAGCCTGCTCACAGAAAGCTGCTTTATACTATGTATAAAATGGGACTTCTGAACGGCAGCAGGACTAAGTCTACCAATGTAGTGGGACAGACTATGAAGCTTAATCCTCACGGCGACGCAACTATATATGAAACTATGGTAAGACTTACAAGGGGAAATGACGCTTTGTTGCATCCCTTTGTAGACAGCAAGGGTAACTTCGGCAAGGTATATTCCAGGGATATGGCGTATGCCGCTTCAAGATATACGGAGGTAAAGCTTGATACCTTCTGCAATGAACTCTTCAAGGGTATTGATAAAAATACCGTAGACTTTATAGATAACTATGACGGCAAAATGAAGGAGCCTGTGCTATTCCCCACAACATTTCCCAATATTCTTGTTACGCCTAATCAGGGTATTGCCGTTAGTATGGCAAGCTCCATATGCAGCTTTAATTTAAAAGAGGTATGCGATACCACTATACACTATATCAAGAATAAGAAAACGGATATTAAGAAATATCTCAAGGCTCCAGACTTTACAACAGGCGGAGAGCTTATATACAACGAAGAGGAAATCGATAAGATATATAAGACGGGAAGGGGAAGCTTTAAAGTAAGGGGCCGCTACAGATATGACAAAAAGAACAGTCTGATAGAAATATATGAAATTCCCTATTCCACAAATATAGAAAGTATCATTGAGAAAATAATATCCCTTGTAAAGCTGAATAAGCTCAAGGAAATAAACGATGTCAGAAACGAGACCGATCTTAAGGGACTTAAGATCACCATAGATGTCAAGAGAAATACCGATCCCGACAAGCTTATGTCCAAACTCTACTCCATGACTCCCTTAGAGGACAGCTTTAGCTGCAATTTCAATATACTTGTAAACGGCAGACCCAAGACAATGGGTATAGGCGGTATACTTGATGAATGGCTGGCTTTCAGGACAGAGTGCATAAAAAGGCAGACGGAATATGACTTTGACAAGAAATGGGACAGACATCACCTGCTTATAGGACTTCAGGAAATAATACTGGATATAGACAAGGCTATCAGAATAATAAGGGAGACCGAGGATGATTCTATGGTCATTCCCAATCTTATGAAGGGCTTTGACATAGATGAACTTCAGGCGGAGTATGTTGCCGAAATAAAGCTGAGAAATTTAAACAAGGACTATCTTTTAAAGCAAACCGAGGCTATAAAGGACCTTGAAAAAGAAATGTCTGAATTACAGGATATACTTAACTGCGAAGCCCTTATAAATGATATTATTATAGAAGAGCTTAAGCAGATATCCAAAAAATACGGCAAGCCCAGAAGGACCGATATCATATACCGCGAGGAAATAGTCACTGTAAGCGATGACGATCTTATAGAGGATTATCCTGTTACTCTTTTCCTTACAAGAGAAAACTATTTCAAGAAAATAACTCAGGTATCTCTCCAGGCGTCCATGAGAGTGTCTGCGGAGCATAAGCTTAAGGAAAACGATGAAATAATACAGGTGCTTGACAGCAATAATAAAAATGAACTTCTTATGTTCTCCGACAAGCAGAATGTGTATAAGGTAAAGGCTTATGATCTGCCTGAGTGCAAGACAAGCAGTATGGGCGAATATCTAAACAACATACTGGGAATGGATGTTGACGAGAGAATAGTGTTTATGGCAAATGCCAATGACTATAAGGGCTATATACTCTTTGCCTATGAAAACGGAAAAATAGCAAAGGTAGAAATGTCAGCCTATGCCACTAAGGTAAACAGGAAGAAGCTTATAAATGCATATTCGGGCAAGTGTCCACTTGTAGGAGCTCTTTATATAGAGAATGAAAAGGATATAGTCCTTGTAAGAGACAGCGATAAAGCAATGCTTATAGATTCTTCATTTATACCTCTTAAGCAGACAAAGAATACAGGAGGGGTGCAGATATACACTCTTAAGAAGAACAGCAGGCTTACAAGGATAATGAACAAGGAGGATTTTATATCCGATGATGTGGAATACTACAGATGTTCAAAGGCTCCTGCCACGGGTCATTTCATTAATGAGGATGACAAGGACAAGAATGATTTGCCAAGACAAATGAATTTATTTTAGAAAAAATGGCTGGTTTTTGAAAAGCAAAATCAGCCATTTTAAAATTTAAACTGACTAAATCAGAAAATAAAAATTTTTAAAATTTTTTAAAAAAAGGTATTGACAAAATAAAAGATATAGGTTATTATATATATACAAGATAACCTACAGGTTATAATAAGGAGAAGGAAGAAAGGAGTGAGACCACCAAACACAGCAGAATTAGTCATGTAACATAATAGCTGACAACTTTTACAAAAGTATTGAAACCAAAACACTATAAACAAATTTAAAAAATAAAGCCCTTAAGTATGAAAAATGAACGCTTGATCTTGACAAAATAAAAATGCCGGATTGAAGTCGATTAAGGTGTAGAAAATAGCATAATAATCACAGCTATATATGTTATAATGACCGGGAAAAATTAATATAGATGTAACTGTTGTAAAACAATTAAAATCAAATAATTAAATTTCATAATAAAAGACATTACGAATTTAAGAAATAATATTAAATATCAAATAAAAGCTCATTTAATAAAACTAAATTGGTAGTTCAAAAAGCTCTGAGTTATCAATAACAACTAAATATATTAAAATTAAAATTATAATTAAATGACCTTATTAATGAAGAGAAATTCAGGGAATGGAATAAAAAATGAAATTTAATTAAAAACAGAAAAGAAAGTGATTGAAATGATTGACGAATCAAAGTAACAGGCTGTTATCTGATAAATAGATTAGATAACAGCCTGTTTTTTGTGTAAAAAATTGATTGCAATATAAATATTTAACAGCTTTTTAATATGATTATGCTACACTTTATTTATTACCGGGATAAGGAGTGTAAGTTATGAAGAAATTTATTGCTGTAATTCTAATTTTATTTTTATTTACAGGCTGTTCATACATAGGTGACAATAATATAAATCACGCAGAAGGATTTGATTATACCGACAGCGAGGAGATATCCGAATTAAGGTATCTGTATTTTGGGAATATGTCGCCCTTAAGATTTGCTGTATTAAAGGAAATAATACTTAACTCTACTGTTGATTTAAAGAAATATTATAGGTACGAATATAATGGAGGAGAAATAGAAACTGTTTATTTGGATTATGAAATAGATGAAATAGGGCAGATAATTGAATGTGTTGATAATGAAAATGTAAAGGAGGATATATTCAGAGTTTATGCTCTTTTAAAGTACGCTGATGAAAATAATTCACAGCCTGCCTTTGATGCTGCCTATGAAATTCTTGAGACCCTTAATGCCTATCTTTTTAATTATCCACTTACTCAGAGTATATTCAGCGGCTGGGAGCTTTATGTAGATGCCGCAGATATGGATGAATTTTATCCCTATGCTGTGTCTTTTGGCTATGACTATACTACAGATGAAATGGAGCTTGCCCTTAAAAATACTGATATGCCGAAAGACTATGAGCTTAAAAATAAAATCGAGGCACGAGAAAAAGAAACAGATAAACAGACAATAGACCTAAAGAATAATAACACAAGAGTGTTTGAATATATGCATTCAGTAAGTCAGTATGCGGAAAGGCTTAAATTTGCAGCTAATAATTATGTTCAGGACGATATTTATAGTTACCAAAAAAATGTAAACGAAGCAATAGCGGACCTTGACAGTGAGACCGACAAGCTGCTTAGCTTTCTAAAAGAGGGGGATATAAAGCAGGAATATATTGCTCTTTCGGAACTTATAAAAACCTTTGAAAATAAATTTAAAGACAACTATACCAACATTGATATATTGTCTGATATAAATGAAATATATTATAAGGCAATAAAACCGGAATATCTGTATTGTGGCTTGGATAATAATTGGCTCAACGAAAATATTATACTTGAAGGAATTACAAGAGAATTGGATAATGAATGATATAAATTGACTACTTTAGATCCGGCTTTTTGACTTTTTGATACAAAATATAGCTGAAAAGAAAATATTTTGGCTAAATAGGGACTGTCGCATAAAATTTTTGTTTATATGAATAGGTTCGACCTCTCAGTCAGCCCCGTTCACAGCTATTTTTATATAAGCTTTTGCCGCGGCTGACAGCTCCCCTTGCGAAGGGGAGCTTTAGGTTTATTCCTTTCAAAGCCGCTTATTTACTTAGAAAAACAACAATTAAGCTGCTGTCACAGCCTTGCGGTAAATAACCTCCCCTAGCGTTAGCGTCGGAGGGGAGGGGGACCATGCGTAGCATGGTGGAAGGGTCGCTTTACTAACATAAACAAAAATTTATCATAATATAACAGGGACTGTCGCAATAGTTTTTTTATATTGCGACAGTCCCTATTTTTTTATGCAGCGATTATATTGTATAGAACTTTATTTCGCCTTTGTCGATAAGTTTCTGAGTAGATTCCTTGGCAGTTATAACATTATTTTTATTATCTGTAAATGTTATTTTGTATTCATCATCAAATACACATTCTGCTACTCCCTCGCTTATTATCTTTGCAGTACCCTTAGTAATAATATCCTTGCCGTTTGACTCTATGATCTGATAGTCAAATGATGTTGCGGTAAGCTTACTTATTACAAGAGTTTTGGCTGATGAAGAAGAGCCGCTTGAATAGTTACCTTCCTTAAAGGTAGTAAGAGAGGCTGCCGGAGCGTTTTTATCCTCCTGCTTATATACTGCCTTGCCGCTTGGTATCTGTAAGCCCTTAGCCTCGTTAATAGTTATTTCATCACCGTCGATATGGAACTTGACTATATCAAGATCGGTAGCATTATATGTAGCATCATTGCCGTTTACAGAGGCATGGCCCTGTGCCTTTACGTTTCCCTCTGCATCAGCTAAGCTGAAATCAAAGGCAATATCAGTTGAATTGGAAACAGTAAGTGTAACGGGGTCGTCGGCATTTGATGTTGCCGTAGGCTGAAGTATGAAATTGCCGTCATACCATGAGTTTACATAAATGCTTGTCTTAACATCAGACGCTTCCTTTAAATAAATAGCCTTGCCGCTTGGCACCTGAAGTCCCTTTGCCTCGTCTATTGTAACGGTATCACCGCTTAAAGTAAATTTTATTATATCCAGCTCTGTAGCAGAATAGGTAGCCTCGGCTCCGTTTACAGTTGCCTTGCCGCTTAATTTAGTGGCGCCGTTTGAGTCCAGAAGGCTGAAATCAAAGCTGTCTGCCGCTGCATTAGTTATAACAAGGGTCTTTGGATCCTCGGCATTTGTAGTATTAGTAGTCTGAAGAGCAAATCTTCCGCTTGTCCATTTTTCCTGAACGGGAGCGGCAGTGTTATTAACAGGTGCTGTTGTAGGCATACTTATTGAGGCTGTCTTTGTATTTGCATCATAGTCTACCTTTGCGCCTAGGTTTTCTGTTACTGATCTTAAGGGTACATATGTAGTGCCGTTGTAAAGCAGTGTTTCAGATGCTGAGGGCTGTCCGTTCACTATAAGCTTTACTCTGTTGAAAAATGCTTCAATATTCTGTCCGCCCTCGGCATAAGAAAGTATAGGAGCGACAATAAGCGCCGCTGTTACTGCGCCGGCTATAAAGCTTTTAAATGCTTTTTTCATAATTTTCCTCCTCTCAAAAAAAGTGGGGCAGAGGATATCTGCCCCAAAAATATTAATGATCAAAGTCTGAAATATTTAGCTGCATTGTTGTAGCATATATCGGCTACAAGCTTGCCTGCAAATTCTATATCGTTGGCATATTCGCCGTCCTCTATCCACTGACCGATTATATTGCAGAGTATTCTTCTGAAATATTCGTGTCTTGGATATGAAAGGAAGCTTCTGGAGTCTGTAAGCATACCTACGAACTTGCCGAGAACACCTAAGTTACCGAGAGCCTTTATCTGTGCCTCCATACCGTCCTTGTTGTCATTGAACCACCAAGCAGTACCAAACTGTATCTTGGAAGCGGCCTCTGTGCCCTGGAAACAGCCGAGTATTGTACCGAATACCTGATTGTCGGCAGGATTGCCTGCAAATAACAATGTCTTAGGAAGGGCATTCTTGTAGTCAAGAGCGTCTAAGAGATTAGTAAGACCTTCAACTGTTGACCAGTCTGAGATACAGTCAAAGCCTGTATCGGGACCCATCTTCTCAAACATTCTTGTGTTGTTGTCTCTCTTAATGTTCATATGGATCTCCATAGCCCAATCTCTCTTGTGGTATTCCTCGCCTAAGAAGAGCATAAGCGCCGTTCTGTACTTTTCGCCTTCGTCCTTTGTAGGAGCATTGCCTGAAATAGCCTTAGCAAGTATAGCGTCTATTTCAGATTCGGAAGCCTTGTTGAAAGGTACATAAGTGAATGCATGATCAGATGCACGGCAGCCTAATTCCTCAAATAATGCCATTCTCTTCAGAAGGACTTCCTTAAGGTCTGCAAATGTCTTTATTTCCTTGCCGCCGACTTCACCGAGAGTCTTAATATACTCTGCAAATGTAGGAGCGTCGATGTTAAGCGCCTTGTCGGGTCTCCAAGCGGGATATACCTTAAATCTTGTTTCTTCTGCCGCTAATTTCTTATGCCACTCCAGTGAATCCGCAGGATCATCTGTAGTGTTTATAGCGTTTACGTTTGACTTAACAATAAGCTCTCTTACTCTGAAATCAGGCTTTGCAAGCATTTCGTTGATCTTATCGTGTATCTCAACTGCATTGTCCTTTGTAAGAGGCTCATATATGCCAAAGTATCTCTGCAGCTCAAGATGTGTCCAATGGTATAAAGGATTGCCAATAGCGTACTGTATAGTCTCAGCCCATTTTACAAATTTGTTGAGCTTATCGGCATTCTTGCCTGTAATCTCTTCCTCTGGAACACCTAATGAACGCATTGCTCTCCACTTATAATGATCGCCGCCAAGCCATACATCTGAAATATCCTCGAAATTCTTGTTTTCATATATTTCCTGTGGATTAAGGTGGCAGTGGAAGTCATAAATAGGCTCGTCCTTTGCATACTTGTGGAATAATGTTCTTGCGGTTTCTGTCTTTAATAAAAAGTTTTCATCAATAAAACCCATGTTCAATTCCTCCAATCATTTTTATAATGTTTATTGTAACCGTTATTATTAAGTTTATAACATCAGAGAGTTACACCGTTTTTGAATATAGCTATCTCTCTGTAGTCATTGATCTCGTTTTTGGTCTTTGCTCTGTCTGATGCAACATCGAGTATGAACTTAAAGAATTCCTCGGCATATTCGTCCATCTTCTTGTCCTCAATAAGTCTGCCTGCATTCCAGTCTATCCAGTTTTTCTTTCTGTTGGCAAGGTCTGAATTGGTAGCGATCTTTATTGTAGGAACAGGTGAGCCTACGGGAGTACCTCTTCCCGTTGAGAAGAGTATTACATGACAGCCGCTTGCCATCATACCGCTTATAGCAACTATATCATTGCCGGGGCCCTGTAAAAGTGAAAGTCCGTCGGCTGTAGCCTTATCTCCGTAAAGGAGTACACCGTTTACATTTGAAGTACCGCCTTTCTGAGTACATCCAAGTGACTTGTCCTCAAGAGTGGTGATACCGCCTTTTTTATTGCCCGGTGAGGGATTCTCGCCTACAGGCTCGCCGTGGCTTATAAAGTATTCCTTGAAGTTGTTTACAAGGCTTACGGTCTTTTCAAAGGTTTCCTTGTCCTTGCATCTGTCCATAAGTATGGTTTCTGCGCCAAACATTTCGGGTACCTCTGAAAGCACGGTCTTGCCGCCGTTAGCAACCATGATATCGGATATCCTGCCTATAAGGGGATTAGCCGTAATGCCTGAAAGACCGTCTGAGCCGCCGCACTTAAGTCCTATAACAAGCTTACTTACGGGGACCTCCTCCTGCTTGAACTGAGAAGCATACTCCACAAGCTGACCTATTACCTCAACAGCGTCCTCAACGTCGTTTTCATGCTCCTGACAGATGAAGAACTTTACTCTTTCTTCATCATAGTCGCCTAAAATTTTCTTGAACTCGTCAACATTATTGTTTTCGCAGCCAAGACTTAATACAAGCACACCTGCTGCGTTTGGATGTCTTACCATACCTGCAAGGAGCTTTTGAGTATTTTCGTGATCCTCGCCAAGCTGAGAGCAGCCATAGGGGTGAACGAAATTATAAATGCCCTCGACCTTATCGCCGTATCTCTTGTTAGCCTCTTTTACAATGGCATTTGAAACACCGTTTACACAGCCTACTGTATTAACTATCCATATTTCGTTCCTGATACCGACTTCGCCGTTCTTTCTGACATAACCCATGAAGGTATCATGCCTTGTAACGGGGATGTCCTTGTGCTTTGGAGAATAGGTATACTCAAGTGTAGAGCTAAGGTTAGTCTTTACATTGTGAGAATGTACCCACTCGCCTGCCTTTATATCTCTTGTAGCGTGACCAATAGGGTAGCCGTATTTAATGATATTCTCATTTTCGGGAATATCTGTTATTGCCATTTTATGACCTCTGTCAATATTTTCAAGGGCAGTGACACCATATATTTCTTCACCCTTTGCAATATTATCTATGGCAACAACAACATTGTCGTTATCGTTGATCTTGATATACTTTTCCATAATATCCTCCTCTTATACGGCTTAGCCTAAAACAGCCTTGACCTCAGATACAACACCGTTGTTGAGAATGTTGTAGAGATGATCTGTTACGACTTCAGGGAAATTACTTAAGCCGCTGTTAAGGTCGGCGCCAAGCCAAAAGTCCTTGTTAGCGCATACCTTCTTAACTACCTCTGCGATCTGAGCCTTATCGGAGGCATCAACACCTGTCCATACATTCTTGTAGAACTCCAGCACCTCTGGGCTGTCCTTGACAGGATATTCCTCGCTGCCTCTGTGGCCTATAAGAGCGCCGTCCTTGATCTCGGTTCCCTTGTAGAATGCAAGATATGCCGCAAATGAGAATGTCAATATCTTAGGCAGCTTTCCGTTCTGAGCATAGTATTCCTGAATTGTATGGAGTACTCTTGCCTCAAACTTAGAAGTAGAGTTAAGAGAAATGTCCATAAGCTTATGCTTGATGAAAGGATTCTGGAATCTGTCAAATACAGCGTCGGCAAAGCCCTTTAAGTCATCGTGAGTAAGTTCGGGACTTTCGATAGCAGGAATGATCTCATCATCAAGAGCCTTTACAAGATAATCATAGTACATCTTATCTGCCATCATTTCGCCTACTAAGTTATGACCTGAAAGATAAGCCGCAAGCACTGAACAGGTATGTGCGCCGTTGAGTATTCTTACCTTACGCTTCTTATAAGGCTTAACATCGGGAGTAAATATTACCTTTAAGCCGGCTGACGGGAAGGGCAGTTCCTTCTCAAGCTCAGCAGGACCTTCTATTACCCATGTGTGGAATATCTCGCTTGTATCGATAGCATTGTCCTCATATCCGAATTCCTCGCAAAGCTCCTTAGCCTCGTCACGAGGATAGCCTGTAACTATTCTGTCTACAAGTGTGCTTGTAAATACGCAGGCATTTTCTATCCAGTCGATGAAGTCTGCGCCTAAGTTCCAATTCTCTGCGTGCTTAAGAACATATTTCTTCAATGTCTTGCCGTTGTCATCTATAAGCTCACAGGGGATAAATACAAGACCCTTGCTCTTGTCACCGTCAAATGCCTTAAATCTCTTGTATAAGAAATTAGTTACCTTAGCGGGGAAGGAATCCTGTGGCTCACTGTCTGTCATAGGCTCGTCCTTCCAGGAAATACCTGCCTCTGTAGTGTTTGATACAACAAATCTTAACTCGGGATTTGATGCACAGGCATTGTATGTGTCAAGGTCAACGTAAGGATTGATACATCTCTTTACGCAAGTGATAAGTCTTTTGTCTGAAACCTTTTGTCCGTCCTCACGACCTCTTGCTATAAGAGTATAAAGACCCTCCTGCTCGTTAAGTATATTTCTTAAAAAGTCACCGCCGGGAATAGGCTGAATAAGAGTGATACCGCCCTTGAATAAGCCCTGAGCATTTATTTCGTCAAACATATAGTCAACGAAAGCTCTGAGGAAATTGCCTTCGCCAAACTGTATTATTCTCTCGGGAAGCTCCTCTTTTGTGCCGATCTTCAGATCGTCATTGAACTTAAAGCCATTTGTTAAAAGTTTTCTGCTTAATTTTTCCATGGGAAATACCTCCGTTTTTGTATAATTTATTCAGTATAATTACCTAATAATATAATACTATAAAATCGGCGGTAAATCAATATTAACTTTACATATTTTACAAAAATATTAAAAGCACATTTCAGTAAATGAACATTTTTACCAAAAAAAGATAGCAGGCTTTGGTAAAAGCCGTCGGTTATGAGTATGTAGCGGAAGCAGAGTACGAATATCCTTGACTAAAAAATATCGTTTAGGATATTAATAGCGGTATTCTGAGCTGTTATACCGTCAGCACCCTTGCCAGTCATTTCCAAAGCAAAAAAGAAAGTCCTGTCGGGAAACTCTGCAGCACCTACAAACCAGCCCCGCACATTCTGTCCCCAAACATTTCCCGTACCTGTTTTGCCATAAACATTATCGGAAAGACGTATGGAATCCAATACAGCCGTTACGTTTTTTTCATCGAATCCAAAGGAATTATTGTACACATTTCTTATAAAATCCGCCTGTTCCAGCGGCGATATTTCAAGGGAATTTTCAAGCCAATAAGCCTTTTTGCTCCAGCCGGTGTTTTGGTTGCCGTAGCCTGTTTTTGCAAGAAATTTATGCCTTTCTTCATTGCTTATAAAACTGTCTATCCTTTGAAAATACCAGTTGACGCTGTATTGCATCGCAGAAAACAAATCGTGAGAACGATCCCATTCCGCAAAAGGATTTTCCACTCCGTCCCATTCAAAAGTGCTGCTGTCGGCAGAAATAACATTGTTTTCAAGCCCGTTAAGAGTAAGGGCTATTTTGTATGTGGAATCAGGAGAGCTTCGCTTTACCGCTTCGTCGGTGTTGTATATGTAATAATGACTGTAGGAACTGTCAAATAGCACAAAGCAGCCATTCTTATCCCTGAAATAACTGTCAAGTTCAAGAGTACTGAAGTTATCGGGAAGTGTAATACGGCTGAATACACCGGCATTTGTATTTATTTGTATTCCTGCACAAATTAAAACCGCAGACAATATAAATACGGATACTTTAGCCGACACAGAGGTCTTTTTTACAGGCTGTGCTATGGTCTCAAGGCGTTTTCTGAGTTTTTTGAAATCCGAAAAATGTTCTGCCATCGACATACATCTGCATTCTGCTGAATAAAGCAAAGCCTTGCCGTAACCGTTGCTGTCACCGTTTTTCCTTATTACACACATATCACAGTAAAGCTCCATATCAAGCCGAAAAAGATTTGCCATAATGTACACAAGAGGATTGAACCAGTAAAGAGCGGACACTATATTAAGAATAATATTTATAAAAGCGTCTCTGTGTTTATGATGATAAAGCTCGTGCAGAAATATGAATTCTGATTCCTGATTGCTATATTCTCTTTCGGGAATAATAACTATGCGATTTAAAATGCCAAAGGATATGGGTGACTTTATATTAGTCGCTGTATAGAGATGCGCTTTCACATTTAGCTCAGCGCAGAGATTTTCAAACTGTTCATTATATACAGGCGTTTTTTCCATATGTATCAGCATCAACATGGCAAAAAGAAGCATAATAATTCCTATAAGCACTCCTGCAATCCATATATAATATACAAAATCAAGGCTGTATGAGGATATATAAAAATCCGTATCAGCTGCAACATTTAATATACCAGAAGCTGCTATGTGACTGTAGTTTGCAGTATATGACAGCACAGATATATTCATATCCGGCAGGAAAACCGCTGCCATAAGAATAAGGCACATTATCCATACAATCCTGCTATATCCCGGCGGAATATGGAAAAAATGCCTTATCGCTATAATAACCGTTATACATAGTGAAATGACAGCATTTGACATTATAATGTGATATATCATTACTTCTCCCTTTCATCAAGCATTTCTCTGAGCTTTGCCATATCTTCATCGGATATTATATCGGCATCTATAAAGCTCATAACCATTTTGCTTACTGCTCCGTCATAAAAGCGGCGTACAAAGGACCTGCTCTCGGAAACAATATAATCCTCCTTTAAGACAAGAGGAGAATATATATAAAGTCGCCCTGTTTTTGTGTGCTTTATGGCTCCTTTTTTTTCAAGCCGTGAAATGAGAGTATGTACTGTGCGCATATTCCAGTTTTTTTTGCCGTTCATTTCTTCGACTATTTCGTTTGTACTTATGGGATTTTTTTCCCATATGACCTGCATTATTTCAAATTCTGCGTCCGTTATCCTTATCACATTATTCACCTCTGTATTACATTTGTAATACAATTATACAGTTATTGTGATTTGTTGTCAAGCTGTGATGTGCGTTCGCTTATTATGCCGTATGCGGCTTCCTTTGCATCTGCGCCTGCTGTACTTATATTGCCGCCCTCAATATGAACGGCAAAATATATTTTGCTGCCCTCATATTCATAAAAACCCGCATACCATGCAGAGTTATCCCTGCCTGTACCTGTTTTGCCGTAAATACCGTCTTTATCGCTTTGCATAACATTTTTTAGAATTGCAATATCTGATTGGTCATAATCGGTTTTTCCTTCAAATATATCGGCTATTATGCGAGTCATTTCAACAGGCGATATTTCAAGAGAAGAGCCAAGCCAAAAGCCGTTTGTATCAGGCGTAGGAGCCTCTCCGCTGCCTTGCCACATACTTATATCTCTGTTGCCGTAGCCAAGCTTATCAATATCTTTTTGCATATTTTCCTGTCCTACCTTGTCTATTACCTGTCTGAAATACCATACGCAGGATTCCCGAAACGCTTCCTCAAGATTCAGATCCTTTTCCCAGCTTTCAAAAGGATATTTTCCTCCGTTGTAGTGCATATGGGAGTTTTCCGACTCAATTACACCGTATCTGAGACCTTCCAGCACAGCAATAATTTTAAATGTGGAGTTTGGCGAAAATCTTGTATTTGCCATTTCGCTGTTATATATCTCCATAGTATTGTCATCGGCATTATAGAATACGGCGCAGCCATTACGACTGCCAAAATATGTACTGTAATCTGCCTCTTTTATTTGCTCTCCCTTTCCTGCACAGGCTGTGACAAGAGAGAGTAAAACAAGTATTATGAGCATTATTTTTGATTTTTTCATAAAATCACTCCTTAAAATTGATTTAATATTACAGCTGTAGTACATCTATATATTACAGCTGTAATATTAAATTGTCAATGCTTTTTTTCTTAATAATTTATATAAAAATATCCTTAGTCCTTTATATACGAAATAATAAAGCTTAGTCCTGAGCTTCAAGTTGAAATAAATATTAAATTTTGATATAATTAACCAAAAATAAATCGGAATTTATAGAGGAAATAGTAACAATGGAATGTATTAGATTTGGATTATAATTTATGCCCAATTTCAAAGTGAGTAGTTGTTTTTGATATAGAGGTGTTATGTGTTGAATAGTAAAAGCTGTTTTTTTATAATTAAAATATAAGCTGAGGTAAATCAATATTTGAGGTGAAAATAATGAATAAAATTATAATATGTTTTATCTGCTTTTTATTAGTTTTTGGCTTGATCGGCTGTTCTTCAAAAACCGACAATGTTATTTCGACCGATAAAATGGAGATGATCTATGCTGAGACAGTATCTGCAAATAATGGATATGCCGAAAAGGAAGAAGATATTGTTAATTATACTGTTGAAATATATCAGGATAAAAATAATAAAATTTTAGTTAATTCCAAATCCAATACGGATTTTTTTGAGCCTTTGCAATATGAGGTTGAATGTAATACAAGAATTACAAAATCAGATATTGATATAGAATGGACAACATTAATGGGTAATCCCGAGCCAACAGAAGACGATCAGTTATGTATAGCCTATGTATCTGTTTTAGAAAACGGAAAACTGCTGGACAAGAGAAAAATAAGTTTTGTCAATAGAGCTATTGACGTTATTGAAAATGTATGGTAACTGCTGTTATTTTGCTCGCAGCTATTATTATAAAACTGATCATACGACATAAATTAAAGTAATGATAACTTCCAGTTTATCGCCAAGTTTTACCAAACAAAAAACAACATTAAATTTTATACCCAATTTCAAGTGAGCAGTTGTTATTGAATAGACCTGTTTTGTGTTGAATAATAATGCCTGTTTTGGTATAATAAAAATGCAAACAGAGATAAATCAATACTTAGCTAAGGAGTAACAATGACTATTGAATATAGAAAAATTACGGAATTTCCTCGCGGGACACTTGCTGCTCTTTTGAAAGACAGTTATTCTTTTGAGCCGAGATTTGAACCATATTGGCAAAATCAATGGAAAGAATTTGATGATTTTTTCTATGATAATCCCTATATCGCCGATTTCAGCGGCTTTATGACTGTACTGGACGGCGAGCCTATTGGCTTTGTTTCATGGAATCCGACACATCTGCCTGAATTTACGGAAGTCGGTCATAACTGTATTGCAGCGAAATACAAGGGAAACGGCTATGGAAAAGCACAGATGAGAGAGGCAGTAAAGCGTATTAAAGAACAAGGCACAAAAAAGATAATCGTTTGGACAAATGAGCGTTTACTGCCCGCTCAACACACCTATGAAAGCGCAGGCTTTCAATTTGTAAAGAAGAGCGAGGAAACGATCTGTCCCGAAGTTGCGGGTCAGAGGATACATTATGAAATTATTGTTTAACTGATTGTATGTCTCCCGTTTCTATAAGCGGCGAATACAAAGGATTTGAATTTATGGACAAATATTTAGAAATAAAAAGGAAATTTGAATTAAAAGAAAATAAAGAGCATGCTGTCACTATGTCCAAGTATATGAGAAATTTGTTCGATTTTTATGGTATTCCTGCTCCTGAAAGAAAAGAGGTTTACAATGACTTTATAAAAGCAGAGAAGAAGGCAAAAGTAATAGATTGGGATTTTTTGGATAAATGTTATGATGACAGACACAGGGAATTTCAATACTTGGTTTATGATTATCTTCTTGCGCTAAAGAAATATGTATCTTTTGAGGATATACCTAAAATAAAATATTACATAACTACAAAACCATGGTGGGATACTATAGATTTTTTATGTAAAGTTATCGGAGATATTGGTTTAAGGGATACAAGAGTCAAAGACCTTATGCCGGATTGGTAAAAAAATGAAAATATATGGCTTAAAAGAACGGCAATAGAACATCAGCTTGGTTTAAAGGATAAAACAGATACAGAATTATTGGAACAGATAATAGTAAATTGCTTAGGCAGTAATGAGTTTTTTGTAAATAAAGCTATAGGCTGGGCATTGAGAGATTATTCAAAAACTGATCCCGAATTTGTAAAAGGATTTATAAATAAATATAAGGACAAAATGGATAGCCTGAGTATAAAGGAAGGAAGTAAGTATATTTAAGAAGGCATAAATTATATAAAGGCAAGTCGGAGTTTAACGGAGGACTATAATGGACGGAAAGATAACTGTTAAATATTTGCAGAATTATATAAAACAAAAGGACTTTGAACCCAATGTATTAAAAGACTACTTTTTTAAATTATCCGAAGAGGTAGGAGAGCTTTCACGCGCAATGCGTAAAGGTTTAAAGGCACAGAACTATGAGAATATCAAAGGAACAATAGATGAGGAATTATGGGATGTGATCTATTATGCAATAGCTATTGCCAACCTATATAATATTGATCTGGAACAGACAATTAAGGCTAAGGAGAAATTAAATCAAATCAAATATCAATCATCTGTTGTGTTTGAAGAAAACAGATAATCCGAGGGGTGATACTATGAAATACGAATGTAAGATAACTGTGCTGGAAACAAAGTGTTTTCCGGAACTTCAAGAAAAATTTTTAGCTGATCCCAAGTCGGGACCCTGTCCTTTCTTTAAGGCAGGCGATACCTTTGTATTAAAACGTACTCCGCAGCAGGATGATTTTTATCACCTTATGAACGGAAAATTCTGCGGCGAGGCATGGGACGCTGTGAGCCGATATGTATATACTGCTCTTCAAGGCGGCTCAATCATGAAAGGCTGGACAAATGACGATAGAATGATGATAGCCTGCTGTAATGACGGCACAAGACCTGTGATATTTAAGATAGAAAGAATAGACATCCCCGAAAATGATGAAGAAAGGGAGTGGCTTGAAAAACAGGATTTCAGCAATTCAGCCGAGGATGCTTATACAGGCTGATTTTATTGAGTTGTTTTGCATTTACATAATTATATGTAAATTTATATAAAAAATGCGGATTTGAATTTCTTCCCTATATGGAAATGAAAAAATAGTCTTATAAATTTCTTTTGGAGGTGAAAATATGGCGTCAAGTAAAGAGTATTTAGATTATATATTGGAACAGTTGTCTGGGCTTGATGATATTACATACAGAGCCATGATGGGCGAATACATTATATATTACAAAGGAAAGATTGTTGGCGGGATATATGATGACAGATTACTTGTAAAGCCTGTAAAATCAGCTATAAGTCATATGCCCACAGCTAAGTATGAATTGCCTTATGAGGGAGCAAAAGAAATGCTTTTGGTGGATGAAGTTGATAACAAGGAATTTTTGACAGGCTTGTTTAATGCTATGTATGATGAACTGCCGATACCTAAGACTAAAAAGAGAAAATAATTTCCCGATGTATAGTGTTAAATATCGGGATATAAGAAACAGGATGCTTGTATGAAGAAGAAACGCTTTTTTATTATTCTAATAATTATATTAACAGTATTGATCTTATCTATACTGTCATTTATGATCGGAACAGGCTTTGTTGAAAGAACAGATGTGGTTTTGATCGACTATTCTGTTTCAAAGGACGGCACAAAGTTGAAAATTAAAACAGCTATTCCTGCATCTATGGGATATATTCGTGGGTTTAAAGACGAAGGTGGCGGTATGGAACCCCATTACCTTACATTTTATTCAACCTTTGGCGGACTAAATAGCTCATTGGGAGCAAAACAGGAGTTCGAGTTGGATATGAGTGAAGATGAAGGCGGTGAGATATATTTCAATCGCCCACAAAATGGATACGAGCTTGTCCTTAAAAAGAACATTGAAAGCGGAGAATGGGAATTGCCGGTCGAATAAATTTTGATCCGGGAGAATGAACAAATTATGAAAAAACATATAATGAAACTATCACCCGAACCTCTTAAAAAAATCAAAGCCGGTCTAAAAACAATAGAACTTCGATTATATGATGATAAGCGAAAAAGTATTTCTGTAGGTGACATTATTATTTTTATCAATACCGAAAATGAAAACGAAACTGTATCGGTTATTGTTAAAAATCTTTTTGTATTTGAAACCTTTGATGAATTGTATAAGAATTTGCCTTTGCTGAAATGCGGTTACACTGAGGATAATGTTGATAAAGCTTCACCTGATGATATGGAGGCATATTATTCTAAGAAAAAGCAAAGTCAATACGGAGTGGTTGGAATAGAAATAGCTCTTATATAAATTTTTGTTTATAGGAATAAGTTCGACCTCTCAGTCAGCCCCGCTCACAGTTATTTTTGTATAAGCTTTTGCCGCGGCTGACAGCTCCCCTTGCGAAGGGGAGCTTTAGGTATGCGCCTTTCAAAGTCGCTTAAATAGTTTAAAAAGCGATAATTTTGCATATATCACAGCCTTGCGGTAAATGACCTCCCCTAGCGTCAGCGTCGGAGGGGAGGGGGACATTGCACCGAAAGATTTATCGGACGACCGTCAGGTCGGCTTTCGGCAAAGCCGAAAGTGCTGACGCCGAAGGTTGGTGGAAGGGTCGAGTTACTAACATAAACAAAAATTTACCGTTTATAACTATCTCTTTATCAGATATTTAAAAAGGATACCGCACTTAAAAAAGCGATATCCTTTAATTTTTATTTTCTGTGCTGAGATCTTCTTCTCATGGGAACGCCGTATATATCGTCGTTATAGGTTCTTGTGGCGTTTGTCTTGCTTTTCGTTCTGCGGTGAAGCTCGTCTGTATTCTGAGGTTCTCTGCGCCCTTCGGGATATTGTCCCGGAGCAGGTCTTTTCTTTTTAGGCTTGTCGTTATTGCCTGAGGAGCTTTTTCTTTTGTGTTCTGCCGTATTTCCCGAAGAGCTTTTCCTTTTGTGTTCTGCCGTATTTCCCGAAGAGCTTTTCTTTTTTTGAGGGCCCGTGCCGTTTGCAGGTCTTTTCTTCTTAGGCGGATTTGAACTGCCTGAAGGTCTGTTAGGATTTTTTCTCTTCTTTTTCTTTTTCTTTTTTCTTTTTTTCTTCTTAGGTCTGAACAGTTTTCTTATAAAGTCAATGAGAAGCACCAATATAACAAGGGCAAACACAACTATGAACAGCTTGCCTGAAAATATTATAAATCTTCTGGCATTTGTCTTAAGCTCCATGAAACTAAGCTGTTTTTCCGTAAGGGCTTCGACGCTGCCAAGAGGCAATATGTCTACAGAGCCTAAAAGATTATCATTATAATACGCATTTATTTTGCCTACTGCCGTGCCTGCCTCAATGGGAGGGTTGAGCTTTTCGGCGATATCAGGCTTAATTGTTATTTTATCCTGTGTTATAAAATTAGGTACCTTTGCCGTTATGGAATTTGCAGCGGACAGATCGACTGCGCCTACGTTATATTCGTTTCCGTTGTATTCTTGTACTACGGGAACATTTTTATGATAGCTGTCGGCATTGAACAGCTCTGCGTCATGGTACAATGTAAATCCGTAATCCATAAGCGTTTTTGTATCGGAATATGTATATTTTCCGCTGTCATCCTTCATAACAACGGTTATAAGCCCTATACCGTCCTTTTCCGCATAAGTGACAAGAGTGTGTCCCGCGTCGTCGTGAAATCCTGTTTTGCCGCCTACGGCATACTCGTAGTAATAATCCGATGTGGGGCGGAGCATCTTATCCTTGTGATGCAGATATCTTTCTACATTCTTATTGGTGGCAGGTATATTATGGCTTACGGTACCCCATATCTGGTCAAAGTCAGGGTTCTTAATGGCAGCCCTTGTTATAAGGGACATATCATAGCAATTTGTATAGTGATTTGGGTCGTGAAAACCGTGGGGATTTGCAAAATGCGTATCCGTGCAGCCAAGCTCCTTTACCTTAGCGTTCATCTTTTCCACAAAGGCAGGTATACTTCCGCTCAGATGCTCGGCTATGGCGCCGCATACCTCATTGGCAGATTCCAGCATTACGGCATATATGCCGTCTTCAAAGGATATTTCTTCTCCGGGTACAAGACCTATATTACTGCCGCCTTCACCCATAGTATCGACTGCATTCTGGGATACTGTAAGAGTGTCGTCAAAGTTGCCTTCCTCACAGGCTATATAGCCTGTAAGTATTTTTGTGATACTGGCAGGGTAAAGTCTTTCTCTTGAATTTTTTTCATACAATACCACACCTGTTTCGGCATCTACAAGAATACAGGCTCTTGACCCAATTTCAAGCTGTTTTGAAGGCTCTGCATAGTTATTGATAACGGAGGGCGCCTCTGTAGTTGTTTCGGTCTGAGGCTCCGCCGATACGGGTAGTGTAAAATTTATTGAAAAAAATATTGTTAAACAAGTCAGAAATGTGATAAAATTATATGCGGAAATCTTATTATTCATTTGAACTGCTCCTATAAAAAATGTCGATTTAAACAATATAATAATAACATATATTCAGGCGCTGTTCAAGTTAAAAATTAAATATGGAGAAATGAGTATTATATGAAGAGGAAATTATATTATATAATAATTCTGACGGCATTTATTGCCTTTGGTGTATGGTATTATGCCAATTACAGCAATATAAAGTCGTTACATAATGAAAATATTTCAAATAATGGAAAAGATAGTATTGACAAAACACAAATTTCGTCAGAGAATATAGATAGTGAGTATAATGAAAAAATAAATATCAATACCGCAAACGAGGCGGAGCTTTCCTCCATAGATGGTATCGGTCCCAAACGCGCGGCGGATATTGTGGAATACAGAAAAACAAAGGGTGACTTTAAAAATATCGAGGATATTATGAATGTCAGCGGTATAGGAGAGGGCACATTTAATACTATAAAAAATCATATTACGGTATAGGGGTGTAAAATATGGCTAACAGGATATTAATAGTTGACGATGAAAAGCTTATAGTTAAGGGAATAAAGTTCAGCCTTGAACAGGAAGGTATGGAGGTAGACGCTGCCTATGACGGCGAGGAGGCATATAATCTTGCCAAGTCGGACAGCTATTCCCTTATACTGCTTGATGTAATGCTTCCCAAGATCGACGGTCTTGAGGTTTGCCGTATGATAAGGGAATTTTCCGACGTACCTATTATTATGGTAACAGCAAAGGGCGAGGATATAGACAAGATAATGGGCCTTGAATACGGCGCAGATGATTATATTACAAAGCCTTTTAATATACTTGAGCTTAAAGCAAGGATAAAGGCTATACTCAGAAGAAGCGTAAGACCTGCGGCAAAGCAGGAAACAAGGAGCAATATCATAAAGGCAAGGGATATGGAAATAGACCTTGAAAGCAGGCGCTGTTTTATAAACGGCAAGGAAAAAAATCTTACTGCCAAGGAATTTGATCTTTTGGAGCTTCTTGTCAAGAATCCTGGTAAGGTATACAGCAGGGAAAATCTTCTCAACACAATATGGGGCTTTGGTTATCCCGGTGATGCAAGAGCAGTTGATGTACATGTGAGAAGGCTCAGGGAGAAAATAGAAATGACACCAAGCGATCCTCAGTATATCCATACCAAGTGGGGAGTTGGTTACTATTTCCAGTAAATTAAAAAGTTTGAAAAGCGTTAAGTTCAAAATGCTTGTGACTTATTTTGTCATAGGCATTATACCTCTTTTGTTCTATTCCTTTAATCTTAGCAAGACTCTTCACAATTATTTTGAAGATACCAATGAAAAAGAGGTATTGTATCAGGCAAATAAAATAGCGGGCTCCATACAGAAGGCAGATTATCTTACGGATAAGAGCAAGCAGGATATGTTCTGGAGTGAACTCAGTGAAAAAAGCGTTGAAGAAAATTTCAGAATTATAGTAGTAGACAGCAATGCTGTCGTAGTGGCTGATACCAATAATATGGCGATCGGTCAGATGTATATGGTGCCTGAAATACTTGTTGCTCTTACTGGAAGAGATGAGGCAAACCTGAGAAATGATGAAGAGGCTATATATGCGTCTGCGTATATAGAGGATGCCAGTTCCAATAAAATAGGCGCAGTGCTTGTTATATCTTCCTTCAGCGATGTATATCAGCTTATTTCCGATATAAATCAGAAATGGATATTTATGACGGTCATAATAGGCATTATAGTCATTGCTCTTGTGGTATTTATGTCACAGATAATATTCGATCCTCTTAAGAATATTCTGGCAACTATAAAGGAAATATCTTCGGGACAGTTCCATCAGAGAATAGAGCTTAAAGGAAATAATGAATTTACAGAGCTTGCCGAGGCTGTCAACACAATGACGCAGCGGCTGGAGGAAGTGGATAAATCCAGGCAGGAATTTGTGTCCAATGTGTCCCATGAGCTTAAGACTCCTTTAAGCTCTATAAAGGTACTGAGCGAGGCTATGCTCTTACAGGACAATATTCCGGAGGAGACCTATAAGGAATTTTTGCAGGATATCAATTCCGAGGTCGACAGAATGACAGAGATAGTAAACGATCTTCTTTCTCTTGCCAGACTTGAAAATAACGAAAACAGACTTAATATAGGCGAAGTCGATGTAAATAAAATGCTTCGCGATATTATTAAAAGGCTCCAGCCCTTGTCCGAAAATAAGAATATTAATATATCCTTTGAGGCAGCTAAGGATGTAACCGTAGAGGCGGATGAAGTAAAGCTCAGCCTTGCCATATCCAATCTTGTGGACAACGGTATCAAATATACTCCTGTAGACGGCAGAGTAAAGGTATCTGTAGATGCCGACAATCAGGACTGCTTTATTACGGTGCAGGATTCGGGTATAGGCATAAGCGAACAGGAGCAAAGCAGGATATTCGACAGATTTTACAGAGTAGATAAGACCCGTGACAGAGAAACAGGCGGCACAGGTCTTGGACTTGCCATAACCCATTCCATAATTATGCTGCATAACGGCTCTGTCAAGATCATAAGCGGCGAGGGTCAGGGCGCAACATTTATAGTACGTCTGCCTCTTAAGAGAAAGCAAAGCTAGGGGAGTGAATTATAATGAAGAATATTAAATTAAAACTTGCCTATGTTTTTTTTGCCGTCGTGCTTGTCATAACTGTCGTGCTTATTTTTGTATTTACTAAAAATGTAAAAATTGCAGAGGGCACCGTTGCCTATAATATGTACTATATCAACGGGAGTACCAATACTCTTGAGGAAGAAAAGCGCGTAGTAAATATGGTGAATGATGATACGCTTATGTTCAATACGGTAGTGGATGAATTTGCAAGTGGTCCCAAGAACAGCAATCAGGGACTTATGCTTCCTCCCAAATTCAAGATAACGGATAAAAGACATAAGGACAATACTGCCTATATCGATCTTGCAGGCAGCTATAATTCCCTTGAACCCAATTTAAAGGTATTATGTACAGGCGCTCTTGTGTATACCCTTACGGATCTTAGCTTTATAGATGATGTGGTTATAAGCGTTGACGGAGCTCCGCTTAAGGACAGCAGCGGCAATACAAGCATATTCAACAGAAATAACGTAAAGAACAATCCGTCTATTGATCCGGATAAGACAGACAGGCAGACAGTAAAGCTGTACTTTGCCGACAATACGGGAACAAAGCTTGTAGCTGAGGAAAGAAGTATAGAGGTAAAGCAGAGCCTTACCCTTGAAAATCAGATAGTTGAACAGCTTATTGCAGGACCTGAAAGGAACTCTCTTAATCCGACTATACCTTCTTCAACGAGCATTAAGGATATAAAGACGGAAGAGGGCATATGCTATGTAAATCTTACTCAGGCATTTATACGCAATAATTCACCTTTACCTTCAGAAAGGATAACGATATATTCCATAGTAAATTCTCTTACGGAATTAGACACTGTAAATAAGGTACAGTTCCTTATAGAAGGTGAGAAAATAAACGAATACAAGGGAGATATTGATTTCAGCAAGCCTTTTGAAAGAGATGAATCCCTTATAAGATAGTATTATGAAAAGACCTATTGTTTTTATTCTTTTGTTTCTCATATATGGCATACTGGCAGGACAGCACCTTTACAGGGTTTTGGGTGTTGTCCTTTTTATGCTTATTACCTTTGCGGCGGCAGTTGTCATAAGCAAAGTCTATAAAATTGAGGGTGTAAAGCTCCTTATAATAGCTGCTCTTGCAGGCTTTATACTTGGCTGTAATTCTTTGGACTACAGCAATAAGGAGATAGACGCCCTTGCGGACAGCAATATAAAGCCTTATATGAATTGTACCGTTATAAGAACAGACAAAAGATACGATGGCTACAGTAAATATACTGTAAGACTTAATTTTCTCAAGGCAGGGGACAGAGTATATAAGGACAAGATAAAATTATATCTTTACAGCGCCTCCGATATTGAACCCGGTGATGTAGTTGAAATAAAAACAGGCATAAAACACGGCAGAGATATGAAAAGTATGCGTGAGTATAAGGAAAAGTATTATATGCTCAGCCGTCACATAGAATACAAAATATCAGGCTATGCCTATAAGACAGGCTATGAGAAAAGCCTTAATACATATATGTATAAGCTGAGGACAAGTATAGCCGATGTATATGACAATGTTCTGCCTTCGAAAGAATCGGGACTTTTAAAGGCTATTATACTGGGAGACAGACTTGAGCTTGATGAAGAAATATATGAGCTTTTCAGAAATGCAGGCATAGTACATATAATAGCCGTATCGGGACTGCATATATCCATATTTGCAGCTATACTTATGATACTTTTGGGTAAATTCAGCAAAAGGTTTGCCGATATACTGTTATTAATAATTCTGTTCCTATATGCCATATTCACAGGCTGTTCACCCTCTGTTGTAAGAGCAGTGATAATGATGTATGTATTTATAATAGGAGATATGCTGGGAAGAGATTATGACGTCATAAGCTCCTGCGCCTTTGCCGCTATACTTCTTCTTGTATACAGCCCTTGTTATATCTACGATATGGGATTTCAGTATTCCTTTACGGCAGTATTCATTATAGGTATGACGGCAGACCTGCTCAGAAAGTATAATATAAGCAGCGGTTATCTGGGTACATTTATTGTTTCGGTAGCCGTAGCCTTTGGTGTAAAGCCTATCACACTTTATTACTTCGGTTATATAAATTTTATAGACTTTGCAGTAAATATTATTGTAATATGCTTTATGGGTATACTTGTACTCTTTGGCGGTATATGCGGTATAGCGGGGCTTGTTTCCTTAAGAGCGTCTATATTTGCCGCAGGGCTGCCTTATATAATACTGAAAGGAACGGAATATCTGTCAGAACTCAGTCTGAAAGCGCCTATAGCCCATATTGAGACCCATATATACGGTATTACTGTGCTTATAGTTTATACAGCATTGACATTTGCATATATGTATTTAATGAAAAATAAAAAATCAGTTGTGAGAGATAAATAATTCTGTTATACTGACGGTGAGGTGATATCCTTGAAGGAACTGGATAATGATATAAAAACAGGAAAATTCAAAAAAGCATATTTACTTTTTGGCGAAGAGAGATATCTTATAAATCAGTATAAGGACAAGCTCCGCGCAGCTATAGTTGACGAAAGCACCGAGCTTATGAATTTGAATATATACGACGGACAAGGCGTAAATGTAAACGATATCATTTCTGCGGCGGATACGGCGCCTTTTTTCAGTGACTACAGGCTTTTGCTCATATCCGATACGGGACTTTTCAAGGACGGCAGAAAGGATGATACAACAAAGCTGGCTGAGGTCATAAAGGAAAGCGGGGAGGGCATTGTGTTTCTTTTCTTCAATGAAAAGGTAGACAAGCGCAATGCTCTTTACAAGGCTGTCAAAAAATATGGCTATTGCTGTGAATTGAATGAGCTTAAGGAAAAGGAAATAATAAGCTTTATCACAGATTATTCAAAGGGAAGGCTTAAGGGCAGCAACGCCGCATATTTTGCTAGGAATATAGGCACAAGTCTTGAAAAAATCACAGGCGAATATGAAAAGCTTATAGCCTATGTTGGCGACGGAGAAATCAAAAAGGAGCATATAGACACCGCTTGCAGCAAGTCCGATGAAATAAATATATACGATATGGTAGACGCTATAGGCGGCAAAAATACGGAGAAGGCACTGGATATATACAACAATATGCTTTTTGCCAAGAATGAGCCTGTTGCAATAATGGGTATGATATCCAGGCAGTTCAGACTTATACTTAAATGCAAATATCTACAGATGAGCAAGAAATATAACTACAGACAGGTTGCGGCAGAGCTTAAAATGAATGAGTTCGTTGCAATGAAGTGCTGTTCGCAAAGCAAGAATTTCAAGCTTTCGACAATTATGTCCGCTATAGAGGACTGCGCCAAGTGTGACAGCGATTTCAGAAAAGGACTTATAGACATCAAGCTCGGCGTTGAATTGATAATAATAAAATACAGCAGATAAAAAGCTGTCGCAATAAGCATTATAAAAAATAAGTTATTGCGACAGTTTTTTGATTTTCGGTAAATTTTTGTTTAGTAGAATAAGTTCGACCTCTCAGTCAGCCCCGTTTACATCTACTTTTATATAAACTGTTGCCGCGGCTGACAGCTCCCCTGATTAGGGGAGCCTTAGGCGGGTGCTTTGCAAAATCCCTTATTTACTTAGAAAAAGCAATACCAAATCCACTGCCATAGCTTTCCGGTACACAGCCTCCCCTAATCAGGGGAGGGGGACCGCCGTTAGGCGGTGGAGAGGTCTATTTTACTCAGTTAAACAAAAATTTAACACAACAATTCCTTTTATCATCTATGGTCTTACCACAATATTACATATTCTGCCTGGAACATATATTTCCTTTACAATAGTACCGCTGAGCTTACTGCCTAAAGCATCCTTAGCGGCTGCAAGAACAGTGTCCTTGTCGGCGTCGGCAGCAACATCAATGGTCGCCTTTACCTTGCCGTTTATTTGAACAGCTAAGTTGATAGTGTCCTCCTTAAGCTTTTCTTCATCATACTTTGGCCATGTTTGTCTGAATACGGATTCGTCATGTCCAAGGGTCTGCCATATTTCCTCGGCAATATGAGGAGCAAAGGGACAAAGAAGTATAGCAAGGGCTTCAAGTGAATCCTTGTCAATACCGCCTGCATTCTTTGCGGCAGCTACAAGCTTATTTGTAAACTCCATAAAGCCTGAGATAACGGTGTTGAGCGTAAGAGCCTCAAGACGGGTCGTTATTTCATATATCATCTTGTGCTTAGCCTGTTCTATCTCCTTTGTAGGCTGTTCTATTATCTTGTCCTTGTATTCGTCAACGAACTTCCATACCTTGTTAAGATATCTGTAAACACCGTCGATACCGTTATCGTCCCACTCTGAGTCGAGCTCAGGAGGTCCTATGAACAGCTCATACATTCTCAAGGAGTCACAGCCGTAGTTTTCCACCATTTCATCGGGAGAAACTACGTTGCCCTTGTTCTTGCTCATCTTGGCTCCGTCCTTGGTTATCATACCCTGGTTGAAAAGCCTTGTAAAAGGCTCGTCAAAATCAACTACACCGATGTCATATAAGAACTTTGTATAAAATCTTGCATAGAGCAAATGCAGTACGGCATGCTCGATACCGCCTACATACATATCTACAGGCGCCCACTTCTTAAGAGCCTCCTTGCTTGCAAGCTCCTTGTCATTGTGATTGTCGCAGTATCTTAAGAAATACCATGAAGAGCCTGCCCACTGAGGCATAGTATTGGTCTCTCTCTTAGCAGGACCTCCGCAGCAGGGACAGGTAGTATTTACCCATTCGTCAATAGCGGCAAGAGGTGATTCGCCTGTGTCTGTAGGCTTATAGCTTTCTACATTGGGAAGTATAACGGGAAGCTCTTCCTCAGGCACGGGAACTATGCCGCACTTTTCACAATGAATAAGAGGTATAGGCTCGCCCCAGTATCTCTGTCTTGAGAATACCCAGTCACGGAGCTTGTAGTTTACGGTCTTTTTGCCAAAACCCTTTTCCTCCATATAATCGGGGACCTTAGCCTTGGCATCCTCGGACTTCATACCGTTGAACTCTCCAGAATTAATCATTATACCCGGCTCGGTATATGCTTCTGTAAGCTCTTCGTCTTCCTTACCGTCTTTGCTTATTACCTGAATAATAGGCAGATCAAATTTCTTTGCAAACTCAAAATCTCTGTCATCATGGGCGGGAACACACATAATAGCGCCTGTACCATAGTCGGCAAGTACATAGTCGGAAACCCATATAGGAGTTTTGGCGCCGTTAAGCGGATTGATACCGTATGCGCCTGTGAACACACCTGTCTTTTCCTTATCTGTCATTCTGGAAACATTGGATTTGGTGCTGGCATCATATATATACTTATCCATTTGCTCCTTGTATTCGGGAGCAGTTATGTCCTTTATAAGCTCATGTTCGGGAGCAAGCACCATAAATGTTGCGCCGTAGAGAGTGTCAGGCCTTGTGGTATATACCTTTATAGCCTTGTCCGTACCCTCTACAGGGAAGTCTATCTCTGCGCCGTAGCTCTTGCCTATCCAGTCGGACTGCATTTTCTTTACCTTTTCAGGCCAGTTCAGCTTTTGAAGGTCATTGAGAAGTCTTTCTGCATAATGAGTTATCCTGAGCATCCACTGGCGAAGATTTTTCTTTGTGACCTGAGAACCGCAGCGGTCACATACACCGTTGGTAGCCTCCTCATTGGCAAGTACGCACTTACAGTTAGGACACCAGTTAAGGGGCATTTCCTTTTCGTATGCAAGACCGTTTTTGAACATCTGTATAAATATCCACTGCGTCCACTTATAGTATGCGGGGTCTGTAGTATTTATCTCTCTGTCCCAGTCGTATATAGCGGCTATTTCATTGACCTGTCTCTTGATATTTCTGATACTGTTCTCTGTAGAAACAGAAGGGTGAGTGCCTGTCTTTATGGCAAAGTTCTCAGCAGGCAGACCAAAAGCGTCCCAGCCCATGGGATGAAGTATCTCATAGCCCTGTAAAAGCTTGTATCTGCTCACAACGTCTGAAAGCACGTAGCCTCTCCAGTGACCTACGTGAAGACCGTTGCCTGAGGGATATGGGAACATATCCAGACAGTAGTACTTAGGCTTGTCTGTGTTAGTGGGATTTACGGGATTTTTTTCCCATATGGCACGCCATTTTTTTTCAATTTCTTTGTAATTGTATTTAGTGCTCATTTTCAAAAATGCCTCCATAGTAAATTTGATTAAATATTATACACCTTTTTGGCATAAAATTCAAGCACTAATGTTATTTTTCATAGACTGTAATTGTTATTTTTCATAGACTGTAATACCGTTAATAATTATTTTACTCAATCTGTCAATGTCTATATAGGTTTCGGGGTCCAATGTAAATTCACCGTCACCGCTGAAACTTCCGCTTGTAAAACTGCATTCTGTACCATCGTCATATATGAATTTGCTTTTCATTGTGACCTTACCGTCAGTTGTACCGATAACACTTGTGGGAGTTATTTCAAGACGATATATAGTGTTTTCGCCAAAGGGTATGTTTTCTTTCACTATAGGCTCTGTCAGAAATTCATTGCAGTCAAAATACAATATAAAAGGCTCCTCGGACTGATAGGAATAATACTCTATATCAGCGTATATACTACAGTCCTTAAATTCCTCTTTGTCTATGTCAAATACAAACTGCTCATATTTTCTCATACCTATATACCCATCATCGGAATAAGCGGCTGACTGAGGCATATCGGTTGGCTTTATGCCCTGTGAATAGGCAGAATATATCCTTTTTTTATTTGAATTTACAGCATACATATTTACGCGGGTACGCTCTGATATAGGCTCGGTATAGGTCATATTTATATGAAGCTTGTTGTTTATAAAGCCTGTATTATTATAATATAAAAAATCTATATCATCATTAAGAGCTGTGTCATTGCTGCTTGGCTTGATGCAGATATTATAACCGTCACCAAAGCTTTGTGTTTTCTCCAGTTCTTCTTGATTGGACGTTACATTTAATCCTGCATCGTCAAATTCCCTATTATCTTTAAGCAGATCAACTGTTTCATCTGTAATTACTTTATCTGCAGGTATCTCAATGTGCTTATACTTCTTTTTATCGCTTAATATATAGTCTGTTCTCAGTTGAAGCTGTGATTTTTCTGTCAGAGATTCTGAAATATCAAAGTTTAGTCTGAATATCTTTTTGTTATTTTTTATATCATAGGCGCCCCTGAAACCTGCTCCGGGAGTATCTATTGAAATTCCGTTAAAATATGGTCTGGAATTAAGCAATAAAGTATCTTCCTTTATCCTTTTGCCTGTTGTATCCTCAACAGAGCCATAAAGTGTAAGAGTATTCCCTGAATATATTCCACCGTCCAGTTCCATTTTTATTCCATCGTGTATATCTGTACTTATTGCAGGAGTTATCCTTGTATTGTTTTCTTCCTTAAGTATTTCTGCTATTCTGTCTATATAGCCTCTGTATGCCATAACAGGAAGGGCAATAACAATTATTATAACGGCAATAACAGGTATGAATTTTACTCTACTTTTTACGGTTGTCTGTTCTTTACATTCTGCTATGATTTTTTCCCTAATTTCCTCATCGGGTGTTATTTTTTCTGCTATTTTCATATATCTGTCCTTAAACATTTTCATCCTCCTCAAAATATTCCTTCAAAAGTTTTCTTGCTCTGTGGAGTTGTGTTTTGACTGCTGACTTGCTTTTGTTCAGTGTTTTTGCAATTTCCTCAATACTCATATCCTCATAGTAAAAAAGATGTATTACCGTTCGGTATTTTGGCGGCAGCTTTTCAAGCTTGTAATAAAGCTCTTTTTCCTCCTTTATTTCTATGGTGTCATATTGCAGTACTTCTCTGTCCGAAAATATTACTTTTTTAAACCATGCGCTTCTGACAAAGCTTTTGGAGTTATTTATCGCCGCTCTTATTATGTAGGCTCTTTCATGATTTTCATCTTTAAATACGGCTTGCCGCTTGTAAAGCTTTAAGCATACGTTCTGCAGAATATCATCGGCATCATATTTGTTTTTAGCATAGTAATAGGCTATGTTGTAAATGGTAGTGCCGTATTTTTCAAGTATTCTCTCTATGTCCATTTCAGACACCTCTCTTTTGTTCTCTTACCCTATATACGCTTTAAAGTGTGGAAAGGTTACAAAAAAAGAACTGCGTAGAGCAGCTCTTTTTTATTTTATATCGGGATCAAAATTATTATCCTTAAAATACTGTATTACCTTATGAGCATCGGCGCTGTTTTCCGCAGGCGCTATGCATATAAAGTCCTCTGTTTTAAGTATATAGCAGTTTCCTTTTTCCGAATAATCGAGGAAGCCGTGGCTTAGGTTGTTAGTATTGCCTATGTAGTAGAAAAAGGATATATGTGAGATATCGCCTGTGTCCTCTATCGGTATACTTGACTTATACATAGAATAATCTATATCATCAAATGAAAATAAGGTGTCTTCCTTTGAATATACCTTTATTTCCGGAATAAGATAATCCTGCTTTAAAAGGTAATTATGCCGTCTTGCATTTATAGAAAATGTGTATTGTCCCTCTTCGTTATACATTACCGCAGGCATATCCGCCTGTATACGATGAGGGATCGGTATAAAATACAAGGCTATTAATATAATTACTGTAAAAATTATAACGTATTTTATTCTTCCCATAGTTTTCTCCTTATTCGCTCATGAGAATATCAAAGGTCTTTACAGTGCTTTCCTTATACTCCTCTGGCATTATCACAAATCCGATATAGCTTTCATTATCCTGATAGAGATTATATTTTTTAAGAAATGCCGAATTTGACAGCTTAACGGCAAGAGGTTCCATTTCGCCTGATTCCGGGTCCTTTGCGTAATAAATAAGGCCCTTTTCATCAAGAGAGCTTATTTCATCTTCGGTAAGATAGTCTGTCAGATTTTCATAATAGCCTGAGTTTATGAATATATCGGTATTTTCCTTATCAGCCATTATCAAATGGAACTGTGACGCATACAGATATGTATTGAATTTCTGATTAAGCTGTGCCTCGACCATTACATCCTTTTCATCCGAAAAAAAGCTTTCTATTTCGACCGTATATTTTCTGGGGTCAAGGGCAAGCAATGTATTCAGCTCCTCTGTGACTGCATCATCATCCGCCATGGACAAAAACTGTCCGTACATTGCTATACCGCAGTAATTATCGGGGTGGGGCTTTACGAACACTGTATATATTATAGAAATTCCTGCTATTATAAGGAAGCATATCATAAATATCCTTAGCTTATAGTATATCCATATATGCTCCAGCTTACCTTTTAAGTCCAATTCACTGAATGTCATATTATTCCTCCACAAATTCGCCTGAAAGCTTTGTTATTGCTCTTACAAGAGAGTCCTTTGCAGTACCCCACGGGGCATCCTTGTAGTTGTGGTCAAACTTATTTACAAAGTGATCCACTTCGCCCTCAAGTCTTTTAAGATTTTCAAGCTGTACAGGTATTATAGTATCTATAAACTCGTCATAATCCTTGCCGCTCAGTCTTTTTTCTGCCTGTTCTATAAGCATTGAAAAGTGTTCAATGCAAAAGCCCTTTGAATTTTTTACCTTGTTTCGTATATCGTTGTCCTTTTTCCACATAAAGAAAAAGGTATCAAAATATCTGTCAAAGTTGTTGTGTATTCTGTCACATACATAGCAGGAGCCAATAATTTTATTAAGGTATGGGCTTACCTCGTTTTCGCTCTTTGAGTTCTTGCCGAATAATCCTCTTTTTCCCTGTGACTTAAGCTTGTCGCAAAGGGCAGGCAGGTCTCTGTTTATTTTCTGCAAATGTGAGTGTATCATAAGAGCGACACCAAGTCTGTTCTGCTCTTTATACATCATATTAAAATGCTTTGCGCAAAATCCTGTTTTATCGGTTTCCGCTCTTATATCGTCCTCCATATATGAGGCGCCAAGCATATAGTCTATAGCGTCTTTTTCAAGAGAGTGATACATATTGCAAAAAGGGCATTCTCCTCCTGCGTCAAAGCCTTCGTTTACGGGTATTGTATATATCTGTTCCTTCATTTTTATCACCTCATTAAAATTATATCATAAAATCCTGTTGCAAAAAAGTATATTTTTTGATATATTAATTTTTAATGAAATTCAGAAAAGGAAGTTAAAAATGACCTACAGAGAAAATGACAAAACCGTTATACTTGAAAATGTTAAAAATTTCAATATAGAGCAAATACTGGAGTGTGGACAGTGTTTTCGCTTTGAAAAGCTTAATTCAATGCACTACAGAATAATTGCCTCTGGCAGAGTGCTGTATATAAAGCAGGAAGGCTCTGCTGTTGCGCTTTATCCCTGTACTGCCGAGGATTATAAAAAAATATGGCATAATTACTTTGACTTGGACAGGGATTACGGTAAAATCATAGACAGAATATCCACCGATGATATTATGAAGGCCGCCTGTAAATACGCCGACGGCATAAGGATACTGAACCAGCAGCCCTATGAATGCCTTTTAAGCTTTATCATATCGCAGAATAACAACATACCCAGAATAAAAGGCATTATAGCGAGAATGTCGGAAGCTTATGGCACAAATTTGGGAGAGGGCTACGCTTTTCCCGAATTGGAGCAGCTGAATGCGGCAACGGAGGAGGATCTGTTTGCGCTGAGAATGGGTTTTCGAGCAAGGTACATAAGGGATTGCCTTGACAAGCTTGTAAATAAAGAGGTTGATCTGGCAAGTATAGATGAGCTTACTACAGATGAGCTTTTAAAGGAGCTGCTTAAAATAAAGGGAGTAGGGCAGAAGGTAGCAGACTGCGCCATGCTCTTTTCAATGGGCAGAAGAGAGGTATTTCCAACGGATGTGTGGATAAAGAGAGTTATGGAGCATCTGTATTTCAACGGGAATGAAACGGATATAAAGACTATACATTCCTTTGCAAAGGAAAAATGGGGAGAATATGCAGGCTACGCGCAGCAGTATTTATTTTACTATGCGCGAACCTTAAAAATAGGTACAGACAAGGAGAAAGCAAAATGACAGGTACGATAGTAAACGTAATTGCAATAATAGCTGGTACTATATTGGGACTTATAATAAAGGGACGTTTTGACGAAAAATTACAGGAGATAACAACTCAGGCAACAGGCTTAGCCGTTATTTTTGTAGGCTTATCGGGAGCCTTACAGAGAATGCTGAACGAGCCCTGCAATTCTGTACTCTTTGTGATAAGCCTTGTAATAGGCGGACTTGTGGGAACTCTTATAAACATAGAGGGTAAAATGAAAAGCATAGGCGATTGGATAGAAAGCAGATGTAAGGGCGGCGAGGGCTCAGTATCAAAGAGCTTTGTAGCCGCAAGTATACTTTACTGCACAGGAACTATGGCAATAATAGGCTCTATTGACAGCGGCATATACGGTAATTATACGATACTTTTTACCAAAAGCGTGCTGGACGGCGTATATGCCATTATATTTGCCTCTACTATGGGCTATGGTGTTATTTTCTCGGCTATCTCTGTGTTGATATATCAGGGCGCTATAACCATACTTGCAGGCTTTGTGGAGCCTTATCTCACAGGAGATATTATGAGGGAAATATCTGTAGTAGGCGGCATACTTATTACTGCTCTTGGTATTGATATGCTGGGTATGAGGAAATTAAATGTAGCAAACCTGCTGCCCGCAGTTGTAGTACCTGTTATATATTACGGAGTTTATTATATAATAAATTAGGATATACTATTATATGGAAACTTTGTAAAAAATTTTATTAAATTATATTGACAAAGTTTAACTGCTGTGGTATATTATGTTTATGGGTTAGCACTCAACCAATCAGAGTGCTAACAAGATAAATGTTGTATTTTAAAGGAGGATATGTAATATGAGTTTAAGACCATTAGGTGACAGAGTTGTTTTAAAGCAGTTAGAGGCTGAAGAGACTACGGCAGGAGGTATAATACTTACTTCTCAGTCTAAGGAAAAGCCCCAGGAGGCAGAGGTAATTGCTGTCGGTCCAGGCGCCGTTGTTGACGGAAAGCTTGTTCCCATGGATGTAAAGGCAGGAGATAAGGTCGTATATTCCAAGTATGCAGGCACTGAGGTCAAGAATGACGGAGAGGAATATATAATAGTAAAGCAGGGCGACATTCTCGCTGTTGTGGAATAATAAGAGTTTAACGGAGGTAATGAAAAATGGCTAAAAGTATTAAATACGGTGCAGAGGCAAGAGCAGCACTTGAGATCGGTGTAAATAAGCTGGCAGATACAGTAAAGGTAACATTGGGACCAAAGGGCAGAAATGTAGTGCTTGACAAGAAGTACGGCACTCCTCTTATTACCAATGACGGTGTTACTATCGCCAAGGATATAGAGCTTGAGGACCCTATGGAGAATATGGGCGCGCAGCTTCTTAAGGAGGTTGCTACAAAGACTAACGACGTAGCAGGCGACGGTACTACCACAGCTACAGTTCTTGCGCAGGCTATGATACACGAGGGTCTTAAGAACATTGCGGCAGGCGCTAACCCTATTATCCTGAGAAAGGGTATGAGCAAGGCTACAGAGGCTGCCGTTGAAGAAATAAAGGATATGAGCAGCAAGGTAGCAGGCAAGGAGCATATCGCTATGGTTGCCGCTAACTCAGCTGCCGACGATGAAATAGGCGCAATGATAGCAGACGCTATGGAAAAGGTTTCCAATGACGGCGTTATCACTGTTGAGGAATCCAAGTCTATGAATACAGAGCTTGAGCTTGTGGAAGGTATGCAGTTTGACAGAGGATATTTATCAGCTTATATGTCAACAGATATGGAAAAGATGGTTGCTAATCTTGACAGTCCATATATACTTATTACAGACAAGAAGATATCAAATATCCAGGAAATACTTCCTGTACTTGAGCAGATTGTTCAGTCAGGTGCTAAGCTCCTTATTATTGCCGAGGATGTAGAGGGCGAGGCTCTTACCACTCTTATTGTAAACAAGTTAAGAGGTACATTTAACTGTGTAGCCGTAAAGGCTCCGGGCTTTGGCGACAGAAGAAAGGAAATGCTTAAGGATATAGCTGTTCTTACAGGCGGTACTGTTATATCAAGTGAGCTTGGCTTAGAGCTTAAGGAAACTACACTTGATATGCTGGGAAGAGCCAAGAGCGTTACAGTTACAAAGGAAGATACCATTATAGTTGACGGCGCAGGCGACAAGAACGATATTTCAGCAAGAATTTCCCAGATAAGGGCTCAGATAGATGAGGCAACCTCTGAGTTTGATAAGGAAAAGCTTCAGGAAAGACTTGCCAAGCTTGCCGGCGGTGTAGCCGTTATAAAGGTCGGCGCAGCTACTGAAATGGAATTAAAGGAGAAGAAGCTTCGTATGGAAGATGCCCTTGCAGCTACAAAGGCGGCTGTTGAAGAGGGTATCATCTGCGGCGGCGGTTCTGCGTATATCCATTGTATAAGCGCTGTTGAAAAGATCTACAAAAAGCTTGACGGTGACGAAAAGACAGGCGCAGGTATTATATTAAAGGCTCTTGAGTCACCTCTTCGCCAGATAGTTGAAAATGCAGGTCTTGAAGGCGCTGTTATTATCAATAATGTAAAGGAAAGCAAGAAGGGCTATGGCTTTAATGCCCTTTCTGGCAAATATGTGGATATGATAAAGGACGGTATTATCGATCCTACCAAGGTTACAAGAAGCGCTCTTCTTAACGCCAACAGTGTAGCATCTACTATACTGACTACTGAGGCTATAGTTGCCGATGAAAAGACAGAAGAACCTGCTATGCCTGCAGGCGGCATGGGAATGGGTATGTAATCCATAAATTAAACAGTATGAGGGAGCAGCGTGCTGCTCCCTTTTTACAATAAGGAGATCAATATGAAAAATATACTTGAAGAAGCATTACACAATAAGGAAAAATTAATTGAATACAGACGCTATCTCCATTCAAATCCCGAGGTGCGTTTTGACCTTAAAAACACAAAGGCTTATGTAAAGGAAAAGCTTAGTGAAATGGGTTATGAGCCAAAGGACTGCGGACAATCGGGCGTTGTTGCCTTAGTCGGCAGCAAGGGTAAGACCTTTATGCTCAGGGCAGATATGGACGCTTTGCCTGTAAAAGAAGAGGCGGATGTAGATTTTAAGTCTACAAACGGCAATATGCACGGCTGTGGACATGATATGCATACCGCTATGCTTTTAGGCGCAGCTAAAATACTTAAGGAACACGAAAACGAGTTAAAGGGCAGGGTAAAGCTTATGTTTCAGCCTGCTGAAGAAACCTTTGAGGGTTCTGCCGATATGGTAAAGGACGGACTTCTTGAAGACCCGAAGGTAGACGGTGCGCTTATGATACACGTTATGGCAGGTATGCCCTTTACATCAGGAACTGCTGTAATATCCTCACCGGGAGTAAGCGCTCCCGCTGCCGATTATTTTGAAATAAGAATACAGGGAAAGGGCTGTCACGGTTCAATGCCCAATATGGGCATAGACCCTGTAAATATAGCCGCTCATATAATTTTGGCATTACAGGAAATAAATTCAAGAGAACTGGCGCTTAATGATTCGGCTGCTCTTACAATAGGCAAAATAAACGGAGGCACAGCCTCAAATGTCATTCCCGACAGTGTTGTTATGGGAGGTACCATAAGGACCTATGATGAGGGTATAAGAGCGTTTATAAAGAAAAGGATATCCGAAATAGTCGAGGGAACGGCAAAAAGCTTCAGAGGAAATGCTGAGGTTGAATATACCAGCGGCTGTCCTACCCTTGTAAATGACAAAGCATTGTCAGAGCTTACGGAAAAATACACAAGGGAGATACTGGGAAATGAAAAGACATTTACCGTTGCGCAGCTTAATGCCATGAGCGGCAACGGTATGAAGGGTACCTCAGGCTCTGAGGATTTTGCCTATATAAGCCAGAGAGTACCTTCAATTATGATAGCCTTGGCTGCGGGAGAAGCGGAAAAGGGCTATATATACGGACAGCATCATCCCAAGGTAAGGTTTGATGAGGATGCTTTGCCTTACGGCAGCGCAATATATGCATATAATGCAATGAGATGGCTTGAAGAAAATCAATAATTATCTGCAGGCGTCCACAAAGGTCTGTATTATATGAAGCTGATCCGAATCTGTTCTCCAGGACAATTCGGGATGCCATTGAACTGCCTGTATAAATTTTTTATCGGGACAGTATATTGCCTCAATAAGCCCGTCATCGGCATATGCCATAGGCTTTACTTTGTCAGAAAGCTTTTTTATGCCTTGATGATGATAGCTGTTTACACCGATATTATCCTTTTTGACAGTATGGTATAAGGGAGTATTCTTTAATATCCTTACATTATGCTGTACTCTGTCATAGGGCGGTGTCATTTTATGCTCTAAATCTGTTTTCATCTGCTCCGGTATATGCTGATACAGAGTGCCGCCCAGCACTGCATTTATAAGCTGAATACCCCTGCATATACCGAAAACGGGAATATCGGCATTATATGCCTTTAAGAGCAGTGCTTTTTCAAGATTGTCCTTTTCGTTGTTAGGAACACCGCAATAGGGCATAGCCTTTTCATTATACATTGCAGGGTCCACATCATGACCTCCCGTAAACAGAAAGCCGTCGCACAGGGAAGATATTTCATCGGTGCAGCTGCTGTCAAAGGGCAGTATTACAGGCAGAGCATTACAGGCTGTAAGCACGTCCATATATCCCGGCAGCATCCATATGCTTTCTTTTTCTTCATCGTAAAGGGGAGTTACCCCTATAATTGGTTTTTTCATATTTCCTCCTTAAAAAAACAGGATATTACACCTGAACACGTCCTTGTGTAATATCCTGTAATATGTATATCAATTGATTTTCTTGACGGATTCTACCGTATATCCCTTTGCAATAAGCTCTTCAATAGCCTTGTCAACATCAAAGGAACGAACCTTTACTATCATTTCAAGAGTACCGTTTTCATTAATATTGCTTATATTTCTTATATCGATATCAAGGTCTGCAAACACCTGTGTGATCTCTGCAAATACACCTGTTCTGTCTGCGGCGGAAATAGCGATCCTCGTACCCTTTGATTTAACTCCCATTATGTCTATGAAAGCTCTGAATATATCTGTACGGGTGATTATGCCTACAAGATAATCTCCTTCCACAACGGGAAGAGAACTGATCCTGTTTTCCTTCATTATAAGAGCGGCATCTTCCAGAAGGGCGTCCTTTTCTATTTTGAATATGCCTGTTTTCATAATGTCTTTAACCTTAGTCTTGCTTAAGAGATAATTTATCTCATAAACGCTTAAGGATGTTGCGCTTGAGGGATTGACCTCAGCAAGCAGCTTTTCTGTAACAAGGCCAATTAGCTTGTTGTCACTGTCCACTACGGGTATCTGTGAATAACGTCCTTCAGTCATTATCTGATATGCCTTTGAAACGGAATAGTCAGGTGAAACCGTAACGGGACGTCTTGTCATTCTCTGATGTACATACATAAACATACCTCCCTATATTATCTTTTTTTTATTTTAGCATATTTATTGCAAAAATTGAAGTATAATAATAAAAAAATTTAAAAAATTTAATAATACTGCACAAATCGTTTTACAGGAAATATGTAATATTAATTTTGTAAAGTCCTTTTTTTGATAGGTATTCCCGTAAGTATATTTATAGTGCTGCTGAAAGCAGTTGCGTATATCTGGAAAATATCGCCTGAAATATAATATCCCTTTTCGGCAATATAGCCGTGGGCCTTAGAAAGATATTCGTTGAATATCCTGTTCATCTTCATATTACTGTATATGTCCTCCGAAGATATCTCTACTGCTCCGAAAAGACATTCTACAGAGGGATAATATTCAATATATTTATCTTCGGCTATCATATTTTCCATTCTGAATTTGTTTATGTCAATTTCTTTTACAGTCCAGCCCGTATAGGGTATAAAGCTGCCTTTTTTAATATCCTCCAGACGGTATATACTTAAAAGCTGGACTTCGGGCGCCTCGTACAAGAAGAAATTCAGTGTTTTGAGCCTGTCCTCTTCTTTTAAAAGATTTTCTCCTACACTGTATACAACATATCTCATGGCAGGGCATTTCATAGTCATAAAGCTGTCTTTAAGTCTATTTACGTTTTCCATAAGCTGTATATTGTCTTTGAGCCAATGACGGAGCCTTGTAAGCCTTTCTATCTGCATATCCATTTCATCAAGCTTTTTTGTACATATACTCTGTATATCGTCGCTTTTCATCATATTCCTTATTTCATCATGAGAAAAGCCGCATTTCATGTAGAGCCTTACCATAGCCGCTTTGTTTATGTCGGGATATTCATACCACCTGTAGTTTGAAATATCCCTTTTAGGCTTTAAAAATCCACTTTGTTCATAGCGCCTTATAGTGTTTGTGGTAACTCCTAAAAGCTTTGCCAGATCATTTGTAAGATATCTCATAAAAAAACTCCTGTCTTTAAATTCTACAAAATAATTTTAACATATATTATGGAAAAAATGTATGTTTTTTTGTAAAAAATATTATTAACCCTGACGCAATGTCATAGTTGACATAAAGCTGTAATAAAGTTAAAATATAATTATAATATAACGGTCATATACAACAAGAACATACCGAATTTATGGGCTTGTTGGTATGAAACAAAAAAATAAAGGAGGAATTTTTTATGAGCAAAAAAATCTCACGCAGACTTACAGCTATTATTTCAATGCTGTTGTCTGTTATAATGGTGCTTAGTTCAGGCTCGTTTACGTCAGTATTTGCAGAGCCATTGACTCAGGGCAAATGGACCGTTGAAAATACGGGCAGCGACGGCGTAGCATCATTTGAAGGTCTTGACCTTAAATATTATAGTAAAGGAACGGATATTACAGCAGGCGCCAGCGGCGGTATGGATTATGTAAGATCATCCAATTCAAACGGTAAAGCTGCTAACGGTATAGTAACAACAGATGATGCAAAGTGTTCATATGTTGAATTCATACCCACAGTCGATGGTACGCTCAAGGCATTCATAGGCAATGCGCCCACAAAGCAGGGCTTTGTATCCGTGACTGCTCCCGACGGCACTCAGACTTGTATAAGCGGCACAGCCGGCTTTTATCCCTGCGGCCCCGATAATATTGATCTTCCGGGCTTCAAGCTTACTCAGGAAGCAAAGTGGGCTACCATAGAGATGGAAGTTTTGGCAGACTATAAGTATTACATAACCGTTACGGGCTCCAAGATGCTTTTCTACAGCCCCGAATTTACGCCTTATGTTGATGTTAAGGGCTCTATAAATGATGCTTATAATTTATCCGAGTATAAGATCAAGTTTACAAACCTCACAACAGGCGAGGCCAAGGAAGCAACTGTAAACGGCAAAAGCTACAGTATCACATTAAAGCCGGGCTATGAGTATTCCGCATCTCTTTCAGGCGAAATGGCTATTGAATATTCCATTACGGCAGACACAAGACGTGTAAAGGTAGAGGCAGGCGGCCCCCAGACGGCTGACCTTACAATAGGCGAAAGCGTTTCCTATGCCATATCAGGTACAATAAGCGGTATGGCAGGAGATATACCGGCGGATACAAAGCTTACCTTTGTACCTAAGGATACAAGCTTTGAGAATGTTATAGCCGATATAGACAAGGCTGCAAAGACATATTCAGCACGTTTAGCGGCTGATGTGGAATATAGTCTTGTACTTGACGGTGCATATGACTACGAGCTTGCAGAGGCAATTACAGTAAATCAGTCAACGGCAGATGCACTTACAAAGAATGTAGTTTTAAAGGCTGTTCCCGTTTATAATGTAAGCGGTAAATTCTTAGGACTTACACAGACAAGAGGGGAATATGAAACTCTCAATGTTAATCCTTCTGCTGTCAGCTTTAAAAATATTGATGATGGATATACATATAACGGTGTTGTTGCCAATGCAGGCTATACCGTTTCATTAAGAGACGGCAGCTATGAGGCATCCATCACATCAGACAGCTATTCTACATCTACCCATGTTACGGTAAAGGGCGGCGCTGTTACAAGAGACCTTCTCTTAAAGGATGAAAGCCCTAAGTCAGTGCCTTACGCAGATACTTTATATGTAGGCGCAGATAAGCCTTACAAGACTGTACAGGCTGCTGTAGACGCTGTAACGGCTATGACAAGAACAGCAGGACAGAGAGTAACTATTAAGATCGATCCCGGTACCTACAGAGAACAGGTAGTTATAAGCGTACCCGATATCACACTTTCAAGCAACGGCGGAAACAGGGATAATACAAAGATAACATGGTACTATGGTATAGGCTATAAGTATTATTCTGCTGTCGGAAGTGTATACAGTCCTTATGCAGACTATGATAAGTTTACAAAAGGCGATGTTGTAAGCTACTGGGGAGCAGCTGTAATGCCCCAGGCAGGCGCAACAGGATTCAGAGCGGAAAACATCTGTTTTGAGAACTCATTCAACAAGTATATGACTGACGAGGAAATAGCTGACGGTGTCGAAATAAACGGCAGGGAATCCATTACCGTCATAAGAAATGAGGCTACAGATGTAGGTACAAAGGCAGCTACAGAAAGAGCAGCCGCTCTTGTAAACTATGCTGACCAAGTAGAATTCAAGGATTGTTCATTCTTAGGAAGTCAGGACACTCTCTATACATCTAATAGATCAGCTTTCAGATTATATTTCAAGAATTGCTATATCGAAGGTCAGACAGACTTCATATGCGGTACAGGCGATGTTATATTTGACGGCTGCGAGCTTAATTTCTGCGGATATAAGAGCGGTGCATCAGCAGGCTATCTTACTGCAAATTCATGTGCAGAAAAAGATATGGCAGCTGCAGGCTACATATTCAGAGGTTGTTATGTATCCTACGGCAGCAAAGATGTAACTCCGGGCTACTTCGGAAGAATGTGGGGCGATTCAGCAAAGGTCGCATTTATAGACACTCAGCTCCAGAAACCTGAAATGATAGTTCCCGCAGGCTGGGGTGAAATGGGCAACGTTAAGCCTGACAGTCCCGATGTAACACTTGTGGAATATAACACCACATACAACGGTGAAAAGATAGACACCACGGGCAGAGTAAACGGAGTAAAGGATACTCTTGACAAAAACGCTTATTCCGTAGACAGCGTATTTATAGCAAAGGGCTGGACTCCCGCATATTATACAGCAGCGGCAGCAGATGCTCCCGAGCTTAAAAGCGGTCCTACATTTACATCAAACGGCGACTTAAATACACCTAATCCCGGCGAGACCGTTACCCTTGTATACGAATTGGGCGACAAGTGGGCAGCCGATGACGCTTCACTTATATCCTGGTATGCAGTGGATGAGGGCTTTGACGACAGCTCTCTTGACAATCTCTTAAAGAGTGCAACGCTTTTAAAGACTTCTTCAGCTGTAAGCTCAAGGGAAATACAGATACCTATGGAATGTGCCGGCAAGTACCTTATGGCAGTGATCACACCTATGACTACCGCAGGTATACAGGGCAAGCCCGCTTTCTATATTGAAAAGACAAAGGCTGTAAGCAATACCTGGTCAGACCCCGACAATCAGGGCAGTATTGCTCCCGGCTCAGGCATAAACATTTATCTTGCAGGCGACTCAACAGTTAAGGATTACTCTGCAAAGGGACTTAACAGCGGAGGCAAGATCACAAATTCAGGTTCATGGGGCGAATTTCTGTATAACTTCTTTGATGACAGATATGTCACTGTAAACAATTACGCAAACGGCGGCAGAAGTACCCGTTCATTTGTAAACGAGGGCAGTCTTGACAAGATACTTGCCAATATCAAATCAGGAGATTATCTCTTTATACAGTTTGGTCATAACGACTGCGCAAACGGAAAGGGCTATGATATAGAAAGATTTGTTCCGCTCTACACTCCCGCAACAAAAGGACAGAGCCCATATCCAACTATTGTACCTGAGGAAAGTATGAAGACACCTACACCCAGCGGTTACAAATATGGCGCTACATATTACGCATGGGACTGCGGCGCTACATATAAGGGCTTCTTGCAGTACTACATTGACAAGACTCTTGAAAAGGGCGCTATACCTGTTATAGTAACTCCTGTTTCAAGGCTTTACTATGAAAACGGAAAGATAAAACATCACCATGACGCAGATGCTACGGACAATCCTGCAACAATGGATTACCTTACAAGCGGAGACGCATATGTAACAGCCTGCAAGGAAATCTATGAGGCAAATAAGGACAAGGGTGTTCTTTTCCTTGACGCTTTCAACTTAACCAAGAGCCTTTATGAAAAGGCATATGCAGACTGCGGCAGCGATGCATACGGCACTGCTATAATGGGCGTCGGCGATAAGACCCACAGCAACAAGACAGGCGGTGTTATTCAGGCAGGTCTTGTAGCTAAATGGATACAGGAGGCAGGTATTTCCATTTCAAAGTATGTTGTTCAGCCCGAAACTGCTTATGGCGAAAATGATACACATGAATTTATATTTACTATAAGAAATAAGAAATTTACTGCAAAGGACAATGACTATAACGAAAACTCATACTGGACAGAGTATGGTCAGCAGCTTTTTGATGAGATCGGAGAAGCAGCAGCCAATAATAAGCCGCCTGTAACAACAGATTCTGATATAAAGGTAGAGGCATCAGGCAACAGTCTTACTTTTGTTTCAGGTGTAGACAGTGTAGATTACAAGGAAGCAGGTTTTATATTTAAGGCAAATGGCAAGGAATATACTCATTCAACCAATATAGTTTACACTTCTATAAAGGGTTCTACAGTAAAGCCTTCAGACATTGGAAAGACTTATGAATATGCCTTTACAATTAATGATATTCCGGCTGCCGATACTCAGATAGAGGCAACACCTTATGTTGTGACTTTGAGTGGAGAAAAGATACTTTCCGATACTAAGACATTCAGTCTCAGTACAGTACAGTAAGGAGGCGGTATGATGAAGAATTATATTAAACCTGAAATGACAATTTCATTATTCAAAGTTGAAAATATTATTACTGCAAGCGGTACTGTTCAGAGCCAACTTATCAACAAGGGCGAAAACGGTGAGCCTATGTCAGACAGCTTCAATTCAATGTTTGGCAATTAGTTTTGTTTTCAAATCTTTGACATAAAAAGACAGCCGACTGTAAAATCAGTCGGCTGTATTTTATGATATATTGATATTTATTACCGAAAGTGAAATATATCCCTTGATAGGACTAAGTTAGACGAGCAAATATATTTGCTATTACTCAACCTTTGTTGTCCAGCCCATATCGTCCTTTATTTTACCCCACTGTATACCTGTAAGGGTATCATAAAGTCTCTGAGTTACTTCACCAATTTTGCCGTCGTTTATAACGCATACGTCGTCTTCATAACGAAGCTCACCTACGGGAGATATAACAGCGGCTGTACCTGTACCAAATACTTCCTCAAGCTTGCCGTCCCTGGATGCTTTGATAATATCAACTATGGCAAGTCTGTCCTCTGATACCTTATAGCCCCATTTTTTAAGAAGTTCTATACAGGACATTCTTGTAATACCGGGAAGTACTGTTCCGACTGTAGGCGCTGTATATATAGTTCCGTCGATCTTAAAGAAACAGTTCATTGAACCTACTTCTTCAACATACTTTCTCTCAACGCCGTCAAGCCATAATACCTGCTCATAGCCTAAGTCATGACCCTTGACCTGTGCGGCAAGTGAAGCGGCATAGTTGCCTCCGCACTTTGTAAAGCCTGTTAAACCAGGAGCGGCTCTTACATATTCGTCCTCTACATATATCTTTACGGGATTGATACCTGTTGAATAGTATGCTCCTACAGGTGATGCAATAATAAAGAATGTATAGGTAGCGGAAGGGCGAACACCAAGGTGAGGCTCTGTAGCAATGACAAATGGTCTTAAATAAAGAGATGTACCCTCGGCAGACGGTACCCAGTCCTTTTCTACAGAAACAAGAGCCTTACAAGCCTGTACAAAATCCTCAACAGGTAAAGCGGGAATACACATTCTCTTATTGGTATTCTGCATTCTTGCGGCATTCTTTTCAGGTCTGAAAAGCTGAATATCGCCGTTAGGTGTTCTGTAAGCCTTTAATCCCTCAAAGGATTCCTGAGCATAGTGTAGCACCATAGCGGCAGGGTCAAGAGAAATAGGTCCATAAGGTACTATTCTGGCATCATGCCAGCCCTTGCCCTCAGTATAGTCCATAGCAAACATATTATCTGTGTAGTAAATGCCAAAGCCGAGATTATTCTGATCAGGCTTTACCTTTGGGTTCTTTGATAGATCGTATTTAATATCGAGCATTTTCATCCTTCTTTCTTATAGAAAATTGTATAAATTAAGTATAAGTCTTTTTAACTTAAATTTCAATAGCTATTTGTGAATATTTATTAAATTTATTCAGAAAGTAGTTCTATTCCCTTATTTATTCTGGCAATAGTGTCTTCTTTCCCCAAAAGCTCTGCAAGCTCACTTGCGCCACAGGGAGATGTAGGTTCTCCCGAAAGGGCAGTCCTTACAGGCCAGAACATCTGACCGTTCTTTATACCCATTTCCTGTATCACGGTGAGCATAGAGTTGTATATGGTGTCGTTGTCCCACTGTGTAATATTTTCAAGTACGGGGAGTATTTTTTTGAGATGTTCAAGACACATTTCCTTAGTTGTCTTCATTTTCTTGTGTACATAAAGGTCCGTAGAGTATTCCGGAAGTTTATCTATAAAATCGACCATATCTGCTATATCCTTTGAAGTACCTATTCTGGACTGTACATAGCCTGCAACCTTTTTCAGATCGATATCGTCTCTTTTTATGGCTGATTTAAGCTCAGACTCTGCCCAGGTATAAAAGCTTTCGGCATCCATCTTCTTGATGTATTCGCCGTTCATCCATGTCAGCTTGTCTATATCAAATATAGAAGGGGATTTGGAAAGTCCCTTTACATCAAATTCTTTTATAAGCTCATCCATAGTAAATATTTCCTGATTGACAGAAGGAGACCAACCGAGAAGGGCAATATAATTTACTATAGCCTCAGGAAGATACCCCTTTGCAATGAGGTCCTGGAAGGATGCATCACCATTTCTCTTTGAAAGCTTATTGTGTTTGTCCTTCATAACGGCAGGCAGATGTACATAGGTGGGTATCTCCCAGCCAAACGCCTCATAGAGAAGATTGTACTTGGGAGTGGAAGAAAGATATTCCGCGCCTCTGACAACGTGAGTTATATTCATTTTGTGGTCGTCTATCACATTGGCAAAATTATAGGTGGGAAATCCGTCAGTTTTAATTAATATCTGATCCTCCATTTCCTCGTTTTCCACTGTGATATCACCGTATACAACATCGTGGAAGGTAGTTGTGCCCTCCTTTATTTTCTGCCTTATGACATATGGCACACCATTTCTGAGGTTTTCTTCTATTTCCTCCTTGGAAAGTGAAAGGCAGTGCCTGTCGTACTTGGCTACGGCCTCGTGGCTTGTTTCTACCTTAAGGGAATCAAGTCTTTCCTTGGTACAGAAGCAATAGTATGCCTCGCCCTTATCTATAAGCTGCTTTGCATAGTCTATATAATCGTTCTTTCTTTCGCTCTGTACATATGGGCCATAGGGACCGCCTATGTCGGGACCCTCATCGTGAGGCATATGCGCCATTTCAAGGGTCTTGTATATAACATCAGTGGCGCCCTCTACATATCTTTCTCTGTCGGTATCTTCAATTCTCAGTATGAATTTGCCGCCCTGTGACTTGGCTATAAGAAATTCATACAGAGCCGTCCTCAGATTTCCTATATGCATATAGCCTGTGGGACTTGGCGCAAATCTGGTTCTAATCATTGTAATTTCCTCCTGTAACCCTTATTCGCTTTTAACTAAGCTTTCCAGCTTGGAATTTGCTATGGTAAATTTATTCTGTATATCCTGATAAGATTTTTCCGTAACTATACCCTTTACATATTTATTTCCAAGCATATCAGCTGTATCTGTCAGCATAGCAAGGGAAATATTCACCTTTGTCCTGACATTATCATACTTATCGATGTTTTCGATGTAGTCGTTGAGATATGTCATTTCTTCGTCAGTAGCTTTTGACAGGGAATATGCCTCCCGACACAGTTCAACAGAATAGTCGATATATTCCGCGATCTCATCATTGTTGCTTGCCAAAGACTCTTTGTTGGCTTTTATGTTAATGGCAGCAAATATTAGGGCAACCGCTGTAATAAAGATAAGCACTGCCATAATTATATAAGCCGTAAAGCCATATCTGTTTTTCATACCGTATCTCTCCTATTCATTTTCGCTTTCTTCATCAAAATAACCCAGATTATTGAGTTTATCAAATACTTTATTTCCGACTATCTCAGCGCCCTGTTTACTGAAGCCCTTGCCGTTAAGCACAAAGTTTGCAGGTATATTGCCCTTGGCAATACTTGCTTTATCCTCTTCGTTGATAGTAACCTCATATTCCACAACGGCATCGTTATAGAGATAGCTGTAAAGGTCAAGAAATTTAATGCCAAAGGCTGCTGACAGATCGGAATTGATCTTCTTTATCTTTTCCACATTGCCTACTATCGGTCCTATAACAAGGAATTTATCGGTGTCTAAAAACTCTGTCATTCTTTTATATATTTCTATTGTTTTTGCATCATCGACAAAATTATTTGTATTTCCTATAAATAATACTGTAATGTCATTTTTTCTCAATTCCATAGCCTTTGTAATAACAGGTGTAGGCTCAAGTATTATATCTTCAAAGCCGCTTGCAAGTCTTGTAAATTTATATGTGCCGTAGAACTGAGAAAGGATGCCCTCAATACCATCTATTTTACAGGGATTAAAGCCTGAGTTTTTATCAAAATCTATTTTCGGTTCATAACCGTATGAATTTGATACGGATATTTCCCTGTAGTCAACCTTGGCAGGAATATCAAAGGGAAGCACATAAAGAGGCGCTCCTCCCTGACGAGCGGCAATATCCTCTATCGTTCCCTGATTTACTCCCAGATTATAGCATATCCTTACTGCATTTTTGGAGAGGTATGCCACATATGACGGAGTGGAATAGTCTGCAGCTATGGTATAGGAATCACCCCAGCATGATATGGGCGTAGGCTCATCAGGGTCTGACGGCGTATTTTCCATATTAGGTGTCCTTACCTCTCCGTACACGTTCTTGCTGAAATCACTATCATGGGCAAATTCAGTATAATCATTTGGGGTGATAGCCTCCGGAAGAGGCTCCTTAAATATAAACTTAAATATACAGAGTACTATAACTGCCGCAAAAAGTATTATAACTATCACAGCTATTATTCTTTCAGGCAAATTTACGGCTTCATTATACTCATTTTTATTATTCTTACCAGATTTAAACATACAGCAACCTCACTTTAGTCATAGATATTAAACCGATATGCTTTTACAGGGCTTTTCTCCGCTGTAGAAGAACATATTGTCCATCGGTTAAGTCATTATACATATTTTACAACAAATAGCCCTGAATGTCAATTTTATAAAAATATTTACATAAAAAAAATTCTGTGATATACTTAATTAAATATTGTTTATACGGAGGGTAAATATGACGGATATAAGCAGGATAACAGATGAGATAAGCAAGGTAGTAATAGGCAAAAGGGATATAATAAAAAATGTTGTTTTAGCTATTGTTGCGGGAGGGCATATACTCCTTGAGGACATACCCGGTGTCGGCAAAACAACGCTTGCCCTTGCTTTGTCCAAGACACTGGGTCTTGATTACAACAGAATACAGTTTACACCCGATGTTATGCCAAGCGATGTTATCGGTTTTAATATGTATAATAGGGAAACAGGTCAATTCGAATATATAAAGGGAGGTGCCGTTTGCAATCTTTTACTGGCGGATGAGATAAACAGGACTTCTTCAAAAACTCAGTCGGCTCTTCTGGAGCTTATGGAGGAGGGCAGATATACTGTAGATGGCGATACAAGGGAGCTTCCAAAACCATTTATTGTCATAGCTACGCAAAATCCCTTTGGCTCCGCAGGTACTCAGAGGCTGCCACAGTCACAGATAGAGAGGTTTATGATAAGGACCTCTATAGGCTATCCCGATGCTGAGTCCGAAATTGATATTATGAAGGACGCCAAGGACAACAAATTGGATAAGCTGAATAACATTATTTCAGCCAAAGAGCTTATGGACTGCATAAATACAGCCGATAATATATATGTCAAGGATAATATATATAAATTTATCGTAAATATAGTAAATGCCACAAGAAATAATAAATATTTATCATTAGGTATAAGTCCCAGAGGAAGTATAGCTATTCTGAAAATGGCTAAGGCCTGCGCATTGTACAACGGCAGAGAATTTGTTTCCGCTGACGATGTAATGGATATAATCAAGTGTACTGCCTGTCACAGAATAGAACTGAATAACGATGCCCGCGCTGAGGGAATTAGTGAAGAAAAAATTATAGACAGTATTGTAAAAGAAATAAGACTTTGATTATAGGAATGATATAGATGCGTGTATTTAAGGTAACAACTTTTGTTATATTACTTTGTCTGCCGGTTTCTGCCGCAGTATATTTTAATGTGCCTGTCTTATTTAATATAGCGGCAGCTCTTGTTATACTGTTGGCTGCCGATATTATTTTATTTATGGCTTCAAGGGGATGCAGGGCATATGTAATGTCGGATAAGACAGAATACAGCAAGAAAAATAAGGGGATAATGACCCTTGAGGTGGGGAACAGATGCTTTTATCCCGTAAGCAGGGTCAAGGCTGCAGTTACTATAAAAAACAGATTCTATAAGGGCAAGACCAATTATTACGTTTTCCCTTTAGGTATGTTCTGCCGTAAAAAAATAAGAATTCCATTTACAGCCGTTTATAGCGGAATTTATGATATTCATATAGATAAGCTGGAATACACGGATATGTTCGGGATATTAAAAAAAAGCTTGGAAAGTGACGTTGCATATTCTTTTTTTGTGCTGCCGAATAATACAGGTAATAATGATATAGATATATTAGGAGCCATAGATACAGACAGTATACCTTCCGATAATGTTTATTCCGCAAACAGTGGTGATATCAGTTCTTTCAGAGAATACAGAGAAGGCGACAGGCTGAACAGTATAAACTGGAAGCTTACTGCCCGCATGGAAAATATATACGTGCGTGAATACGAGAAGACAAGTATGGATGAGGCTGTTATACTGTTGGATATGTATATTAATACTCTTGATAATGCGCTTGATGAGCTATGGACTATAATGAACGGTAAAACAAATTTTTATGTTTTCTGGCTGCCTGCCGGCGCCGAGGAGTTTGAAAACAGATATGTTTCGGATAAAGCGACTGCCGAATATGTATTGACCGATATTTATAACTCGGCTCCCGATATGATAAGGGACAGAGGACTGAATGAATATAAAAGACTGTATAAGGGACATGAATTCTTGTATGTGAGCAGCAAAACGGAGTCGGTTCAATGAGAAATAAGAATACAGGCGCAGCAGGTATCATATTTAACAAAAAAAGCTATGTTATTTCAGACCTTAATATCATAAGCTTTATAATAAGGTATGTTCTTGTTGTTGCATCCTCTTTTTTAATAATTTACATTGGCTTTAACAGCTTTAATATCGATATAGAGATGAAAGCTATGCTTAAGATAGACGCAGTACTGGCTTTTATTTTAATGCTTGCCGATATCAATATTTTTACTGCCGTTGCTGTAAACGGCGGATTGCTGTATCTGTTATATAAATATATTAAAACCAATTCCGATATACTCAAAAGCGGTATAATGTCTGTAATGAATGAGGCATATGGTGTTATTCGCATTGCGTTTAGTCTGCCCGAGGTAGACGGTTTTGACAAGGTAATGCAGAACACTACTCTTACGGTAAATATGCTTGCAGGCACTGTAACAGTTGCTGTTGTAATGGTCATTGCCCTTGTAGTGGGACGTTATATGTCCAAAATATTGTACGGCATCATTGTTATTCTTTTACTTGGGCTTACTGCCTTTGGAGGCGGTACAGTCGGCATAAGACCTGCTGTTGCCGTTGTCACTACATTAATTGTAGTATGTATTTTGAATATGTGTTCAGGGAGCAAGCTGACCCTCGGAAATAAATTTAAGCATAAAAAAAACATATACTCTCGCAGGGGAGATAGTATATATACAGTGCAGCTTTGTTTTATTGCCTGCATAATAGGTATAGCCGCAGGCTCAGTCAAGGGTGTGCAGAATATATCAAAGGAATATAGCGGCAACTTAAAAGCAACGGTGAGAGATGTTGCCGTTATGAAGTATGTAGAATACAAGAAGTTCGGCAATCAGGACAGCTTTGATGCGGGACAGGTAGGCTATCAGGCTTATTTCAGACCTAATATGAAAAAGAAAAAAACAGTTCAGCTAAGTCCTACTGACGGCGAAAGTACACTGCTTAAGGAATTTACAGGGCAAAACTATATCTACAGAATGAATATGTGGACAAGCTCCGATACAGAGGATGCGGATCTATATTTGAATATCGATGAAAAAAACAAGGAAATAATAGATAATATATGTAAAGAACAAAATTTCAGTAAAAGCAGTGATATTGCAAAGGCTGTATCAGACTATCTCATCAATAATTATACATATTCCATAGATACTGAGCCTTTACCCTATGGCAGCGACTTTATAAACAGCTTTCTGACGGAGACCAAGAAGGGCAATGCTACCCATTTTGCCTCAGCTGCCGTTCTTATATTCAGAAATTTAGGAATTCCTGCCAGATATGTAAGCGGATATAAGGTGGACAACGAACAGATATTAACAAGTAAATATAACAGGAAAAGCGGACAATTCAATGTGGATATAACCAATGCAAATGCCTACGCTTGGGCTGAGATATATGACAGTAAAAAGGGCTGGACAGCGGTAAATGTATCAGAACCGCCTTCCTTGGAGGAAATGAAAGAGCTTATAGACAGTGAAGAAGTAAAAGAAAATCCCTCCACAGATATAGATAACTATTTCAGAACTGTAGACAAGGAAAAATATTCACCTAAGAATATAGGACATTTCATTATAAAAACAGTAGTGAGAATTTTAGTGATACTGGCGCTTTTGGCACTATTGCTGATATTGTTTAAATTGTTATGGGTTATTTTGAAAAAAGCCATAAATTACGCAAAGGCAGACAATTCTAAAAAGGCGCTTATATTAATAGAAAGCTTTAATAAAAAAGCAGGCATATCCACAAACTCTCTGAAAGAGCTTGCTGTAATACTAAAGGAAAGAGGCAAATCATCCGAAAGGGTCGATAATATGATAAAGCTTGCCGAAAAAATAATTTTTTCAAAGAAATCCTATAGTAATGATGTTAAAAAATTATACCGCATTTTAAAAAGCCTGAAATAAAATTCAGGCTTTTATTAGTCTTTATATTAATATTAAGATTTGGTTTTTAATTAGTTTATATATGTAGTAAGTGTTCCTATATTTTCAATAACACATTCCACAACATCGCCTTTTTTAAGAAATTTAGGCGGACGGAAACCCATACCTACGCCTGCCGGTGTACCCATAGCAATTATAGTGCCTGCTTTAAGCGTCATTCCCTGTGATAATTCCGCTATAACATGGGGTATATCGAATATTAGAAGGTCTGTTGTGCTGTTTTGTCTTAATTCACCGTTTACAAAGGACTTGACAGTAAGTATAGGAGGCCTTGAAAATTCATCCTCCGTCACTATGCACGGTCCCATAGGGGCAAACCCGTCAAGACTTTTGCCAAAATACCACTGCTTGTGTATTGTCTGAAGATTTCTTGCGCTTATATCGTTCATTATAGTATAGCCAAATACATAGTCAAAAGCCTTCTCCTTTGTAACATTCTTAGCGTCTTTTCCTATTACGACGGCAAGCTCACATTCATAATCCAGACTGTCAACAATATCTTTATAATCGGGAAGTACACCCTTATCGGGCAGACATTCATTTACTCTCTTTGAAAAATATACAGCGTAGGGTCTGTCTCCGCCAAATGCCTCCTTCTTATAGCGCGCAGATTCCACAGCATGCTCAAGAAAATTTATTCCAAGACATATAATATCCTGTCTGGGATGAGGAATAGGCGCAAGTATCTTACTTTCCTGTATAGCTATGGGATTTCCTGCCATAGCTACAAGCTTTTCGATATTGCTGCCTGAGAGAATAAGCTCGTTCATAGAAGAATAGGGCAGCGGATAAATATATCTGTCTGTAATTGCTCCCACCATGGTTTTCCCAAGGTGTACAAAAGTAATAAGTTTCATATAAAACACCCCCTGAATGTATATATATACAAGTAAAGTATAGCATAGGTGCATAAAAAATAAAAGTCAGAAAAAAAATTCGAAAAATATCGAACAAACATTTGACAAACGAACATATATATGGTATAATATGTATAAATCAAGGAAATGATGTAAATATTTCCTTGGGATCAATCGAACAAATTATTATAGAGGAGGTTTTTATATGAATATCAGAAAATTATGTATCAGATTATTGACAATTATAACATTATCATGCGTTTTGTTCTGCGTTAATTTCTTTATAAGCTGGAGCGGAAATGTAGCATTTGAAAGTATGATGAGGGCAACACTCCCGTTTATAGCGCTTGCCTCTGTTTGCTGGCTTGTTTACGGCATTGTGGCAGACGGTATTTACAAAGAAAATGTTAAAAAACATAAGGCTATAAAGAGAAGAGCAGCTGTAAAGAAAAATAATGTCATATATCTGGACAGCCTTATATCCTTAGGTTATTATAAAAAGGCCTGCTAATTGGCAGGAGGATACACTGTAAAAGGGCAGCTTTTTGTAAGCTGTCTCAGCGTGTCGATAAAATCGACACGCTTGAAAGAAATGCATGCATTTCTTTCAGTCTAATTAAGGTAGGAACCAGCCGTGTTTTCTGTAATTTTGGTGTTAAACACCAAAATTACAGAAAAGTTCCTGTCCTCGGAGGAAGTGAATTCCTCCTGCGGATTAAAGTCTGCGACGCTTTTTGCAAGCCGTTCATCTCGCTGATTTCTTTTTGAGTTAAATTTTTACTTTTTCGACAGTCTGGGGCAGCTTTTTGTAAGCTGTCTTTTTTTATGGATATAGTTGACAAATTCGTTTATTTATTTTATAGTTTATATATAATTATTATATGAGAGGTGTAAAATTATGAAAATTGCTTTGATCAATGAAAACAGCCAAGCGGCTAAAAACGAGCTTATATGCTCAGTACTTAAAAGTGTAGTTGAGCCTAAGGGACATAAGGTATTCAACTATGGAATGTACACTGCCGAGGACAAGGCACAGCTTACCTATGTGCAGTGCGGTATATTGGCGGCAATACTTCTTAACTCAGGCGCAGCAGACTTTGTTGTAACAGGCTGCGGTACAGGAGAGGGCGCTACACTTGCCTGCAATTCCTTCCCCGGAGTTTTATGCGGACATATAGTAGACCCATCTGACGGATATATGTTTGCTCAGATAAATGACGGCAACTGCGCTGCATTTCCTTTTGCAAAAGGCTTTGGATGGGGCGCTGAGCTCAATCTTAAGTATACCTTTGAGCAGCTTTTCTCAGGCGAAAGCGGACAGGGCTATCCTAAGGAAAGGGTAGTGCCTGAGCAGAGGAACAAAAAGATACTTGACGAGGTAAAAAAGGTTACTCACACAGATATGCTTACAATACTTAATAATATAGATCAGGATTTACTTAAGGGTGCTGTAAGCGGTGAAAAGTTCAGCGAATATTTCTTTGCAAACTGTAAGGATGATGAAATTGCAGGATATATAAAGGGAATTTTGTCATAATTAAAAATTTCAAACATTAAAAAATGCACACCGTATTTTGGTGTGCATTTTTTAAAGATATTTGAAAAAGCAAGTAATTAAGCAATTTTCAATAAATTTTTAGGCTAGGGGAAGTCTCGCAACTATTCGTAAAAGGATAGTTTTACGAATAGTTGGGGCTATATTCCGGAACATTTACTTTCATAACTGCCTTTATACCTCTAATGGCTTATTATACTTATGTAAACAAGGTAAGCTGATCCGTATCTCTTATACCGTCTACTACTCCGTTTACCTTCAACTGCTCAATAAGTTTTTTTCCAAGCTGAGTTCTGTTGAACAGGTCCTCAAGAGTTTCAAACTCTCCGTCCTTTCTTGCATCTACTACAGACTCTGCCGCAGATACTCCCATACTTTCCACTGTACACAACGGCGGCAGTAATACATCTTCTCCGTTCTCATTTTTAACTACTTTGAATTTAGTAGCCTCTGAATTATGAATATCTATCTTTGTAAATTTATAGCCTCTGATATACATCTCTATAACAAGCTTTAATAATTCCGCTACAGCCTTATCCTTGTCAGATGCCTGTTTACCCATAGCTATTATTTCGTTATATCTGTTTTCAGCCTTTTCAAGTCCGAAGCACATATTATTATATTCAAAATTATCATATTTCATTGAGAAATGTCCTGCATAAAAAGCTAACGGATAGTTTATTTTAAAATAACCTATTCTGAATGTATTTGTACAATATGCCACAGCATGTCCTTTTGGGAACATATATTTGATTTTCTTGCAGCTTTTAATATACCAATCGGGAACATTGTGTTCCCTCATAAGAGCTTCCTCATCGGGTCTCAGTCCACGTCCCTTTCTTACGTTTTCCATAATTGAGAAAGCATCTGCATTAGGTACACCATGGAGCATAAGATATACCATAATATCATCTCTTGTAGGAATTACCTCATTTAATGTGCATATTCCCTGCTCTATAAGCTCCTGGGCATTGCCGTTCCATACATCAGTTCCGTGAGAAAGTCCCGATATCTTTACAAGACCCGAAAATGTCTTGGGCTGGGTTTCAAGGAGCATTCCTATAACGAAGTTTGTACCAAATTCGGGAAGTCCGAGAGTTCCTGTCTTACAGTGTATCTGCTCCTCTGTTACTCCAAGTGCCTTGGAAGATGTAAAAAGCGACATTGTAGCCTTATCATTCATGGGTACATCCAAGGGATCAAAGCCTGTAATATCCTTATACATTTTCAATATTGTAGGTACATCATGACCCAGCATATCCAGTTTTAAAAGACAGGCGTCTATAGAATGATAATCAAAATGTGTTGTTGTTACGCCTGAGTCCGCCTTATTTGCAGGATGCTGTACAGGACAAAATTCGTGGATATTCGTATAGTCGGGTACTATTACAAGACCACCGGGATGCTGACCCGTAGAACGCTTTACACCAACACAGCCCTCTACAAGACGGTTTATCTCACTGGTTTTCATTGTAATGCCCTTTTTCTCGCAATATTTAAGCACATAGCCGTATACGGTCTTATCCTGCAATGTAGATATTGTACCGGCTTTATACACATTTCCGCTGCCGAACAAAGTTTCGCAATATTTATGCGCCCTTATCTGGTCCTCGCCTGAAAAGTTAAGGTCTATATCAGGCTCCTTGTCGCCCTTGAAACCCAAAAAGGTTTCAAAGGGTATTGCCTGACCGTCTTTATTCATTTCTGCGCCGCAAACAGGACATTTTTTATCAGGCAGATCAAAGCCTGAATTTCCTGCGACCTTCCTTACTTCCTCAGATGTAAAGTCCGAATACTTGCAGTTTGGACATACATAATGGGGATCAAGAGGATTTACCTCTGTTATTCCAGCCATAGTAGCGGCAAATGAACTGCCTACAGAACCTCTTGAGCCTACAATATAGCCATGGTCATTGGAATCCTTTACAAGCTTTTGGGCTATGATATAAAGAACTGCATAGCCGTTGCCTATTATTGAGTCAAGCTCCTTATTAAGTCTTGTTTCAATATTTTCGGGCAGCGGATCGCCATAAATTTCTTTAGCTCGCTGAGTAGTTATCCTGCGCAGATCATCCTCCGCACCCTCTATTTTAGGCGGACATTTTCTATGAGGTATCGCTATGATACCGTCATCGATCATATCTGCCACAAGATTTGTATTGGTAACTACTATTTCATAGGCTTTGGCTTCATCGAGATATGAAAATTCATTTAGCATCTCTTCTGTAGTTCTGAAATAAAGCGGCGCCTGATTTTCACAGTCCTCAAGCTTAAAGCCCTCGCCTATCTGCACTATTCTTCTAAAATCGGCGCATTCGGGATCAATGAAATGGACATCGCCTGTAGCCGCCACAGGCTTATTGTATTTATCGCCGAGAGCAACGATTTTTTTGTTGATATCGATCAGATCATTTTCGCTCCTGACGGATTTACCGCTGCGGCTCGTGTTGTTTATCATAAATCTGTTATTTCCTATGGGCTGTACCTCAAGATAATCATAGAAATCAACTATTTCCCTGATATCCTCCTCGGGCATATCATTATATACAGCCTCATATAATTCGCCTGCCTCACAGGCAGAACCCAATACAAGATTTTCCCTGTATTTAAGCAATTCAGACTTAGGTATGCAGGGTCTTGAACTCCTTTTATTGAAATATCTGATATGTGATGCCGATACAAGCTCATACAGATTTTTAAGACCTGCCTGATTTTTGGCAAAGATTATAATATGATATCTTTTTGATATCTTGGATTTATCTATTGTTTCTGTGCCTACAGCATTTATTTCATTTACATTGGAAATACCTTTTTCCTTAAGTCTTTTTACAAATTCTATAAAACAAAGGGCTGTAGCCTCTGCGTCATTAACGGCTCTGTGATGATTTTCAAGGGAAACATTAAGCTCATTGCATACGGTATCCAGTTTGAAATTATTGAGCTTTGGCAAAAGAGCCCTTGACAGCTCAAGGGTATCTATAACCGTATTATCGATATTACTGCCCTTTTCTCTTGCAAACCTTCTTATAAAGCCTACATCAAAGCTTGCATTATGGGCTACAAGTATACTCTCGCCTATAAATTCAAGAAATTCGGGAACTATATCCTCCTCTGTGCCATAGTCGGCTACCATTTCATTATAAATGCCCGTAAGCTTTGAAATTTTAGGCTCAATAGGTCTTTCGGGATTTACAAAGGTGGAATACCTGTCTATTATCTCACCGTTCTTTATTTTAACGGCGCCTATCTCAATTATCTTATCTATTTTATTATTAAGGCCTGTTGTTTCCAGGTCAAATACAACATATGTATTGTCTATGCTCTGACTGTGAGAATTTTTAACAATTGCTCCCATGTCATTTACCATATAGCCCTCACAGCCATACAGAGGTTTTATATCCTTACCCTCTATTGCATGGAGGATATCGGGAAATGCCTGCACAACGCCATGGTCTGTAAACGCAATAGCCTTATGTCCCCAGTAAATGGCTCTGTCTATATATTCGGCAGCCGATGTGATACCGTCCATCATACTCATATTTGTATGAAGGTGAAGCTCAACTCTTTTTTCCGGAGCGTTATCCTGCTTAATCTCAGGAGGTTCAGCCTCATTTATAGCGCTTAATGTCAGCACAGGTTCATTATTTTCAAAGGGATCATAGTCTATATTTCCCTTGACCTTAACATATACGGGCTTTTTGCCTTTATTTACAAGCTTCTTGTATTTTCCGTAGTCCTCGGGCGGAATAAACATTTTTATATATATGGAATCCTTACCGTCAGTAATAGCGCTTTTGGCTATAAATCTGCCGTTTTTAGTCTCTCTGGTATCTGCCTCCATAAATACTCTGCCCCAGACAACGGCCTCCCCCATATTTTTATATGCCTCTGTAATGGAAACAGGCTCATCTGCAATAGGTTCAAGAGAAGGCGCTGAACTCCTTCCCCTTCTTTTTGTCCTGAAATTATCGTCGCTTAATACAGGTGCGGTATTGGATATTTCTGCGCTGTTCCTTTCGGCAAGCTGAGTCATATATTCCTCGCTGCGTTTTGATAAGAGCGCTCTCTTTTCCTCTATTTCCTTTTTGCTTATAGCCTTATTTTTAAATACGACATTAACATTTATGTTGAGCCTTTGGCTCAATACTTTGCTAAATTTCCTGTCAAGTCCAAAGTTTTCAAATAAAAAAGCAGAATTATTATCTACAAATATTACAAGGGTATTTCCTTCCAATTTCCATTCGGCGTTCTTAAACAGAGCAAAACAAACATAATTTTTATCTCTTACTATTTCCCTAAGCTTATACCAGTAACGAGCAATTTTTTCTTCATCGGTGCTGTCGTCCATAATATATGATATACTTGCGTTTACACCCTTTATTCCCTGAACAGATTCCATTATATCATCTTCCAGATCACCAATACAGCTTTCATCTATAAATGTATCAGAAAGCAGATGTATATCGACAGTACCGTTTTCATCAGAGACCTTGAGGAAGTCAACAACTGTGTTTTTCAGATTGGTTCTGACATTAGCCGAAAGCTCTATATTGCCGAATACCTTATTAAATTCTGCATTTTTCATATAAATCACTCCAAATTTACAGCTTGTCTATCTCCTCCATAAAAGCGTCTAAAAGCTGTTCTTCGGGAAGCTTTTTAAGTATTTCGCCCTTTTTGAATATAAGACCATAGCCCTTTCCGCCGGCTATTCCTATATCCGCTTCCCTTGCCTCTCCGGGGCCGTTAACTGCACAGCCCATTACGGCAACCTTTATATCCTTATTTATGTTTTTACATTTTTCCTCTACCCTGTTGGCAAGACCTATAAGATCAATAGAGGTTCTGCCGCAGGTCGGACAAGATATGAATTCAATACCGAATTTCCTTAAGCCCAGGGACTTAAGTATTTCCTTGGCAACTCTTATCTCCTCTACAGGCCTGCCCGTAAGAGATACTCTTATTGTATCGCCTATACCCATAGCCAGTATAGCCCCTATGCCCACAGAGGATTTGACTGTGCCTGACCATTCCGTGCCTGCCTCTGTTATGCCTAAATGAATAGGATAGTCAACAGCCTTTGAAAGCAAGGAATATGTTTCAAGAGAAAAAGGTACGTTTGATGCCTTTATTGAAATAACTATATCGTGAAAATCATATTTTTCAAGTATTCTGACATGGCCTAATGCGCTTTCCACAAGTCCCTGAGGCGTTACCTCGCCGTATTTTTCAAGTATATTCTTTTCAAGAGAGCCTGAGTTAACACCTATCCTTATTGGTATGCCCTTCTCCTTTGCGGCATCCACAACAGCCTTTACTCTGTCCTCACTGCCTATATTTCCGGGATTTATCCTTAGCTTGTCAACACCGTTTTCAATAGCCTTTAATGCAAGCCTGTAGTCAAAATGTATATCCGCTACAAGAGGTATATTTATCTGCCTTTTAATATCCTTTATAGCCTCTGCTGCCTCCATATCGGGAACAGCTACTCTTATTATTTCGCAGCCTGCCTCTTCAAGCTCTTTTATCTGGGCTACCGTTGCCTTAACGTCAGAGGTCTTTGTATTGCACATTGACTGTATGGCAATAGGATTGCCGCCGCCTATAAGTACATCGCCTATTTTAACAACTCGTGTATTTTTTCTTTTTATCATATGCATCATCCTTTAAATCAATTTAAGCACATCGTTGAATGCTATATAAACCGCAAGTGCCATTAAAAGCACAAAACCTATGAAATGTATTATTGCCTCTATATTCTTTGGTACTGTTTTTCTTGTGATAAACTCTATAAGTGCTATTACTATACGGCCTCCGTCTATAGCAGGCAAAGGGAAAAGATTAATAACGCCTAAATTGGCGCTCAGCAGCGCCGTCAGGTTAAGCATAGAGAGTATTACCGCCCATTTGCTTACGGCTACAGTTTCCCTGTACACCTCGCCTACAGCCGATGTTATACCGATCGGACCGGACATTTCCGTAATGGCTATTTTACTTGTAATAAGCTGAACAAAGGCATAGGCTGTCATTTTGACAATACTTATCATACTGAAAAAGCCATATGAAAAATATTCAAGCAAACTGCCCTTCTCCAGCAAATTGTCTTCATTCAATCCCATAACATCAAAATACGGAGCCTTGATATCAAGGCTGAAACCGAAAAGACTTCTTTTTTCGTTATCGTCATATCTGGGACTTATATCAAAATCCATATTCCTGCCGTTTCTTTTAACGGTAAGAACGTAGTTGTCATCAGTGCTTTGGCTTGTATAAAAATTAAAATCGTTCCTGCTGTATACTCTGTGACCGTCTACAGCGGTTATGGTATCGCCTACCTGTATGCCTGCCTCTGCCGCTGCGGAATTTTCGTTGATAGCCGTTATATTTGTAGTCATCATATAAGTACACATAGCTATCACTGTCATTGCTATAAATGCCAGCACAAAATTCATAAGGGGTCCTGCAAAGCATATAGCTATTCTCTGCAAAGGAGTTGTATCGTTAAAGGAAATTACATCATCTCTGCCCTCCACCTCTTCTGCCATTCTGCAAAAGCCGCCTAAGGGAAGTATTCTTATGTTATAATCCGTATCACCCTTCTTAAAACCCCAAAGCTTAGGTCCCATACCTACCGAAAACTCTTCTACCAGTACATTGCACTTCTTTGCTACCCAGAAATGTCCTCCCTCATGTATCACTACAATTACAGTAAATATAAGTAAAGTTAATATTACAGACAATTAATCCACCTCTGTATTTTCTGCATATTCTCTTGCCCATCTGTCAGCCTCAAGAACATCTTCTAAATTATAATTATACTTAACAGTATATGCATCCATTGTCTTTTCTATAAGCTTTGGTATATCGAGAAATCCAATTTTCTTATCTATGAACTTGACTACGGCTATTTCGTTTGCCGCGTTTAATACGGCAGGCATAGTTCCTCCCGTTCTTATTGCCTTGTAGGCAAGACCAAGACAGGGGAATTTGTCTGCATGAGGTCTTTCAAATGTGAGATCGTTTCTTTCAAAGAAATTTATTTTGGGAAATGAGTTCTTTACTCTTCTGGGATATGTAAGAGCATACTGTATAGGCACTCTCATATCGGGTTCGCCCAGTTCCGCTATAACTGCGCCGTCCTCATAGCCCACCATTGAATGGACAATGCTCTGAGGATGCACAAGGACCTCGATCTGCTCAAGCTCTACGTCAAAGAGCCACTTAGCCTCAATTACCTCTAATCCCTTATTCATAAGTGTAGCAGAATCTATGGTTATTTTTTTGCCCATATCCCAGTTAGGATGCTTAAGGGCGTCGTCAACAGTCACTTTTGAAACATCGTCATAGGTTCTGAACGGTCCTCCTGAGGCTGTAAGGAATATCTTGGCTATCCTATTGCCCTCATTGCCCTGCAGGGACTGGAATATAGCAGAATGTTCACTGTCCACAGGATACATTTTGACTCCGTTTTCCTTAATAAGCTTCATTACCAGCTCTCCCGAAGTAACAAGAGTTTCCTTGTTGGCAAGAGCAATGTTTTTTTTAGCCTTTATTGCCTCTGTAGTAGGCACAAGTCCAATATTTCCCACAACAGAATTGACTATCGTATCTGCCTTTTCATAGGTAGCAACTGCTATTAGCCCTTCCATACCCGTATATACCTTTACAGGCATATCCGCTATGTTTTTCCTGAATTCCTCAGCCTTTTCGCTGTCCATAACGCAGACAATATCGGGCTTGAATTCTCTTACCTGCTTTTCAAACAGATCTATTCTGGTATTTGTGCTCATAGCCCAAACTCTGATGCCGCCTATGTCCCTTACGACCTCAAGAGTCTGCGTACCTATGGAGCCTGTTGAACCAAGTATTGCAATATTTTCAGTCAAAATAAACACTCCTTAAGCCATAATAAACATAACTATATATACAAGAGGCATAGTAAAAAGCACAGAATCAAATCTGTCCATAACACCGCCGTGACCGGGCATAAGCTTGCCATAGTCCTTTATGCCTGCTTGCCTTTTTATTGAAGATGCCGCCAGGTCTCCCAATTGTCCGAATACAGAGCCTACGGCGCCTGCTATTGCAAGAATCCATATATATTCCGGCGCAAGACCGTAATATTTATAGCAGACAAAGGCGTACAAAGCCGAAAATAAAACTGTTGCCATAATACCTCCTACAGCACCCTCAACTGACTTATGAGGACTTAACTCCGGAGTAAGCTTGTGTCTGCCTATGAGCGATCCCGTAAAATATGCTCCCGTATCGCTTACAAAGGCAAATATAAAGGGCAGCCATGCAAATACTATTGAAAAATCTCTTATTCTGCATATAAGGCTGAGCATTACTCCTACATAGAAAAATCCAAGCAAGGTAATTGCTCCGTCGTGTATGGTATTTGTTTTGTGGAATATTACAAGCACAGTCATTATAAGCAGTACTGCAAACAGAAAAACCAAATTAAAAAAGTCTTTGTTATCTGTTATCACTACAAGTATAAAATAGGCAATATCCAGCAAAAAGCCTGCAATGTGTACAAGCTTTATTTCGCCTGATACGGCTTTGTACAGTTCATATATACCTATAAGTGAAATTATAAGAGCTGCGATCTCAAGAGGCAGTCCGCCTGCGATCACAAAAAGCAGCAGCAAAACTATTCCGACTGCCGCAGATATAATTCTGACTAACATTATTTACTAACCTCATTTCTGCCGCCAAAGCGTCTGTCTCTGTTCTGATATGCTTTTATAGCGTCCTTCAGATCATCTATGGTAAAGTCAGGCCATAGCTTATCTGTAATATAATATTCTGAATAGGCGCTCTGCCACAGTAGGAAATTACTTGTTCTGAGCTCTCCGCTTGTTCTTATTATAAGCTCTGGATCGGGAGTTCCTGCGCTGTCAAGATGATCGGATATAAGCTCTTCGGTAATATCGGAAACCTCCAGCTTGCCGTCCTTTACCTCCTGGGCAATTTTCTGCACAGCCCTTTTTATTTCATCTCTGCTGCCGTAGTTCATGGCAATGGTAAGATGAATACCTGTTCTGTCCTTGGAGACCTCTTTAAGCCTTGCAATATCTCTTTGCAGATCCTCGGTAAGAGCGGTCAGATCGCCAACGGAATCAACTCTGAAATCACTGTTGGCATAATCCCTGAAATACTTGTTTATGTATTCTCTCAGTATACCCATGATACCGCTGATCTCGTCCTCTGTTCTTTTCCAGTTCTCAGTGGAAAAGGCATATACGGTAATATGCTCAACACCCATGCCCCTTGCATCGTTTAAAAGTTTATCGAGAGTTTTTGCGCCCTGCTGATGTCCAAGTACACGGGGAAGGTGCTTTTTCTTTGCCCAGCGGCCGTTTCCGTCCATTATTATTCCTATATGCTTTGGCACTGCATTTGCCATAATATCCCTCATTTCTCACTACTGAAAATAAGTCCGACACAAAATGCCAGACTTATTATTCATATTATTATATTGACATGATTTCTTTGCTCTTGGTTTCAATAGCCTTGTCGATCTCTTTTGTATATTTGTCCGTAAGCTTCTGGATCTCTTCCTCAAGATCATCTAACTCATCTTCGGTTATTTCGCTTTTCTTTTCAAGCTTTTTAACATAGTCCATAGCGTCACGTCTTATATTTCTTACCGCTACCTTTGAATTTTCGCCTAATTTCTTGACATCCTTTGTAAGAGATTTTCTTCTTTCCTCTGTAAGCTCAGGGAATACAAGCCTTATTACATTGCCGTCATTGTTGGGATTGATACCGATATCAGCCTTATTGATGCCCTTTTCAACAGCCTTTAATGTAGACTTGTCAAAGGGCTGTACCATAAGTACTCTTGCCTCCGGCACGGAAATATTTGCAACCTGATTTAAAGGCATTTCCATACCGTAGCATTCTACAACTACCTTGTCCAATACATGAGTATTGGCTCTGCCTGCTCTTATGCCAAGCAGTTCATTTGTTAAATTCTTTACGGTCTTACCCATCTTTTCCTCATAGACCTTAGTATGTTCAGACATAAAAATTACCTCCTATTTAAAAATATTGAATGTAATGAAATATTTTTAAGTAATATTTTCCGCAGTCCTTGTGTCCTGCCAAAGGGTTGCTTGCAAGCCGACGCAGGGGAAACAAGGTTCCCGACAAGGAAAATACACCTTTATTTTAAAAATATGTAATGTAATGAAATAATTTTAAGTTATATTTTCCGCAGTCCTTGTGTCCTGCCAAAGGGTTGCCTGCAAGCCAACGCAGGGGAAACAAGGTTCCCGACAAGGAAAATACACCTTTATTTTAAAATTATGTAATGAAATGAAATAATTTTAAGTTATATTTTCCGCAGTCCTTGTGTCCTGCCAAAGGGTTGCTTGCAAGCCGACGCAGGGGAAACAAGGTTCCTGACAAGGAAAATACACCTTTATTTTAAAATTATGTAATGTAATGAAATAATTTTAAGTTATATTTTAAAATTATTGAATGTTAAAATTTACACGGTAACTGTAGTACCGATCCTTTCGCCGTTGGCGGCTCTCACTATACAGTTTTCCTCAGCTAAGCCAAATAATACCACAGGTATTTTATTTTCATAGCAAAGATTGGCAGCAGCTATATCTATAACACCTAAATTCTTTTCAACTATGTCCCTGCACGGTATCTCGTCAAATTTTCTTGCATAGGGATTTACAGCGGGGTCGCTGTCATATACACCGTCTACAGCCTTTGCAAAGAGTATGGCGTCGGCTCCAAGCTCACAGGCTCTCAGAGCAGTGACAGTATCTGTAGAGAAGAAAGGATGTCCTATACCTGCGGCAAATATGACTACCTTGCCCTTCTTTAACAGCTTGTTTGCCTTTTCTTTTGAAAATTCTGTTGTAAAAGTACCGATCTTTATAGGTGTCATTACAACGGCATCTATGCCCTTTTGCCTGCAGCAGTCTGCAAAATACATTGCATTCATGACAGTAGCAAGCATACCTATTTTGTCGGCTGTCACTCTGTCCATATGAGGATTGGCGCTTCTGCCTCTCCAAAAATTACCTCCGCCTATAACAAGGGCTGTCTTTGTGCCCGCTGATATTATAGTTTTGATCTGCTCTATTATAGAGAAAATCACATCATTATTAAAACTTCCCTGTGAATTTCCCGCAAGAGCCTCACCGCTTAATTTAAGTACTACTTTGTTGTACATATAACGCACTCCTTCCGCTGATATAATAATAACACATTTTTCTATATTTGACTATATATTTTTTTAAAAATCCGCAAAAAAATCAGGCGATGTATAAAACCACCGCCTGATATTGGGATTTAATTATAAAAATATATTTATGCTCTGAAAATTGCAGTCTTTGTATCGGCATCCCAGTCTACCTTTACGCCCAAGGCATTGCCCAAAGCTCTGAAAGGTATGTACATTCTACTTTCTTTTATCTCTGACTTTACATCGTTTTCCATAGGTACGGATTTGCCGTCAATTATCATAGCGCTGCTGCCTGCAGTAAATGAAATTGTCTTTCCTTTTGCCTTTATTACTGCGGTCTTGGTATCAGCGTCCCAGCTTATTATTGAGCTAGTATCGGCATTTTCAATACTTTCTCCGCTTATGGCAATTACAGCAAAGCGCAGAGGAACAAGGGTAGAATTGCTTTCAGGCTGTATGTACGGCGCTGCGTCCATAGTATAGGAGCTATCTCCTATCACTACCTTATTGCTGTCTATTGATACTCTTACCTCTTTGCTAATATTATCCTCTTTTGCGGTCTGAGTTGTCTTTTCGGTTGCTTTCTCCGTTACCTTTTCATCGGTTTTTGCTGTAGTCACCTCGGTTGTCACTTCCGTAGTTGCTACAGAAGGCTTCCTGTATGCCCTTCCGCCGCCGCTGCCGCCGGAAGAACTGCCTGAGCTTGTCCTTACTGTTGTAGTTTCTGTACCCGTTTCAGTAACTGCTGCCGTTGTGCTTTCGGTCTGAACCTCTGTTGTAACAACGGGAGCTTTGGTCGTTGCCTGCGTAACGGGAGCCTTTGTAGTGGCTTGTGTTGTAGGCTCTGCCTTTGTTGTTGCCTGTGTTACAGGTGCCTTTGTGGTGGGCTGTGTTGTTGGCTCGGCTTTTGTTGTAGTTTGCGTTGTAGGTGCTTTTGTTGTAGGCTGGGTTGTTGTTTCTGTTGTAGTCGTGGTTGTTGTGGTCGTTGCTTTAGTTTTTACGGTTATACTGCCATTAACATAAACTAAATTATGTTCTGTATCATCTATTGATACTGCACCGCCTATATTACCTGCATCAAGAACATTAACAGGATAAGTGCCTGTCTTACAATTCTCATTTATTTTAAATTTAAGCTTTACAAGACAGCCGTTATTTGTCTTGTTTTCTGCAGATCCTGTTGATACTGTATAAGGATTCTTACTGAAATCACCGGGATATATCTCACTTGTCACAAAAATTTCTCCTGCTTCATAACTTACAAGTGTCATTGCTGATGAATCATAACCCACATTGAATCCAATTGTAGAAATACCGGGGTTTCCTATAAGGTCAATACCTATAACAGCTTCTGTTGTACCTTCTTCAATTTCGATGTTTTCCGCTTTTACTGTAATATCTGCAGCCATAACAGGAATAAAATTAAATGCCGTTACAGTTAAAGCCAAAGATAATACAGAAGCTAAAATTTTTTTGATTTTCATTTCTTTTCCTCCTAAAGTAAATTATTTATTTTAACCAAGTGTTATATTCCACCCGGAAAAATACTTTATAAAAGTATTATAGTCCACTCTGCTTATTGTCTTGTCACCATTTACATCCCAAGTATAATCATCAATATCCATACTCCAACCCGAAAAGTATTTATTAACAATATTAAAATCTACTCTGTTGATCTTTCCGTCACCATTTACATCACCTTTTATCGCATCGGTATTGTAATATTTATTTGATGTACTGTCGTATAAAACAACTTTACCTGTAAAATTCGGATAAGTATCTATGCCTAAAGTCTGTTTAAATGTATTGCTATTATTATTTAATTTGTAGCAAACTTCACCGCTTTCGAACTCAGATAAACTCACTTCACTTGCCCCGTTGTGATTACCTGCACCTATGGGATCAATATTTGAATAGCAACCGATAATATTGGAATAATTTTCTCCGCATATGCCACCTGCTTTACCTTGGATACCATATGCATAATCTGCGTTTATATTACCAATACTGTAGCAGTATTTTATACTGCCCTTATTCACACTACATATGCCACCCGTAGAAAACATAGAAGTAGCATCGCCTGTATTGTAACAGTAAAGTATTTCTCCGCTCTCATGATCGTTTCCATTGCTTCCACATATACCTGCTATTCCCGTGGAACCGCCTTTTACAAAGCCTTCATTATATGAGTTTCTAATTTGCCCTGAATTGGCACCGCATATACCACCTATATCCATATCACCATATATCGTACCGTCATTGCTGCAAAAAGCTATACAAGTATAATCCTCAGTTTCAGCTGGTAAAGAAGTACTATCATAGCCGCTGAAAGAACCGCATATACCGCCAACTATTTTAGATGATGAATTGCCTATTATACCGCTGTTTCCACAGTTAAGAATACCATATGTTGTCGAATCAAGACCACATATACCACCTATAAACTGAGAGCCTTTTATCGTTGACTCATTATAGCAATCTGAAATCAGTGAAATACCACTGATTCCACATATACCACCCACTTGACTGTTTCCTCGTATATACGAATCCGTTAATATTACTCCTTCAATAACTGATGATATGGTAACTCCAAATAATCCTACATTATCTCTATTGGAATTATCAAAATATAGTCCACTTATTTTATGCCCATTTCCGTTAAAAGTACCATAATGAAATGAATTCTCTGTACTGTTGCCTATAGGTTCCCATTTTCTTAAGCCAACACTGCTGTTAAGATTTCCGTTTCTGTCAAGTACATTCTCATTAACAACAATATCACACATAAGTTCAGCTTCAAAAGGTATTTCGCCACCGGCATTATTTACCTTTTCTGCAAATTCATATAACTGATCTGCATTTTCTATCTTGTAATGTATTGATGTTGTAGTTTCAGTCGTTGCTTGTGTTGTCGGTTGTGTTGTTTTCTCTGTGGTTGTTGTAAGTTCGGAATAATCATATGATACGTTCCAGCCGTTTTCCAATGCCCAAGAAGCAACATAAGAGCCTTTTTTTGTATGTATCACAAGTTCATTTTTATTGCAACTATAAAATAAATTTCTATCAATATATGTAACAGTGTCAGGTATTATGACATCTTTAATATTGCTGCAGCCATAAAACGCTGTAATAGCACATTCTATATATGCTGAACCCGTAACAAATTCTACCGTTTTCAATCTTCCGCAATTTTCAAAAGCTGCAACATCTATTTTTGTCACACTTGCAGGTATTTTTATACTTGTCAGACTACTACAACCTGAAAAAGTACCCCAGTCAATGAGTTTTATTTTATTCGGGATATTTATATTTGTAAGACTGCTACAGCCATCAAATGCGTAATTCCCAAGTGTAGTTACACTGTCCGGTAATTTAACATTTGTCAGATTGCTGCAACCATAAAATGCATAGCTATCAATAATTGTTACACTGTCAGGCACAACTATATCATACAGACTTATACAATCTGAAAAAGCATAGCTTCCTATAAATGTTACACTATTGGGTATTGTTACATTTGACAATCTTTTACAATTCCAAAAAGCACGATTATCAATAGCCGTTACTGCAACTCCGCCTATTGATGATGGGATATTTGCAACAGATATGCTGCTGTCGGCATCTGTTATGCTTCCTGTTTCGGGATCAAAGTAAATATTACCTCCGCTTACTTTGTATGGAGTATTTCCATATGCCTTCAAGTCATCAACATCATCTGTAACTATTGCAGAATCCGAAACAACATCATCTGACGGAGTTATCTCAAATAACCCCTTTTCTGTCATTTCATCAGCATAACTTACACTAAGATTTGATATAGCCATAGCAAGTGCTATTACTAATGAAAAAGTTCTTTTTAATTTCATTATAACGCCTCCTTGTATTATATTTCTTCGCATGCTATTTTAATTAATCTCTCAAATTCCTCCAACATCTCAAAATAAATATCTCTAAGATTACTGTCAGATAGTATATTATCCAGCTTTTTATCTTTAAAATACATACATCTTTCCAGTAAAGGATTTATTTCTGTTTTAAGAGATGGTTTATAGGCTGATAGATATTGTAAAGCAGACTCGATTTCTTTATAGGGATCAATTCTGATAATATCCTGTCGTGGCGCATTACTTCCCATAAATTTTTTCATAAGTCCTTCAAGTTTCAATGCCTGTTGATGAGATAATATAGAAATATCTCTTGGTTCATAAGTTTTTTTAGCCATACATCCCCTCCTGTTTACGTATTAGCAACATTTATAAGTGAAAAATTAAAATTTAAAATACCGCCTATAAGTTTGTCAAATTTTTTATTTTTAAACAAATTTGTTCCTTTAACTGTTGCAATATAGTTTAATGTAGATGCACCATCTTTTTCATTGCTTTTTTTACAAATTAATTCTTCCTTTTCAAGATTGTCTAAGTAGGCTATAAAGGTTTGATTATCGATATTCAGAATTTTGGCATTGGTATACATACCATTACAACATACTCTCAGTATTTCTTTATAAATATTCTTCGCACCTTTTGCTTTTTTGTTAATATTAGGTTTTGGAATATCAGGTATTATTATTTCATTATTTTTTATCGATAGATTATTTATATATCCTTTTACCAGATAACCCACAACTGTTTTTTCCTTTATCCCCCATCTTTTAGCTGCTTCTGCAATAGTGATAAAATCACCTCCATTTTTAAGTTAAAATCGGAAATCCGAAAAGGTACACTTTTCCGATTCGGGAAATTTTCGGAAATTTGCGCAAAAATTAGGTTAAAATACTTGCATATTTAGTGGATTTATGGTAAAATGTGTATAAATTTAGGTGGGGATAAAAAAATCGGAAAAGTGTACTTTTCCGATTTTTTTACGTTTTCGGAAAGGGACTTTTCCGATTTTTTCCGTTTTTTTCGTCAGCATTTAAATATCTGTATACAAAACAAGAGGCGCAGCATTAACATAAATGCGACGCCTCTTGTTTCATTGTAGTTAAATTTTTCAGTTTTGTTATCAATAAGAGCTTTTCCGATTTTTATTTTTGGCGGACAGCAGTTTCATAGCGTTTGGATTTATCGAAAAAGGTAGAGGCAGGCAAGTTACATTCCTCGGCGGCTGCCTTTAGCGAAAGCTCCTTATTGCGCCACCTCTTGTGAACATCGTAGAAATTATCTGGCATAGGAGATTCAGGTCTGCCGAATTTTACACCCTTTGCCAATGCGGCGGCTATACCCTCGGCTTGTCTTTGCTTTATATTATCTCTTTCGTTTTCAGCCACAAAGCTCAGTACCTGGAGTACAATATCGCTGAGAAATGTACCCATAAGGTCCTTACCTCGCCTTGTATCAAGTATAGGCATATCTATAACAAGTATATCTGCCTTTTTAATTTTTGAAATATATCTCCACTGCTCTATTATTTCTTCATAATTCCTGCCCAGTCTGTCTATGCTCTTTACTATAAGCAGATCGTCTTTCTTTAGTTTTTTTATCAGCTTTAAATACTGCTCTCTATTGAAATCTTTTCCGCTCTGCTTGTCCATATAAATTTTTTCTATGGGAACATTGTATTCCATCATAGCTATAAGCTGTCTGTCCTCATTCTGTTCTTTTGTAGATACTCTTATATATCCGTATATCATAATTATCACCCCTACTAAATATATAACATATTTAGTGTGACAATGAATGACAAAAACTAGGCTTGTAAATTATGTAAAAAGGACTGCCGTATTTCTACAACAGTCCTTGTGTTTACTTCAATATTTCAGCTAATTTTTCGTTAAGTATCTTATTTACTGTCTGTGGGTTTGCCTTGCCCTTAAGCGCTTTCATGGTCTGACCTACAAGGAAGCCCTTAGCCTTGTCCTTGCCTGCCTTCAAGTCCTCGATACTCTTAGGATTGTTCTTTATTACCTCGTCGATAGTATCTTCCACAAGGCTGTCATCGTCAAGCATCATAAGACCCTTTTCCTCAACGTACTTAACAGGGTCAACATTCTCCTTAAATACAGCCTCAAATACCTCTTTGCCTACATTTCTGTTTATCTTTCCGCTGTCTATAAGCTCTATGATATCGGCAACCTTCTGAGGATCGATCTCAAGCTCTTCCGCAAGGGTACCTGTATCACTCATAAGACGCATAAGCTCGCCCATTACAAGGTTGCACACCTCTTTAGGCTTTCGACAAATAGCCGTAGCGTCCTCGAAAAGATATGCGATCTGTCTTTCGGCAGTTATAACAGATGCGTCATACTCGGAAAGTCCGAACTCGCTCATATACCTTGCTCTCTTTGCCTCGGGAAGCTCAGGCATAGTTTTCTTTGCGTTATCTATCCATTCTTCGCTTATCTCTATAGGCAGAAGGTCGGGCTCAGGGAAATATCTGTAGTCCTGAGCGTTTTCCTTGCTTCTCATGGCAAAGCTTGCGTCCTTGTTATCATCCCATCTTCTGGTTTCCTGAGTGACAACACCGCCTGATTCAAGTACTTCTATCTGTCTCTTTGACTCATACTTGATAGCTCTGTATATAGCCTTGAATGAATTCATATTTTTCATTTCGGTACGGGTTCCGAACTTAGTTGAGCCCATAGGCATTACGGAGATATTGACATCGGCTCTCATAGAGCCCTCCTGCATTTTACAGTCGGAAACACCAAGATACATCATAGTCTCTCTAAGCTTAGTAAGATAAGCCACGACTTCCTCGGCAGACCTGAAATCAGGCTCAGACACTATTTCCAGAAGAGGAACACCGCATCTGTTATAGTCTACAAGTGTACAGTCATCCCAGGGGTCGTGTACAAGCTTACCGGCATCCTCCTCCATGTGTATTTCGTGTATGCCTATATATTTCTTCTCACCGTCAACCTCAATCTCTACCTTACCGTTCCTGCATATAGGCAGATACAGCTGGCTGACCTGGTATGCCTTGGGAAGGTCGGGGTAAAAATAATTCTTTCTGTCAAATTTATTAAATCTCGTGATCTCACAGTTTGTAGCTAAGCCTGCCCTTACCGCAAACTCTACGACCTTTTTATTCAGCACAGGAAGTACTCCCGGCATACCTGAGCATACGGGACAAACATGTGTATTGGGTTCGCCGCCGAACTCGGTAGTACAGCTGCAGAATATTTTAGACTTGGTAGAAAGCTCAACATGGACCTCAAGACCGACAACTATCTGATAATTCATTACTTATTTCCTCCTTCCTCTGCCATTTCAGGCATCCTGGTATGGAAATCCGTTATTTTCTGGAAAGCGTGTGCCGCCTTTACAAGCTTAGGCTCGTCAAATACATTGCCTATAAGCTGTAAGCCAACGGGCATACCGTTTTTGCCAAAACCACAGGGTATTGATACGGCAGGTATTCCCGCAAGATTAATGGAAACCGTGTATATATCGCCTAAATACATCTTAAGCGGATCGGAGGAATTTTCGCCTATTTTATACGCTGTTGTAGGCGCAACAGGTGACAGTATCATATCATACTTCTCAAAAGCCTCGTCAAAGCTTTTCTTTATAAGTCCTCTTATCTGCAAGCCTTTCTTGTAGTAGGCATCGTAATATCCCGAACTCAGAACAAAGGAGCCAAGCATTATTCTTCTCTTGACCTCCATGCCAAAGCCCTCGTTTCTTGATGTGTAATATACATCAAGAAGGTCCTCGCAGTCCTTACGTCTGTAGCCGTACTTTATGCCGTCGTATCTGGAAAGATTTGAGCTTGCCTCGGCACAGGCAAGAACATAGTAGGTAGGTATGGCATAGTCAACTATATCCATAGTAAATTCTTCTATTTCGGCGCCAAGCTTTTTAAGTGTATCTGCCGCTTCAAGCACAGGCTTTTTAACATCCTCGTCAAGACCCTTGCCAAAGTAATTGACAGGTATTCCGATTTTCATACCCTTCAGATCACCGTCAAAGCAGGCTGAAAAGTCAAAAGCGGGCCTCTTTATAGATGTGGAATCTTTAGGGTCGTGACCTGATATCATAGTCAGTATCTCTGCACAGTCCTTTATATCCCTGCCTACGGGACCTATCTGGTCAAGGGAAGACGCAAAGGCTACAAGACCGTATCTTGAAACTGCGCCATAGGTAGGCTTTATACCGCTTACACCGCAGAAGGAACAAGGCTGTCTTATAGAACCGCCTGTATCTGAACCAAGGGCATAGGTGCATTCTCTTGCCGCAACTGCCGCAGCACTTCCGCCTGAGGAACCGCCCGGTACTCTTGTAACATCCCAGGGGTTGCCTGTAGGACCGAAGTATGATGTCTCTGTAGAACCGCCCATGGCAAATTCATCCATATTAAGCTTGCCCAGTACTACAGCGCCGCTTTCCGCCAGCTTGTCGCTTACCGTTGCATTGTAGGGAGGCTTGAAATTATAGAGCATATGTGAGCCGCAGGTAGTAAGTATATCCTTTGTACAGATATTGTCCTTAATAGCCATAGGAACACCTGCAAGAGGAGTTTTAAGCTCGCCCTTGTCTATTTTAGCCTGTACGCCTTCAGCCTGTGCTACTGCTTCATCTTCAAGAACCGTAACATAGGCATTTACCTTTTTATCTCTTGCCTTTATATTTGCAAGCATCTCCTTTGTTGCCTCAACAGAGGAAATTCCCTTGTTTTTTATCATCTGACCTATTTCAAGGGCAGTTTTGGTATTTAAGCTCATATTTTGTCCTCCCTTTACTCTACGGTCGTAGGCACCTTGAAACAGCCGTCTTTCTGCTGCGGTGCGTTCTTAAGTATCAGTTCTCTGTCTGTAGAGGGCTTGACCTCGTCCTCCCTGAAATTGTTGGTATAAGGGAAAGGATGGCTCATATCCTCTACATCTGTTGTATCTATTTCATTGAGCATATCTATATAACCGAGTATCTTTGTAAGGTCTGCCTTTGCCTGCTCCTCTTCCTCGGGAGTAAGGCTGAGTCTTGAAAGCTCCTCAAGATACTTTATAAGATCATCGTCAATGCCAGTTTCCGCTACATTAACAACCTTCTTGCCCTCTGCGGCAGCCTCGACACTGCCTTCGCTGTAGCCTATAAGCTCAAGTATCATATTAAGCCTTAATGTAACGTCCTCGGCTAATGACTCCGTAAGCTCAATGCCTGTATTTTCTTCAAGATAGGTTATAAGTTTTTCCTGAATAGTCATCATTTACCCTCCTTTTACGGATTTAATCTGGTGGTGTCTCTTGGGAACATAGAAGTTGCTCTTATGTTCTTTTCATCTATAAGTTTCATTACAAGTCTTTCAAGACCCATACCAAGTCCTCCGTGTGGCGGACAGCCGTACTTATGAAGCATTAAATAGCTTTCAAAATCCTCGGGATACAGTCCCTTGAATATCATCTTCTTGACCTGTGTATCGTAGTCATGTATTCTCTGACCGCCGGTAGTTATTTCCATACCCTTGAAAAGAAGATCAAAGCTCAATGTATACTTAGTATCTTCGGGATCGTCCATAGCATAGAAGGGTCTTTTCTTGACAGGATAGTGAGTTACGAATACGAAATCACTGTTGTAATCCTCCTTGAAAAGCTCGCCAATAAGTCTTTCCTCCTCAGGCTCCAGGTCATAGGGGTCCTTTATCTTTCTATTGTATTTCTTAGCGACCATTTCCTTTGCGTCCCTGAACTTGACACAGGGGATATCATCAAACTTCGGCAGCTCGATACCAAGCTTTTTAATCAAAAGGGGGTAATTTTCCTCAAGAAATACAAAGCAATATTTAAGCATACCCGTTTCCATATTTATAACATCGTAGAAGCTATTTATATAGCCCATTTCAAAGTCAACTGATACATATTCGTTAAGATGTCTCGCCGTATCGTGCTTTTCGGCTCTGAATACGGGTGCTATCTCATATACTCTCTCATAGACAGGCACAAGGGTCTGCTTGTAGAACTGAGGACTCTGCGCAAGGAAAGCCTTTTTGCCGAAATAGTCCAGCTTGAATATATTAGCTCCGCCCTCAGCGCCTGCCGCAACTATCTTAGGAGTAAATATCTCGGTAAAGCCGTTGTTTTCTAAATATTCTCTGAAACCCTTTACAATAGCAGCCTGGAGCTTGAATACGCTCCTTTTGTATTCATTTCTCAGCGTAACGGGTCTTATCTCGATCTCATTTTCAAGAGAAATATTGAGCTTTCTCTTGCTTATGCTGAACGGCAGCTCCTCGGCGGGAGATGAAAGCACCTGTATATTATCTACAACTATCTCGATACCGTTTACTGCTCTCTGTTCGTCTCTTACCTCACCTGTAACTCTTATACAGTTTTCCTCCTGAAGAATTTTCTTTTCTTCCTCGGAGTTGTTCTTGGTATATACACACTGCACAAGCCCGTTTATCTTTCTGAGGATAATAAACGCAAAGTCGCCCATATCACGGACATTATAAATAGTGCCGTGAGTAGTTACGTTTTTTCTTTCGTTGTCCTTAAGGTTCTTAAGCTCTTCTATGGACAGGTCCATAATTGCCCTTTCACCTGTTGCTTTTACCATTTATCTCACCTTTCTTATAAATTAAAAACGTCCCGAAGCATAAGCTTCAGGACGGATATTACCGCGGTACCACCTAAATTGACAAAAATGTCCACCTCGTAAGATATTTAACGCATATCAGACGTATTCCGCTAGTAACAAACAGCTTTCACAGAATAAGCTCCGAAGTGTTCTTCATTAAGGAGTGTCATAGCAGCGCTCTCAGTCTGCGGCTCTGCCTCCCTGTAGGGCTTCACTTAATTACTTTTCTTCATCGTCGCAATTATCTATATAATAATATCATATATTATTGCCAATTTCAAGCTGTTTTTACACCAATTTCATTATTTCTTTTTTTAATCTGAGTATTATCTTCTTTTCAAGGCGGGATATATATGACTGACTTATGCCCATAAGGTCAGCTACCTCTTTCTGGGTCATTTCCTCGCCGTCTCTGTCTATGCCGAACCTAAGCTCTATTATTTCCTTTTCTCTACAGTTGAGCTTCTGTATGGCCGTTCTTAAAAGCTGTCTGTCTACCTCCTCTTCTATACCTCTGTATATAATATCCACATCTGTACCCAGTATATCCGAAAGCAGGAGTTCATTACCCTCCCAGTCCACATTAAGGGGTTCGTCTATAGATACCTCTGTTTTTATCTTTGTGGTGCGTCTTAAGTGCATTAGTATTTCGTTTTCTATACATCTTGAGGCATAGGTGGCAAGCTTTATTTTCTTATCGGGTTTAAATGTATTTATGGCTTTGATAAGCCCTATAGTACCAATAGATATAAGGTCCTCTACATTTATCCCCGTGTTTTCAAACTTTCTGGCTATGTATACCACAAGCCTTAAATTTCTTTCAATAAGTATATCCTTGGCATTTTCGTCACCGTTCAGACACAGCCTGTCTAAAAGCTGCGCCTCTTCCTCTGCCGTTAAGGGTTCGGGAAGCACATCATTTCCGCCTATGTAATGAATATGCCCCTGCCCCATCAGATTTCTGATAAATATTTCCCAGTATTCCCTTACAGCCATTTAAACACCTCCCAAATGTCTGGGGCTTAAAAGGGTATTATATCCTCCCCCTTTACTGAGCGGGCATCTGTATATAGCCACAACAGGCTTTTTTATACAGTTGCTGCCTATATCCGCTCTGTCAGCCACAAAGCCTATAAGTATACCGTTTTCATTTCCAATGCTTTTAAAGGGTATTATCCTTATACATCTTCTGAAATTATCGTCGGATATTGCCTCTATGATCTCTGAAAGAGAGCCTTCCTTGTCATATATGTATGCAAGTGCCTCCGGCAAAAGCTCCTTTATAGCATTGAATTCAGCAATTATAACAGGCTTTTTGCTTATAGGCTCAACAAGTGAATTTCCTGTATCGACAAACCCTATAGTACTTACAGACTTGTCATTACATATGATATTCACATTATAATAGCAGGCGCTTTCCTTTGTGATATGCTTGAATACAATGACCGCAATATAAGCCAATACCGCGCTAAAAATCAGAAAATATGTAAAATAACCGTTTTCCGAGTATTGTTTTATAACAAGATATGTCTCGTTTATAAAAACAGAGCTTATTTTTATAACTGCGGTATATTTTACAAAATCCCTTATTCTCACGGGAGAAAAAAGAAATATGGCGGCTATCATATTAACTGCCGTTATCGAAAGAAAATTTATATATACTCTCAGGGGAGAAATAACGGCAATAAAGGATATAAGCGAAATTACTACGGAAGCCGTTATTATTCTGTATATCCTAATTTTTTTACTCAGTATTTTTTCGCTTATAAATATGACCGCCATATTGATAATGAAGTTGATAAAAAGCATTTCATCAGCATATATATTTACATTCATATTGCCTCACCTCTATAAATTAATTATAGATATAAGGTATGTTATTTTTTGTAAAAGATAAAATTATGACAATAAAAAAATTGCGACAAAATATTTTGCCGCAATTTATATCAGGCTATTGCAATATCAGTATTTTCTTTTACAATATGGACAAGTCTGCCGTCTGCTCCCTCTTCGTTAAAATCATCGTAAAGCTCTCCGTACATAAATATAAGCGTTTCGGCTCTCTTATATGATATAGTACCGTTGTTATAGGCTTCAAGAGTTTCTGACATCTTTTCAAGCATGGAATTGGCATAATAAAGTATTTCAGCCCTCTTTTCAAAGCCTTCGGGTAGTTCTACAGATGAAAATGCCGCATTTCTCTGTTTTTCGCTTATCCTCAGCTTTTCAGCATATTCAACAGGCTTTGCAAGTAGATCGGCTACATCCACATCAAGCCTTGTTATAACGGGAAGATTGCTAAGTCCCGCCTCTGCGATCTTTGTAATATAGTTGTCAAGGACAACCTTTTTTTCGCTGTCCATATCCTCCGTATTGAAATTATCACGGTTAAATTTATCAATGCGGTAATGATAGCTGCTCACAGCGTCTTCAAAAAGTGTTTCAAGCTCATTGTATTCCAGTTCAAGCTGAGAATACATTTCCTTATATCTTTCGGGAGTGACGTTTTCGGTGATCTCAGACCTGTACATATCGATAAATTTTTTTTCGTTGTCAATGTATCTGAGCGTTATCTCCTTAAGACCCTCTTCATTCTTGTCGGTAGGTATAAAATCGTATATTATATCTCTGTAGTCGTTAAGCTCGCTGTATATCACGTCAAATTCAGCGTTTACCCCGTCAACGCTTTCCTTTGAATATATATCCTTGAGCTTTGAGAGATAGAGCATATCCGTATAATCAGTAATGCTAAGGCACTTAAAAAGAAATTCATAGGCTCGTCCGTACATCATAGTATCATTTGAAATATACACATCGGGCTGGGACCTGAGAATGACCGTTCTGTTGATGTGATCCCATTCCATATCTATGCCTGCCGCCGTGCCTACGGCTCTTAAGGGTATCATCATAGTGCCGTTTATTATCTGCGCAGGCAAGTCAAGAGCAACAGCAGTGCTTTTGTCTATAGTTGCATGATTCTTATAGGCGGATATCTCTATAGTTTTATGCTCGCTTACAAGAAGAGCTGTTTTTGTTTCGTTATTCCAGCTTATATCATACCCCAGCTTTTCAAATACGCCTCTTAAGGGTATGAATACCCTGTTCCCCGTTATAAAGGGCTGCTGAGTGGGAAATTCAATATTTTCTCCGTTCAGGGCTACTGAGATCCCTGCGGCATATGTATTTGTGCCAATAAAAAACAATGCCAAAAATACAGCAAAGAATTTTTTCACATTCTTACCCCCTCTTTTTTCATATTTATAATTTAAGTATACACTAAATCCAACATAAAAGCTACATATTTTTTTTGAACCAATCAATAAAATATCTGTCCGCTATTTCAACTCCGCTGTGATTAAGGTGGGCATCATCTCTGAAATTATCGTGGGTAAAAAGCTTTTCATTTCTGTTGGCTGTGTTAAAATCTAAATATCTGACATTATTGCCGTCGGCTATTTTTTGTATCTCGTTGTGTATATCATCGTAGTTTTTTATATAGTCCAGTGATACGTTGGCTATCGGCGCCGTTACAAATATAACATCTATGTTATTATCTTTGCAGAGAGAAACTATCTTTTCAAGATACTTCACCTGGGTATCGTTGATCTCCCAATCTCTGCCGTCAAGGTTTTTAAACTGGTTTGTCTTGTCAAATTCGTCTGGCAGCATATGATAATCGCAGTAGGTATAGCCCTTTGAACGGTATTTTTCGGTACCCTGCTGTCTTTGTGCCGCAGGCAGTGATACACCGCAGTTGTTTTCTATCTTTTCCTTAAGCTTGGAATTTCTATAGGCAAAATAGTCCTTCTGGTATCTGAAAATATTTATGTTATACATAATTTTTTCGCTTAAGGGAAATACCTCCCTGATGTACTCCTTTTCAAGCTCGGAATTTTTCATTACCTGGAAGAGATAGCCTGCCTGGGTCAGTTCAAATTCATCGTCCAGCATATCCCAGTATACCTCAACTACAACGGTCTTAGGCTTTTGATAATTAAGTATCTCTCTCAGGGTATAATAAGTGGAATCCATATGCTGCAAAGGCATACCCATCTGATAGCTGTTGGTACCCAGACCCTTGTCTATTATTTCCGGATCAAAGGTACAATAGGAATGAGAGGAGCCTATAAACACCATATCAAGACTGTCCTTGGGCTGGGCATAGAACTCGTTCCAGCGGCTTTCGTTATAATTATTTATTAAATTTTCAGTAGTTGCGGCAGCATACTTAATGCCTATATATTCAATAAGATAATAAAGGCATATAACAAAAAGCGCCAGCTTAACAAAGAATATAAGCCATTTTTTAAAACTGGAAATAAATGAATTCTCCGCCACCTGAGAACACCCCCGTACAGAATATAACAGCCAGAAGAATATAGTAGTATACAAACCTTACGGGGAATGGAAGCCTGTCCATAAGGTCATGTATATCTTTTTTAAAGCCTATCATATCTGAGAATATAAGAAGAAGTATTGAGCCTGTCAGCAGACATATTTCAAATAGCTGCAAGCCAAGACCGTTTACAAGGACATACATATACTGTACATCTGTAATACTTTGTATATCGTTAAACAAATTTCTGAATATATATAAACAGTCACTTATCGTATTGGCTCTGAATATTATCCATGCCAGCACAACAAGAACAAAGGTTATCATCACTCTGAAAATATTCAGTATAAAGAGATCCCACTTAGGCAGTATTTTATTCTTGATATCTCCTATTACCTGATAGATGCCATGTACGCCGCCCCAAAGTACAAAGGTCCAGTTGGCGCCGTGCCACAGACCGCTTACAAGAAATGTGATCATAATATTTCTGTATTTCTTAAGAGTGGAACAACGGCTGCCGCCAAGAGGTATATATACATAATCCCTGAACCATGTAGACAGAGATATATGCCATCTTCTCCAGAAGTCCTTTATGCTTGTGGCAAAGTATGGTCTGTCAAAGTTATACATAAGGTCTATACCAAGTATTTTGCCGCAGCCTCTTGCAATATCCGTATATCCGCTGAAATCACCGTATATCTGGAATGTAAAAAACAGCGCAGCTATAATATAGGCTATTCCCGTATGCTCCGTTACATTATTGAATACGGTATCCACAAGTACGGCTGCCCTGTCGGCAATAACTATTTTCTTGAAATAACCCATTATCATAAGCTTTATACCAATGGACAGATTATCAAGACTGAATTTCTTTTTTGTAAAAAGCTGAGATAAGAGCCTGTCTGCCCTTTCAATGGGACCTGCCACAAGCTGAGGAAAGAATGTGATAAAAAGCGTCAGCTTAAAATAATTTCTTTCCGCTTTATATTCTCCTTTGTACACATCTATGGTGTAGCCTGCTGCCTGGAAGGTATAGAATGATATACCCATAGGCAGTATTATATTAAAATCATCTATGGGATAATTCCATCCGAAATATTCGTATATAAACATAAAGGTATGGTTTATAAACATCATATACTTGAATACAAAAAGCAGTCCGAAATTAATAACCATACTCAGTATAAGATATTTCCTGCTCTTTTCTCTGTGCTTGTCTATACAAAGCGCTAGTATATAATTGGACAGCGTAGAAAAGAATATAAGGATAATAAGCTCCCATCTCCAGCACATATAGAAAATACAGCTGGCAATAAGCAGCATTATCCATCTTACCTTGTGCGGCAGTGTGTAATAGAGAAATACCACACATACAAAGAATATAATAAACGTAAGGGAATTAAAAAGCACAAAATCACCTCATTTATGCTCATTATATTAAATTTCAGAGCTTATTTCAACTAAAAGTCTTGAAATAAGGTTATTTTTAATATAAAATATATATAAGCTATGTTTACAAAGGAGAAAATTATGAAGAAATTTAATATTGTATTTTTACTTGTACTTATATCCGGACTTATACTTGGCAGCTTTATAGGCACCCTTGCCGATAAGATGCCCTATTTATATTGGCTCAATTACGGCAAGACAATAGGTCTTACTCAACCTTTCGAGCTTGATCTTGGCTTTTTTACATTTAATTTCGGCTTTACCGTAAGCTTTACAATAGCAGGCATTATAGGTATGCTTATAGCCGGAGTAGTTTATAACAAGTTTTTTAGAGGTATAATTTAATGGATATAATTTTGGCATCAGGCTCACCCAGAAGGTTTGAGCTTTTAAAACAGATAGGACTGGAGTTCAAGGTAATTACAAGCGAGGCGGACGAAAACTATGATAAGGACAGGTCCCCTGCCGATATAGTTATGGAGCTTTCACTCAGAAAGGCTGAAGCAGTATTTACAGATAATCTGCCCCATAAGGATACTGTTGTAATAGGCTCAGATACTATAGTAGTGCATAAGGGCAGTATACTTGGGAAACCTGCTGACAGGGATGAGGCATTTAATATGCTTACAGAGTTGTCGGGGGATGTACATCAGGTATATACAGGCGTTACATTGTATTATTTCAAGGATAATAGGATTTTTATAGAAAGCTTTGCCGATAAGGCAGATGTGCATTTCCGAAAGCTAAGCGAAAAGGAAATAAAAAAATATATCGACAGCGGCGAGCCTATGGATAAAGCAGGCGCTTACGGAATACAGGGCAAAGGCGCAATACTTGTGGAAAAAATAGAGGGTGATTTTTATACTATCGTAGGTCTCCCCGTTGTAAGAGTATATGAATCATTGGAAAAAAACGGAGTGATAGATTGATCAAAGATAAGCAGTGAAAACACATTAAACGAAAAATTTATGATATAATACGCATAAAAGAAGTGGCTTTTTAATGAAGCCACTTCTTAGACTGTCGAAAAACAATATTTTGACAAAAAATATGAATTTCAAGTAAAGAACAGTTTGCAAAAAAGCGCTGGTCGCATTACTTCGTAATGCTGCTCGCCATGCAACCGGGTCGCAGACTTTAATCCGCAAGGCGAGCTTTGCCCGCCTGAGGACAGGAACTTTTCTGTAATTTAGGCACTTGTGCCTAAATTGCGGAAAACACGGCTGGTTCCTACCTTAGCTAACTGAAAGAAATGCCTAAATGCATTTCTTTCAAGCGTGTCGATTTTATCGACACGCAGAGAAGTGGCTTTTTAATGAAGCCACTTCTTTATATTTATACACTTATACAATATATGAGTAACCGCAACTGCGCAGCATACTCCTGCAAAATCTATCCAGATATCTGTTACTGCGCTGTTACGTCCTATAGGGAACATCTGTATGGTCTCATCAATACAGGCTGTCAGGAGTCCAATAAATGCTATATTATACCAGCATTTTTTTATATCACAGCCAAAGAAACAGAAATCAGATGTCAACAGATATCCCAGTCCTGCAAATTCTGTAAAATGAGCAAGCTTTCTTATAAATCCCTCGGTTATATTTATATTGAAGAGATCGTTTATAAATTCAACCAGTGCAAAGCTCAATCCTGAAGACTGCTCTGCGTCCATAGAAGAATTTATCAAAATAAAGCCAACGCATGCAAAAGTCAGAAGCAAAAATATATATTTAAGCTTAGTCATATTAAATTCCTAATAACGGACCAAATACATCTAAAAGTTCATTTACATCTGCCATATCATAGCTTGCTGTAACAACTCTTTGGAATTCGCTCCTATCATCGGGTGATAAATCGTTATACATATTTCTTACAGTCTGACCGTCTGAAACTATATCATAGCTTGGATCTGCATAATAACTTTCCATTGCATTAAGAACAAATCTGGCAATATCTTTGAGATTTTCGTTATTTAATCTTAAAATAACAACATTTTTTGTAGTTCTGATAACATTATCAAGTGCTGACATCTGAGCGTCAGTAAGTGTGATATCGCCGCTGTTCTGAACTTCTGTGGTAGCCTCTGTTGTAGCTTCCGTAGTAGTTGCTGAAGATGATGATCCACTTGAACCGCTTGAGCTGCTTCCTGAACTGCCGCTTGAGCTGCTTCCACCGCCGCCACCTGAAGATGATGTTTTCTTAGTAGTGGTCTCTGTGGTTTTGTCTGTACTGCCCGTCTTTGTTGTAGCTTCAACAGACTTTGTTGTAGTCTCTGTTAAAGCTTCCTTATCGGCTGCAAAATTAACAAGAGCCTTACATACCTCGCCTCTTGTAATATTGTCCTTAGCTCTGAATAAGCCTGCCTCCAAAGGCATAATATCGTTGTTTATAACAGCATCGACATACTGTAAAGCCCATGGTGATACGGCATCAAGTATTTCGGGCTGTATTTCCTTATTTTCAAGCTTTGCCGCAAGAGCTATAACAACGCATGTCTGCTCTCTTGTAAAGTTGTTCTGAGGTCTGAATGTATTGTCCTCAAAGCCGTTTATATAGCCGTTGCTCTGAGCGATCCTTACTGCATTGTAGTACCATGCATTAGGATTGGAATTATCTGCAAAATCAACTATACCTTCCTTTACATCTTCGTAGCCAAATACTCTGTTGAATACAGTCGTAAGCTCTGCTCTTGTAATAGTTGCATCGGGCTTGAATGTACCATCGGGATAACCCTTTAAATAGCCTGCGTCTGCCATTTTCTTAATAGCGGCGCCTGTATCGCTGCTGTAGTTTACATCGGAAAAGCTGACTGTTTCCTCTGCGGCAGATACTAAAGCTGCACCGGATATACAGCAAACAGCAACTATGGCTGCTCCTAATAAACTCTTTAATTTCATATAATATCCTCCTGTGTATTACTGCAAAAGAGATTGCCACAAGGACAATCTCTTTTTGCATTTTTTATTAAAATAAATATTTATGGTTGCTTATAAATTACTTATATGAAGCGTTCTCATAAATTTCGATTGTAAATGTTTTAGCAGTACCTGCATTATTTGTAAATGTAACAGTAACCTTGTCGCCGAATACACTCTGTAAATCATTTACAGTCTTCTCAACATAATTATTTAAGCCTGCTGTGTAAACTGCATCAACTATAGTGTCTATTGCAGCATCATCAATCTTACCAGTATAAACTTTAGATTCAATTTCGAATCCGCCCTTCTGGCCTAAAATTTCTAATGATCTCTTTGCAGCTTCCTTGACCTCATCAGCTGTAACGTCAGTTGGGAATACATCATAAGACTTATCTCTGATAGTAGTAAGAGTTTCTTCTGTAAGAGAAACAGGTGTTTCATTAACGATTATGCCCTTAATAGCATCTAAAGCAGTCTTTCTTTCAGGATGAGCTCTGTAAATAGGCTCAAGAGCATATTCAAGTCTTGACCAGCCCTTTGCCGTATAAATAGCAACCTGTTCGCCTGCACGTGACGTAAATTTAATTCTGTTGACTGAATCTGATATCTGACTTGCTCTTGAAGCGAAAGCCTTACCTGTAAGTTCATCGGTAACATCCTTGATCTTAGAATTGATAGTGCCAGTAACCTCTACAAGACCATTAGGTGCAGGAGTAGTTGCTACATCCTTAAAACCATATTTAACAGGAGACTGTAAAATAGGTGTAGAAGTATATGCTCTTACTGCAACACCTTCTGTAACAGTATTAGGCATAAGTATCTGTCTCATTAATAATGCTGCATCTGCTGCGTCTGCTCTTTCACTTTCGGAAAGTATCTCGCCGTCAACATTACCTGCTTGATTTGCTGCTTCAGAACCGCTTAAGATTTTTTCAACATCGTTTGCTGTTACACCAGCAGCACCGTCAACATCACCGCTACCTCTTCCAACAGCTGCGAAAGCAGAAGTAGTAGTCATTGCCATTGCTAAAACAATAGCAGTAAAGCTTAAAAGTTTTTTCATAATAATTTTCCTCCTATTATTTCTTATTATTGTATAAGCTTAAATAATATGATTTTTTTAAGCTTTTTTCATTCTCATAGGCACTTCGCATAGTATTTACGATACTTGTATCTGCGCCTATGGAATTAAGCTTCTGTGTAAGCTCGGATAACAATGCGTTCACTTGGGAATCTGCTTCACTCTCAAGAGAAGCCGCAGTACCAAGATATTTGGATATGAGTTCTTTTTTGCCCATTCCGTTTTTATGGTCAGCCTTGGCCTGGCCTATAAGATTACCAATACGTCCGAGATATGTAGCTTTAAGTGAATAAAGTCTCTGTGCGT